>NZ_KI911782.1:4510696-4679969 GCF_000515395.1 Jiangella gansuensis DSM 44835 | reverse complement strand
GTTGCTCTCCCGCGGAGTGTCGATCAAGGAGGTGGCCGAGTACCTGGGGCACGCCGATGCCGGCTTCACGTTGCGGACGTACACACATCTCGTGCCGTCGAGCCACGAGCGGGCCCGACAGGCCGTCGACGCCGTGTTCGGATCTGAAAGTGACGGCCCAGAGACGGCCCGATCATGAAAACCGGCCCTATGCGCGCCCTCGGACTAGAAGCTCACCACCCCTTTGAGCAGCTGTCTTGCCATGACCATGCGCTGGATCTGGTTGGTGCCTTCGTAGATCTGCGTGATCTTCTCGTGGAACGAGTTCTTCTTCGCCGTGAACCTCACCGCGTCGCAGGCCGCCACCGTCCCGTTGTTCCTGGTGGGCTTCATGACCAGCGAAGGTCTCTATTGGGCGCAGCTCTCGGCGGCGGCCACGCTGGCGTCGTTGCCGGTGGTCATCGCCGGCTGGGTGGCACAGAAGCAACTCGTCCGCGGACTCTCCATGGGCGCCATCAAGTAGGCCCTCCCACTCCCCCGGCCCGCCGCCGGGCGAACACTTGATTCCCACTAACCCAGTGGGTATTGTCCTCCGCATGCGACCGCCAGGCCGGCGAGCCGCGGCGCACCATCGTCGTCTTCTGCAACGAGGGGTACGCGTCCAGCCTGGCGGCGGCATCGCTGCGTGAGCTGGGGCTGCGCAACGCCACCGACATGATCGGCGGCTTCCATGCCTGGGCGGCCGCCGGACTTCCGGTCACCGGAGTGCCCGCGACCTCCTAGCCTTGGGGCCATGATGTCTCCGGAGCACCTGGTACGTGGGGTCTACGCCAACCGCACGCTGAACCTGCGTTCCGTCCAAGCCATCGGCTACGACATGGACTACACGCTCATCCACTACCGGACCGAGGCGTGGGAACGCACGGCGTTCGAACATGCCTGCCGGGTGCTGAAAGCCGGTGACTACCCCGTCGACGGTCTGGTGTTCGAGCACGACCACTATCTGCAGGGCCTGGTCATCGACCTCGAACTGGGCAACCTCGTCAAGGCCACCCGGTTCGGGTACGTCATCCAGGCCCAGCACGGCACCCGCCAGCTGTCGTTCGACGAGTTGCGCACCACGTACGCCGGCATCACCGTGGACCTCAACGACAGCCGCTTCCGGTTCATGAACACCCTGTTCACCATCTCCGAGTCCGCGCTGTACGCGCAGCTGGTCGATCGCCTCGACAACGGCACCATCCCCGGGCCGCTCGGGTACGACGAGCTGTACCGCGTGGTGTCGGGAGCGCTGGACGAGTCGCACATGACGGGCGCGCTCAAAGCGGAGATCGTCGCCGATCCGGACCGGTTCTGCGACCTCGACCCGGGTACCGCTCGCACGCTCATGGATCAGCGGCTGGCAGGCAAGCGGCTGCTGCTGATCACCAACAGCGACTGGACCTACACGTCGGCGATGATGAGCTACGCGTTCGACCGGCACGTGCCGTCCGGATCGTGGCGCGACCTGTTCGACATGGTCGTGGTGGCGGCGTCGAAGCCACAGTTCTTCTCCGCCAACCCGCCGGCCTACCGGGTGGTCGACCCGGACCGCGCGCTGCTGCAGCCGCACTGGGGCCCGTTCGAGACCGGCGAGGTGTACCACGGCGGCTCGGCGCGCCGCGTCGAGCAGAGCCTGCAGCTCACCGGCGCGGAGATCCTCTACGTCGGCGACCACCTCTTCGGCGACGTGCATGTCACGAAGTCGGCGCTGCGCTGGCGGACGGCACTGATCATGCGCGAGCTCGAGGCCGAGATCGCCGCTGCGGCCGACTTCGCCTCGGCGGAGAGCGAGTTGCGCCGGCTCATGACCGAGAAGGCCGACCTGGAGGACCGCCTTGCCCACGCTCGGCTCGCCCTGCTGCGTAGCAATGCCGACGACGTCCCGGACGACGACGTCACCGGCGGCGACGTGCCGGGCGAGACGGTGGAGGCGCTGCGTGAGGCGCTGAAACGGCTCGACGAGCGGGTCGCGCCGCTGGCCCGGGCGGCCAGTGAGTTGGGTAACCCGACCTGGGGTCCGATGATGCGTGCCGGCAACGACAAGAGCCTGTTCGCGAGGCAGGTGGAGAAGTACGCCGACATCTACACGTCGCGAGTCGCCAACCTGGGCCGGCGCACGCCGTACGCGTTCCTGCGCGCGGCCCGGACGAGCCTGCCGCACGACATCATGCCACGCGAGATCGCCCCCGAATGACGCGGTGAGGCGCCGAGCACCTGGAATTCACCGACGAGCGGCCAGTCGCACTGTCAGGTGAACTGTCGGGTGAACTGCCGGCGAACAAAGAACCGTCCGCGTATGCCCGGGCCAGAGCCTCGGGCATACGCGGACGGGATGGTGGGGAGCCGCCAAGCGCCCACCATGGAAAGAGGACTAGCGTCCTTTCAACCGTTATCCGAGCAAACCGGTAACGGTGCCGAGCAGCCCGTTGACGAGGGCGAGGATGCTGTCCAGCAGGCCCGAGATTGTGTCCACGACGGTCTCCTTAGTGACAAGGATCTTCGGATGGGGACCTGCCAGGCCAAGCTCTCGGTCCGGACGACCGGGTAGGTCTTGACAGTGAGTCTATGCAGGAAAAGAAGTAGCGCAAGGACAAACGAAGAAATCGCTCACCGAATCGACGACATTGAGTTTGGCGTTCTTGAAATGTCCAACCAAAAAGGACATAACTACGTCACGTATTGTTGTCATCAGCTTGTCACAGCCAGTTCTGCGGCTTGTCGGGATGGGCTGGCCGGTGCGCTGAGCACGGTTACAGCGGGGGTCGGCGCCGTGGGCGACCGCGTCGTCGTGGTGTGATCGTCGCCGTCGGCCCTGGTGGGACGGTGTCCCCGCCAAGCCGATGGGGCCGGTGCACGCGAGACTGGCGGGCGATCCCCGCGGCTGGTGCGCTGACCGCGGTCAGTACGGGGGCGTGTCGTCCGGATCGGGTGGCGGGCCGGCGTGGTCGCTCTGGTCGCCGGCGCCGGCGGTGTCGTGGTCGGTGTTGTGGTCGTTGTCGTTCCGGTGGGGTGGTTGCGCGGTGGTCGGGTGGGTGGGGTCGATGGGTTCGGGTGGTTTCCGGTAGGTGTGTCCGGTGGGGCTGGTCCACACGGTGGTGCCGTCGGGTTGCTGCGCCACGCGCCAACGGCCGCGGTGTTTGAGCAGGTGATGGGTCCGGCACAGTGGCTGGCAGTTGCAGGCGGTGGTGGGGCCGCCGGCGGCGTGGGCGACGACATGGTCGATGTCGCAACGTGTCGCGGGCTGGTGGCAGCCGGGGGTGCGGCAGGTTCGGTCGCGCAGGATGACGTGGTCGATGAGTGCTTGGGTGGGCCGGTAGCGGGTGTGGCCGTGGTCGACGTACCGGCCGCTGGCCGGGTCGGTGCCGACCCACTGCCAGATCCCGGCGGCGGCCAGATGCCTGCCTATGTGGGCCGGGATGGGGCCGTAGCCGTCCAGGTGCGCGGGCTCGTCGCTGAGCCCGGCCAGTGACCGGAACGCGAACGTCACCTGCACCGCCACCGCCTGCCCCTGCGCGGACGCGAGCGGGATCGCCACCGGCTCCCCCGACGAGGAGGAGCCGGCCACGCCCCGTGTCGGGGACCCTGTTGCGCCCGGCGGGGTGGTCTCGCCGGTCGGCCCGGCCCCGGCGTCGGCCTCTGGGAGGTCGAGCCGCGTCCCAGGCACGTCGAGTCCACGGTTGCAGTTGCAGGGGCAGCCGGGCCGATGCTGGAACGCGAGCGCGACCGGCTGCGCGACCAGACCCGGGACCGGGTCTGATGCCGCCACCGTGAACGCCACCTGGCCCGGGCCGGCAGCCGGGCCCGGGTGTGAGTCCGGGCTCGGGTTCGGGTTCGGGTCGCCGTCGCCCCGCGGGCCGGGGGTGGGGCCGATGTGTTGGGTGTCCAGGGCGGCCCACGCCAGCGCCGCGAGCGCGTCCGCGCGACACTGCGCCGCCGTACGAACCGGCTGGCGTCCGGCGGCACGGTCACCACGCTTCAGGGTGCCGGCCGCGGCATCCAGGACCGTCTTCACCGCCATCGCATCCTCCGCCGGCAAGAACGCCTGCAGATAGGCCATCGCATCCGCCGCCGGCGTGACCGTCACATCACGACGCTCCCGCGCTTCCCGGCACCGCTGCTCGGTCTGGACCGGGGCGAGCTCGTGCAGCAACTGGGTGATCCGCCGCCGCAGCGCCACCGAGTCCAACCCAGGCGCCACCGGCAGCACCGCCGCCTCCACCCGCCGCCGCACCTGCTCGTCCTGTCCACCCAACTCGCCGGTGATCACCCGTGCGCGACGCTCATCGATCAGCCCGCGCGCCAGCGCCTGCTGGGTGGCGGGAAAGTCCTGCACCAGTTGCACCGCGTGCCCGATCAGGTTCTCCGCCTGCCGGGCCGTCGTCACCGTCCGCGCGGCGACCTCGACCGCGGTGTTCGTGACCGGGTTCACCGACCGATACCCACACCGTTCGGGTTGCAGTTCCGGGCGGGCGGTCAGCTCCGCCAACGCCGCCGCCTGCCCGGCCTGCGCCCAGGCAATCAGCCGGCCCCACCCTGCGACCGCCTCCACCACGTCATACGTCGACACCGCCCCCAGCTTCACCGCTGCCAAGGCCTCCGCCAAGTCCGGCCCCGGCAGCGTCTCCTCGACCAGCACACCACCGCCCGCGTCGGTGTCGAGCAGGGCCGTCAACTCCGCATCGAGGAAACCGTCCGGCAGCACATCCAGGCCGACGTCGGCGTCGTCGGGCAGCTCGCCCGGGTCGAAGCTCACCCACGCCCCGGTCTGCGGGTCGCGGGCAACCAGACCCGCCGCCGCGGGATCAACATCCCGCAACGCACCACTCAGACCGCTGTTTCCGAACATACGAACGACCCTAACAGCCACCACCGACAACGCCCGCAGACACATCGAGATGGCCATCGTCAGCGCGATGCCGATCCTCAGCGCGGACGAGGTGGCCGCGGTGCGGCGCCGAAAGCGCCCCAGCACAGGTCGGGTCACCGACGACGAAGGCCAGCCAGACGTCGGCCGCGTACGATGGCGTTATGAACCAGCGCCACCAGCGGATGATGCGCCCCGTCACGGGGCCGCCGAGCGTGCGCTGACACAGTCACCGACCAGCCGAAGCCCCTGCCGATGCGGGGGCTTTCGTGTGTCCGGGCTCCATCGTCCACGGCAGGGCGGAAGGAGACCATCATGACCACGACCCCCGAGAACACCCATGTCTACGTCACGACCGCGATCCCCTACGTCAACGGCGACCCGCACCTCGGCCACGCGCTGGAGCTGGTGCAGGCCGACGTTCTCGCCCGGCATGCCCGCCGGCGTCGGCGACCGGTCCGGTTCCTGACCGGAACGGACGACAACGCCCTCAAGAACGTCACCGCCGCCCATGCTGCGGGTGTGGACGTCCGCGAGTTCGTCGCAGCCAATGCGGCCCGGTTCGCGGCGCTGCGCGAGCCGCTCCAACTCTCCTACGACGACCACATCCGCACCGGAACCGATCCGCGACACGCGCCCGGGGTGCGGCGGATCTGGCGGCGGTGCGCCGCGAACGGCGACCTCTACCGACGCCGCTACGAGGGCCTCTACTGCGCCGGCTGTGAGCAGTTCTACGCGCTGGAGGAACTGGCCGGCGGGCGTTGCCCGGAGCACGGCACCGCACCGGAACGAGTCAGCGAGGAGAACTGGTTCTTCCGGCTGTCCCGCTACACCGACGCCCTGCGCGCCGTGCTGGAGTCCGGCCGAGTCCGGGTCGAGCCGGCCGCGCGCCGCAACGAGGTGCTCGCGTTCGTCCGAGCGGGTCTGGCCGACATCAGCGTCTCCCGCCCGGCAGACCGGGCCGGCGGCTGGGGCATCGCCGTCCCCGACGACCCGGCTCAGGTGGTCTACGTCTGGTGGGACGCGCTGGCCAACTACGTGACGGCGCTCGGCTACGGCTCCACCGGCGCGGACCCGGCCGACGGCGGCCACGACGACCACCACGACGACGACGACGGCAAACCCTTCCGCACCTGGTGGGTCGAGTCCGCCGAGCGGATCCACGTCGTCGGCAAGGGCATCGTGCGGTTCCACGCCGTGTTCTGGCTGGCCCAGCTGCTGTCGGCCGGTCTGCCGCTGCCGACGGCCGTCTACGTCCACGACTATCTCAGCGTCGACGGCGCCAAGCTGGCCAAGGGCGTGGGGCACGCCGCCGATCCGGCCGGACTGGCCCGCCGTTACGGAAGCGACGCCGTGCGCTGGTGGCTCGTACGCGACGTCGCACGCATCGGTGACACCGACTTCACCGTGGACCGCCTGCTCACGCGGCACGACCAGGACCTGGCGAACGGGCTCGGCAACCTGGTGCACCGCACGCTCACCCTCGTGCACCGATTCGGCGACGGCGTCGTGGCCGGTCCATGGGCCACGGGCGCGGGCGGCCATCCGCTCGTGATCGCGGCGGACGCGCTGCCAGACGCCGTCGACCGGGCGCTGGCGATCTTCGACCTGCGCGCCGCCACCGCAGCGATCGGCGCCGTCGTCGACCAGGGCAACCGGACGGTGGAGGGCGAACGGCCGTGGGAGCTGGCCCGGCGGGCCACCGCGGGCGACACCGCGGCGGCCGCGCATCTCGCGAACGTGCTGGGGGTTCTCGTGCATGCCTGCCGCGCCCTCGCCGGTGAGCTGGAGCCGTTTCTGCCGGCCGGCGCGACGCGTTTGTGTGACCAACTGGGCGACGGTGCCGGTGTCGGCCGACCTGAGCCGGTCTTCCAACGCCTCCGGCGGCTCTAGACTTGCGCTGGTCGCCTGGACGAAAGGACACCACATCATGGGTCAGGGCGTTCACATGCAGGAGCTTCCCGGCATCGGGAAGCGCTACGACATCGATCTGGGAAGCGCCACTCAGCGCATCTCCGTGGTCGTACGGCACGGCAGCCGCGACCTCTACGTCTTCACCGACAAGGGCGAGGAGCCCACGGCGGTCCTCGAGCTCACCAGCGAGCAGGCGCTGAAGCTCGGAGCTGTCCTCACCGGCACGTTCTTCGAGGGCTAGGGGCTGTGCACGCGGATCTCATCGGACTGGGCGCGCTGGTCCTGATCGCCGGGCTCGTCGCGCGGTTGGGCCGGCGGTTCGGGTTACCCACCGTGCCGTGCTACATGCTGGTGGGCATCCTCCTCGGTCCGGGCACGCCCGGACCGACGCTCATCGAGCATCCGGAGGACCTCGCCATCCTGGCCTCGCTGGGTCTGGTGTTGCTGCTGTTCCACCTCGGTGTGGAGTTCCCGGCCGACCAGGTCCTGGGCAGCGGCCGGCGGCTGTTCATCGCCGCTGGCGTCTACATCGCGCTGAACATCAGCGCCGGCCTGATGCTGGGGTTCGCGCTGGGCTGGGGAACGGCCGAGGCGTTCGTGACCGCCGGGGCGCTGGGCATCTCGTCCTCCGCGATCGCGACGAAGCTGCTCATCGAGCTGCGCCGGCTGACCAACGCCGAAACGCCCGTCATCCTCGGCATCATCGTCATCGAGGATCTCTTCCTCGCGTTCTACCTGGCGCTGCTGTCGCCGGTGCTGAACGACTCCGGCTCGACGTCCGAGTTCGTCCTCGACCTGTTGATCAGCTTCGGCTTCCTGGTGCTGCTCTTCGCGATGGCCCGGTTCGGCGCCCGTGCCGTGGCGGTGCTGCTGGACACCCGGGAGAACGAGCTGCTGGCCATCCTCATGGTCGGGCTCGTCGTGCTGGTGGCGGGCATCGCCCTGGAGGTCGGGGTCTCCGAGGCCATCGGGGCGCTCATGATCGGCCTCGTGGTCTCGCAGACGACGTTGAAGGAGCGGGTCGAGCAACTGGTCCTGCCGCTGCGGGACGTGTTCGCGGCCATCTTCTTCGTTTCGTTCGGGCTCACCATCGACGTCGCCGACCTCGGTGAGGTGGCCCTGCCGGTGGCCATCGCCGTCGTCGTCACCCTGGCCACCAACCTGACCGCCGGCATCGTCACCGCCAGGCTGTTCGGGTTCAACCAGCTGGGAGCGGTGAACGTGGGGCTGACGGTGCTGGGGCGGGGCGAGTTCTCGCTGATCCTGGCGACCCTCGCCATCGCGGCCGGCCTGGACAGGCGGCTCGGCCCGTTCGTCGCGCTGTACGTGCTGGTGCTGGCCATCGTGGCGCCGCTGCTGGCGACGCAGTCGCGGCACTTCACCCGCTTCGTGCCGGATCGGCTGCTGCGCTCGGAGTACCGGTACGTGCGTTCGGAGACGATGAGCACGTCGTGCACGCACCAGGACCAGATGAAGATCACCGACTCCGACGTCGACGTGTGCCAGGAATGCGTCGAGCTCGGCGACGCCTGGGTGCAGCTGCGCCTGTGCATGAAGTGCGGCTATGTCGGCTGCTGCGACGACTCGCCGAACAAGCACACCACCGCTCACTTCGAGCGGGAGCGGCACCCGGTGATCCAGTCGCTGGAGCCGGGCGCGGGCTGGCAGTACTGCTACGTCGACGAGATCCTGGTGCGCCAGCCGATGGGAAGGACAAGCAGCAGCTCCTGACCCTCAGCCGACGACCATGTGCACGGCCAGCGCGATGATCATCGCGCTGGACACCAGCGCCGTCGCCAGCCGGCCGCGGTCGCTGACGACGAAGCGGCCGAGCAGCGCGCCACCGCTGGCCAGCAGGAGTTGCCAGCTGGCCGACGCCGCGAACGCGGCCGCCACGAACACCGTCGCCTCGGCGCCGCCGTCCAGGTCGGCCCGGCTGCCGACCACCAGGGCGGCGAAGTACACCACCGTCAGCGGGTTGACCGCCGTGATGCCGATGAACGCCAGGTACGACCGCAGCGCGGTGACCGGACGGTTCCGGGACGGCGCGGCGGTGGCCCCGAGCGGCCCGGCGCGGTGCCGCGCGTATGCCCGCACCGCACCGGCCGCCGCCATGGCGAGGAGCACCCCGGCCGAGACCCAGCGCAGCGGCTCCGCGTATGCCTCGATCGACCCAGCCAGCGCCGCGCCCCCGAGCACGGCCACCACCGCATAGGCTCCGTCGACGGTGGCGATTCCGAGCGCCGCGGCTGCCCCGACCCGCCACGTCGTCCGGGCGGTGAGCGCGACCAGATAGGCGCCGACGGCTCCGACCGGAATCGCGATGCCGTACCCGGCCAGCACCCCGGCGATGAGCGCCGCGGTCATGGTGCTGTGCTGGTCGACCTCCGCCAAGACGACGGCGTCTGCTGCTGCTTCGCCCCGACAAGGTCGAGGACGGGCAGGAGCGCGGACGCGGGCGTGAAGGTCATGACGGCGATGATGCCGCCCCCGCCGACGCGGCACCACCCATTTTCGCCGCGGTTGATCATGGGACGCCGAGCAGGCGCAGGCCGGCGGCGACCCCGGCAGCCGCCACCACGATCAGGACGAACGGGACCCGCCGCCAGGCCAGCAGACCGCCCACGGCCACTCCCGCCGGGCGGGCGACGCCGGCCGGCCCGCCGTCGTCCAGCAGCGCGCTCGTGGCGACCAGCGCGGCCAGAAGAACGACGGCGCCGATCGCGACCAGCCGTTCGACGTCGGGCGACACCGAGACCGACATCCGCTCCCGCACCAGCGGCCCGGCGATACGGAACGCGAAGGTGCCGGCGGCCAGCACCAGCACGGCCGCCACCAGCACCGGCCAGGACATCGTCACCGTGCCGCCTCCGAGGACTCGGGCGCCGACGACGACGGCGACGACGTCGCGCCGCCGCGCCGGCCGCTCAGCGCCAGCAGCACTCCGGCCAGGGCCAGCAGCACCGGCAACCCAGCCGGCAGGAAGGGCGTCGTGACCAGTGTGATCACAGCTCCGGCCGCCGCCGCCCGGCGAGTCGCGGGGTCGCGCAGCGACGGCAGCACGAGCGCCAGCAGGACGGCGGGGAACGCGGCGTCCAGGCCGAGCCGATCGGTGTCGGTGACGACCGTGCCGCCGAACGCCCCAGCCAGGACGCCCAGGTTCCAGCAGACGAAGACTCCGACGCCGACGGCCCAGTACGCGGCTCGGCGGCGCGCGTGATCCGGCTGAGCCAGTGCGAACGCGACCGATTCGTCCGTCATGATGTGGCTGCCGACGACGCGGCGCCACCCTCGTCCCAGTAGGTCGCCGACGGTGAACCCGAACGGCAGGTGGCGGGCGTTGACGAGCAGCCCGGCGGCGACGGCCGTGACCGGGTTGCCGCCGGAGGCGATCAGGCCGACGAACATGAACTGGGCGGCCCCGGCGAAGACCACCAGCGAGAGCAGCATCGGCAGCCATACGGGCAGCCCGGCGCCCACAGTGATGGCACCGAAGGAGAGCCCGACCAGCGCGTCAGCGGCGCAGACCAGCGCGATGTCGCGGCCCAGGTCCGGCGACGACCGGATCGTTCGCCATATCGAACGCATGGTCACTACAATGAACGGAGCACCTAGCGTTCGTCAAGACGAACCTACCGACCGATGGAGCGAACGACGCATGGCCGAGAACACCGGAGCCCCACTCACTGTCATCGCCGCCTCGTTGCAGCGGGAGCGGCGCCGCGTCGGGCTCTCCCTCGCCGAACTGGCCCGCCGCGCCGGCATCGCGAAGTCGACCCTGTCGCAGCTGGAAGCCGCCACCGGCAACCCCAGCGTCGAGACGCTCTGGGCGCTCAGCGTCGCCCTCGACGTCCCGTTCGCCCAGCTGGTGGAGCCGCCGCGACCCAGGGTCCAGGTCATCCGCGCCGGCGAAGGCCCGGCGGTGGCGTCGGAGCGGGCCGACTACGTCGCCACGGTGCTCTCGGCCAGTCCCCCGGCGGCCCGGCGCGACATCTACCGTGTCGCCGCGCAGCCCGGTGAGCCACGGGTGTCCGAGCCGCACATGCCAGGGGTGGTCGAGCATGTGGTGCTGGCCGCCGGCCGGGCCCTGATCGGCCTCACCGACGACCCCGTCGAACTGTCGCCAGGTGACTACGTCGCCTACCCCGGCGACCTCCCGCACGTGTTCCGGGCACTCGAGCCGGACACGTCCGCCGTGCTCGTCTCCGAACACGTCTGAGAAATTTTCTGGCGACTGTCGAAACCGCCGGTCCTCGCGTGTCGACGAAGTGAACGCACGACCACGACACTGAGAGGCGATCGACATGACCGAGACCATGGAGGCCCGCTGATGGCGCAGTACGCGATCCTCATCTTCGAGCGTGAATCGGCCGGAGGTGGCGCGCCCGACCTGCCCGCGGAGGTGATGGCGGCGCACGAGCAGCTGCCGCAGCGCATCGTCGAGCACGGTGGCCGCGAGATCGGCGGCCTCGCCCTGGAGCCCAGCGGCACCGCGACGTCCATCCGCGGCGACCTCGTCACCGACGGCCCGTTCATCGAGACCAAGGAGGCGCTCGCCGGCGTGTTCGTCATCGAGGCCCGCGACCTCGACCACGCGATCGAGCTGGCCAGGATGACGCCGATCGTCGACGGCGGCGTCGAAGTACGGCCGCTCCTCGGCATCGACTTCTCGGGCCTGAGCTGAGAGTCCAGGAGGCCGTCGCCGACGCGCACCGTCGCGAGTGGGCGTTCGTGCTCGCCGCGACGGTGCGGGTCACCCGCGACATCGACACCGCCGAGGAGGTGGTGCAGGACGCCTACGTCCAGGCGCTGACGTCGTGGGCCCGCGACGGTGTCCCCGACCGGCCTGCTGCCTGGCTGACGACCGTCGCCCGGCGCAACGCGCTCAACGTACTGCGCCGTCAGCGCACGCTGCAGGCCAAGCTGCCGCTGCTGCTCGACCCGGCCGTCGACGGCGACGACGCCGGTAGCACGGCGGCCGAAGCCGACGCGGCGACGATCCCCGACGACCGGCTGCGGCTGATCTTCACCTGCTGCCACCCGGCGCTGTCCGAGGAGGCCCGGGTCGCGCTGACCCTGCGCCTGGTGTGTGGGGTGGCCACGCCCGACGTGGCGCACGCGTTCCTGGTGTCCGAGCCGACCATGGCCGCCCGCATCACCCGGGCGAAGAAGAAGATCGCGACCGCCAGGATCCGCTACGCGGTGCCCGCACCGGCTGAGTTGCCGGCCCGCCTCGAGGCCGTCCTCACCGTCATCCACCTGCTCTACGCCACCGGGCACACGGCACGCTCCGGCGCCGACCTGGTGCGCGAGGAGCTGACCGACCGGGCGCTGGAGTTGGCCCGGATGCTGCACCGGCTGCTGCCGGCCGAGCGTGAGGCGGCCGGGTTGCTGGCGCTGCTGCTGGCCCACCACGCCCGCCGGGCCACGCGCACCGACGACGACGGCCGGCTGCTGCGGCTGGAGGAGCAGGACCGATCCGCGTGGGACGGCGAGCTCATCGCCGAGGCCGACCGGCTGATCGTCGGGGCGCTCACCGCCGGGCCGCCCGGACGGTTCACGCTGCAGGCGGCGATCGCGGCACTACACGCCCAGGCGCCCAGTTACGCGGCCACCGACTGGCCGCAGATCCGCACCCTGTACGACGCGCTGCTGCGGGTGTGGCCCTCACCGGTGGTGGCGCTCAACCGCGCCGTGGCGGTGTCGATGGTCGACGGGCCGGCCGCGGCGCTGGCCGAGGTCGAGGCGCTGGAACGGGACGCCCGGCTGGCCGGGTACCGGTACCTGCCGGCGACCAAGGCCGACCTGCTGCAACGGCTGGGCCGGCACGCCGAGGCGGCCGACGCCTACCGCGCCGCGCTGGAGCTCACCGGCAACGCCGCCGAGCAGGAGTTCCTCCGCGCCCAGCTCCCTTGATCATCAACGGGCGATCCAGTGGGACGGGCGGGTGAGCGGCGGCGGGAGCACCGTGGCGGCGTCGCCGGTAGCCGCGTCGATCTGGGCCTGGGTGAGGAAGATCGCGGTGTCGAGGCGGGCACCGGACAGGTCGGCACCGCGCAGGTCCGCACCGATCAGGTCGGCCCACCGAAGGTCGGCGCCGCGCAGGTCCGCACCGAGGAGCAGCGCTCCCCGCAGGTCGGCGCCGACGAGGTTCGCGCGGCGCAGCTTGGCACCGATCTGATCCGCGCGAGACAGGTCACGGCCACGGTGTCCGGCCCGCAGCAGAGTGCTCACCTCACGCAGCAGCGGGTCGGCGCCGGCCCGCCGGGCGGGGACGTCGACCTCGCCGAGCAGCTCCGGCGAGAGCGTCGTGAGCGCGTCGACGTCGTCGAAGGCGGCGCCGAGCCGGTCCCGCAGCGGCCCCGCGGGCGCGAGCGTCCGGGCCTGGTCAAGGTACCAGAGCAGCTCGTGCAGGTGCCGCATGACGGTGAACGACCCGAACACCGCGTTCGCCAGCTCCGCCGACGACCGCCAGTCGGCCGCGCCGCCGAACGTCACCTGCACGACCTGTTGCCCGGCCCCGAAGCAGTCGTACACCGTGCAGCCCGGGAAGCCGCGTTCCCGGAGCCGGTCGTGGATGCCGCACCCGAAGTCGTCGCGCAGGTTCCGGCACGGCTGGCCGGCCGGCTTGTCGATCGCGAAGTCCGCGGACTTCGCGAACGCCGGCACGACGCAGCACAGTCCGGCGCAGCGGGAGCAGTCGGCGCGCAAACGGGTGACGTGGTCGGACACGCCATCGAGTGTGTCAGGTCGGCCGGGGCACTCAGGCGGCGGACTTCCGCGCCTTCTCGATCGCCGCGGCGAGCTCGTCCTTCGTCATCGACGAGCGGCCGCTGATGTCCAGCTCGCGGGCCAGCTTGTCCAGGTCCTTCTTAGGCGCCTTGGCGAGCTGGTCCGGATCCACTCGGGTCTTCAGCTTCGACCCGGACTTCCGGCCGGCCCTCGACCCGCCGCCCTTGCGGCCCTTCTTCGCCGCCTCGACGCTCTGCTGCAGCGCCGTCAGCAGGTCGGTGACCTCGGTGGCGGCCGGCTCGCTCTCGACCACCACCTCCTTGCCCTCCCGCTTGGCCTCGACCAGCTCCTTGACGCGCTCGGTGTAGGTGTCGCGGTAGGCCTCGGGCTGCCACCGCTCGGTCATCGCGTCGATCAGGTCCACCGCCATGTCCAGCTGCTTGCGGCCACCTCGAGCGTCCGGCAGGTCGTCGAAGAGCTTCGCCGGGTCGCGGACCTCGTCGGCGAAATGCAGCGTCTCGAGCACGAGCACGTCGTCGGAGGCGCGAATCGCGGCCAGATACTCCTTGCCGCGCATGACGAACGTGGCGACGGCGGCCCGGTTGGTCTTCGCCAGCGCCGCCCGCAACAGCGCGTACGACGACGTGTTCTCCTCGTCCGACGGAGCCAGGTAGTAGCTCTTCTGGAAGAAGATCGGGTCCACGTCGGCCAGGTCGACGAACCGGTCGATCTCCAGCGCCCTCGACCGACCGGGCGCGATGTCGGCCAGCTCGTCCGGCTCGACGATCACGTGCTCGCCGCCACCGACGTCGTGCCCCTTGACGATGTCGTCGTAGTCGACTTCCCGCCCGGTGCGCTCGTTCACCCGCTGGTAGCGGATGCGGTCGGAGGTGCCCCGTTCGAACTGGTGGAACGCGACCTCGTGCTCTTCGGTGGCCGCATAGAGCCCCACCGGGATCGACACCAGCCCGAAGCTGATGTATCCGGTCCAGATCGACCGTGCCACGTCGCCTCCCGCCGTGCCGTCGTCAGTCGGGCCGGACCGCGTCCTTCAGCTCGTCCTTCGTCATCGAGCCGACGCCGTCCTCGCCGAGGTTGCGAGCCTGCTGGGCGAGGTCGTCGCGGGTGGCCTCGCCCGGCTTCTCGCCCAGGTGCTCGGCCCGAGCGGACAGGAACGCCTCGCCGAGCTCCGCTCGCCGTTCGTCGCTGAGTCGCTCCCGCATGCCGGGCAGGACGGTGTTCTCCTCTTCCTCGACGTGGTGGCCGACGGAGTCGATCAGCTCGCGCAGCACGGAGTCGTACTCGGGCGCCCGAGAGTCCATGGCGGCCAGCCGTTCCAGAATGGCTTCGGCCTCGGCGTGTTCCTCCTGGCTGTGCGCCACCTCTTCGGTCTCGCCGGCCTCGTCGCGGGCGACGGGGTACACCTCGGACTCCTCGGCGCGGCTGTGCGCGATCAGCAGCGAGGTCACTTCCGCCAAGGCGAGGTCACGTTGGCCGGGGTCGCTGCGGAGCAGTTCGAAGAGCCGCTCGATCTCCCGGTGGTCCTTCTCGATCAGGTCTACGACGTCACGCGGTTCGCTCATGCCGGTGCGATACCCCGCGGTGCCCGGGCCAAACGGCGCCGGGGCGGTTCGACCTGGACTCCCGCAGACGCCCGCATGTGCCCACCGCCCACCGGGTACCGGACCCGGCAACCGACGAAGGGATCGCCGTGAAGGCTGTCGTTCTCAACTGCACACTCAAGGCATCACCGGAACCGTCCAACACCGGTGCGCTCGCCGGCGTCGTCGTCGACCGGTTGGAGAAGCTCGGGGTCGACGTCACCGCGTTCCGGCTCGCGGACCTCGACATCCCGCCGGGGGTGGCCACGGATCTCGGCGACGGCGACGACTGGCCGCGCATCCATGACGCGATCCTGGACGCGGAGATCCTGGTGGTTGCCTCACCCACCTGGGTGGGCCGGCCGTCGTCGCTGGCGCAGCGGGCGCTGGAACGGATGGACGCGATGATCTCCGAGACCGACGACCGCGGGCGCCCGGTCGCCTTCGACCGGGTCGCCGGAGTCGTCGTGACCGGGAACGAGGACGGTGCCCATCACGTCATCTCCGAGCTGTGCGGCGGCATGATGGACATCGGCTTCACCATCCCGGCGCAGGCCTGGACGTACTGGCACCTCGGCCCCGGGCCCGGCCCCGATTACCTGGACAGCGACCAGGGCCGCGAGTGGTCCCACTCGACGGGCCACACCATGGCGTCCAATCTGGTCGCGGTGGCGGCGGCGCTGGCGGCGGCCCCGATCCCGGCGCCGCCCTCGAGCTGAGCTCGCTCAGCGAAGCAGCGGCAGGGCCGACTCGGTGAGCTGTCCGTCCGGGTCGTAGACGGCGCACATGATGACACGGTCGCCGTCGGCCCAGGTCTGCTCGGTCGGCAGAATCGGGAAGAAGTCCAGGTCGGATTCCTCCTGACTGATCCAGCGGTTCCTGAACTCCTCGCCGCAGCCCTCCCACCCCAGCTCAGCCACCTGATCGCGGTCCCACGCGCCGTCGGGGGCATGCACGAAGTGGTACGACTGGTTGTCCGCGCCGTCCTCGCAGGACGTGTACAGGACCACCTCTTCGGCGGCGGCTTCGGAGTAGGTCGGGTCGGAGAAGCACTCGCCGCCCTCGATGTCGAGTACGCCGGTCGTCTGCGCGTCCATCAGGGTGTCGTCCTTGTGCGTGGTGCCGCCGCATCCGCTCAGCACCGCGAGCGCCAGCCCGGCGCCTGCCACGGCGCTGATCGTCAGCGAGCATCTGCGAGGCGGCACGGCCGGAATCGTAGGCAGGTCGCGGTGAACGGCCGGTGTCGCCGACGTGCCCGCCCGGCCGCCACCTGGTGGCCGATCGCCGCCTCGGGTGCGACCGGGTCGCAGGAGCGGACGACCACGTCGTTTGTTCATCGCCGGTCCAGCCGGCGGTGTTCTCAGCGTCCGCGATCTTTCGTCCGCACCTGGGTGAATCGGACACACTGCCGCGCGCGTGCCGGCAGATCTGTCCGAGTGTCCCAGGGAGGAGACTCATCGTGAGTGACGTCAGTAGGCGGAGGCTGGTACTCAGCCCCCGCCGCGTGGCCGGCGCCGCCGTCGGCGTAGCGCTGATCGGGGGCGGAATAGCCGTCGTCCCGGCCGCGGTCGGAGCCGACAGCGAGGCACCGGTCAAGGTGCCGGCGGCGGAGATCTACCAGCCGTCCGCCGTGCCCGACCGGATCATCCTCGTCCCCACCACCAGCCCGGCGACGTCGCAGAAGGTGACGTGGCGGTCAGAGGTCGGTGGCGAGTTCGCGCAGGCGCAGATCGTGGAGGCGCCCGCGGCGCTGGGGCAGGTGGCGCCGCCCGGGTCCTTGCGAACCGTCATGGCCAGTTCCACCAACCCGGTGAACACCTCGCTGGGATATGCCTCTGTGTACCACCAGGTGGAGTTCACCGAACTGCAGCCGGGCACCCGCTACACCTACCGGGTCGGCGACGGCGTCAACTGGAGCGAATGGATCGACTTCACCACCGCCGCGGAGGGCTTCGAGCCGTTCTCGTTCATCTACTACGGCGACGCACAGAACTACCTCGACTCCGCGCTGCCGCGCGTGTTCCGGCAGGCATTCGCCGACCGGCCCACGGCGAGGGTCATCGTCAACGCCGGCGACCTCATCGACCACGCGAACAGCGAGGAGCAGTGGGGCCAGTGGCATGCGGCCGACGGGTTCATCAACAGCCAGGTCGTCAACATCTCCACGCCGGGTAACCACGAGTACAGCGGCGGCCAGCTCTCGACCTTCTGGCGTCCGCAGTTCCCGAACCCGAAGAACGGCCCGGCCGTGCCGGAGCTTGAGGAGACCGTCTACTACCTGGACTACCAGGGCGTGCGGTTCATCTCCCTGGACTCCAACCACCAGGGCAACGCCGCGCGGATGGCCGCGCAGACCGAGTGGCTGGAGCAGACCCTCGCCAGCAACCCGAACAAGTGGACCGTCGTGACGTTCCACCACCCGGTGTACTCGACCGCGTCCGGCCGGAACAACCCGACCGTCCGCGACCAGTGGGGCCCGCTGTTCGAGGAGTACGGCGTGGACCTGGTCCTGCAGGGCCACGACCACACCTACGGCCGCGGCAGCGTCAGCACGTCGCGCAAGTCCGCCACCGTCCACGACAGCACCGTCTACGCGGTGTCCGTGTCCGGCGGCAAGATGTACGACGTCAGCGGTGACGTCTGGACCGACAACGGCGCCGACGTCATGAGCACCGCCGAGGACAAGCAGCTGTACCAGATGATCGACGTCGCCGACGACTCCATCACCTACGAGGCCCGCTACGCCAACGGCGAGCACCACGACGGTGTCGTCATCCGCAAGAACGACGCGGGCGAGCGCACCGTCCAGGAGATCCGCACGCCGGAGAACACCGTGGGCGAGCAGGTCGTCGCCGACACGACCGAAGTCGAGTTCCGCGGCACGGTCAACGTCTCCGCCTACGGGTACGACCCGGGCGAGACGGTCGACGTCTACGTCCGCAACGTGGAGCGCGGCCAGGACGTTCTGGTCGGCGAGGCCACGGCGGACGAGTTGGGCCGGGTGCTCGACCTCCCGGTCCGGATGCCGGCGTCGGCGCGGCGGCAGAGCCAGCAGGTGGTCTACCTGGAGAGCGTGAACCAGCAGATCACCACTCCGGAGATCACCGTCCTCCGGTAGCCGCGACCAGCACGAGGAAGGGGCGGCTCACCGGCGCCGCAGCGCCGGTGAGCCGCCCTCGTCGTGTCGTCCCGCGTCAGCCCGCCGGACTGGTGGCGGCGGCGCGGATCAGCGCGGCCCGCTGCCGCTCGGTGACGACGCCGGCGTCGACCAGGTCACGGCCGACGTCGCCGACGTGCCGCACGAACTGGCCGTGGTTCGGCCAGTCCGCTTCGTCGAGGATGTGGTCGTTGACGGTGCACGTGCCGGCCAGCGCCGCGTTCGGCACGCCGGAGTCGACGCCGCCGATCACGACGGTGTCGCGCTCGTCCCGCTCCCCGCACAGCGGCATCGCCAGCGGTCCGCCCACCACCGGCAGCTCCACCGACGTCCGGGCGAGGTCGACGGTCAGCTCGGTGCCCGGTCGCGGCCGCAGCGTGAACTCGGGGTCGGTCGAGAAGACCATGAGGCCGAGCTGCTGGCCGGCCGGGATCACCTGGTCGTCCGGCTGCAGCGGCACCGTCACATCGACGAACCCGCCCGGCGTCAGCGGCTTCTCGTCGACCAGCGAGTCGCGGTTGAGCGGGTCGGCCCAGCCGCGGGTGATCACGCTGGTGGAGGCGGAGCGGGTGGACGACGCACAGTCCGACCCGCCGGTCCAGGGCAGCCGGACCAGCGCCACGGACAGGTTCGCGCGGGCCGCGCTGGAGCTCATCCGCAGCGTGACCGACGCGGTACCGGACAGGTGCACGTCGTCGGTCAGGGTCGGGGTCACGTAGAGCAGCCGGTTCGGCGACGCCTGAGTGGCCAGCGCCCCGACGTTGCAGGCGGTGTCGCCGGCGTCGACCAGCGTCTCCGTCCCCGAGCCGGGCAGCACGAGCGAGCTCAGGCCGCCCGCGGTCGCGCCACCGGGCTCCAGGTTCAGCGTCACCGTCGACGCCGCGGGGTTCGGGTAGTCCCGATACGTCGTCAAGGTGCTCGGCCCGGTCTCGTTGCGGACGATGAACGCCGTGTCCGCGTCGCCCACGATGTCGTTGTCCTGACCGTAGAGGTACTGCGAGAACCAGCGGTTCATCATGTCCAGCGGCGGCTGCCCGCCGTGCCCGCCCTGGTGGAAGTACTGATGGACGGTGACACCGTTCGCCTTCAGCGCCTCGGAGATGCGGACGCTGTGCTCGGGCATGACGTTCCAGTCGTTGAACGCGTGCGCCATCAGTGTCGCGGCCCGGACGTCGTCGAGCTGCTCGAGGTAGTCCCGGCCGGCCCAGAAGTCGTTGTAGTCGGCGGTGACGCGGTCGTGCTCGGCCTGCATGACGTCGCGGACGGTGTCGATGCAGTACTGCCGCTTCTCCGGGTCACCGGAGTTGATGTAGTCGAAGAGGTAGTCGATGTCCTCGCCGACCCACCCGCCCGGGCTGCGCACCAGGCCGTTCGAGCGGTAGTAGTGGTAGTACGACGTGTTCGGCGCGACCGGGATGATCGCCTCCAGGCCGTCGACGCCGGTGGTCGCGGCCGCCAGCGGCAGCGTCCCGTTGTACGACGTGCCGGTCATGCCGACCTTGCCGGTGGACCAGTACGCCGTCACCTCCTCGCCGCCGTCAGCGCTGGTGAAGCCCCTCGCCCGGCCGTTCAGCCAGTCCACGACGGCCTTCGGTGCCAGTGATTCGTTCGGCCCGCCCACCGTCGGGCAGCCCTGCGACAGCCCGGTGCCAGGCGACTCGGAGTGCACCACGGCGAACCCGCGCGGCACCCAGGTGTCGACGTGGCTGTTGGAGATGACCGGGCTGGTCCGGCCCGGAGCCGCGATGGGCGGCGGCGACACCCGCAGCGGCGGCCGCTCCCCCAGCTCGTGGGTGACGTTCCAGAAGAACTCCCGCCGGGTGCTGGCCGAGCCGGAGTAGTACGGGCTGGTCTCGTAGACCACCGGGACGGTGAGGCCGTCGGTGTCGGTCTCGGCCGGGCGGGCGACCTCGACGTGCATGCGGTCGAGCTCGCCGTCGCCGTCGGTGTCGAACTCCGTCTCCACCCACAGCTCGTGCCGGATCCAGGGCCCCTCGAACACCGGCTGGGCCAGGCCGTCGACGAAGACCGGCTCGGTGCCGGTCGTGGTAGTTGCGCCGGCCGCGGTGGTGCCGGCGAGCGCGGCGGCGGTGAGCAGGCCGGTCGCCGTGAGCAGTCCGGTGACGGCGGCAGCTCGGCGATGGCGGGGTACGGGCAGGGTCATCGACCATCCCTCCTCGGGCGGCAGGATGGTCGGACGCTAGCGACGCCGCGACGTCATGTCATCGGACAGCTGTCGCATCCACGGGCCGTCCGGCCCGACAATCCGTCGAGCGGCGGTCAGGGCCGGCGGTCAGGGCAGTTCGAAGCGGATGGAGCGGGTGGCCGGGTCGGCGACCGTGAGCCGTGCCTCGACGTCGGTGCCGAGGGGCAGGTCGGCGGCGGCGCGCACCGGTGCCTCGACGGCGGGCTCCTGGATGACGAGGTCGCCGCGGCGGGCGTCGCGGTCGTCCACCTCGACCACCACCGCCGGGAAGGTGGCGCCGACGTGCTCGTGCAGGACAGCGGCCTCCACCAGGTCCAGGACCTGCCGCTCGTACTGGTTGGCGCGCCGGGTCGAGCCGCGCATGGTGTCCGGCAGCTCAGCGAGCCGCTCGCGCACCCAGTCCGGCACCGGCTGGTCCGCGCTCAGTGCCAGGCAGATTTCGCCCGCATAGCGGTCGATCAGCCGCCGCAGCGGCGCGGTGACGTGCGCGTACTCCGCCGCCAGCGCCGAGTGCCCGGTCTGCTCGGGCAGCTTGCCGTCGAAGCCGGCGTACCCGGAGCCGCGCAGCAGCCGGGTGCAGGCAACCAAGGTCGCGGCATGGCTGGGCTTCGCCGGGTCCAGAGAGCGGACGAAGTCGGGGTAGCTCCTGCCGTCCGGCCAGTCGACCCGCAGCGCCCGCGCCGTGCGCCGCAGCCGGCGTACGTCGCGCGGGTCGGCCGGCGCCAAGGTGCGCAACAGCCCGACCCGGGCGGCCACCATCAGCGACGCCGCGCCCATACCGGTGAGCAGGGAGATCTGTGCGTTCCACTGCTCGACCGGGTGCTGCTGCCGGAACTCCAGCCACCAGTGACCGCCGTCGACCCGCACCTCCTGCTCAGGCAGCGGCAGGGAGACACCGCCGCGGTCGGCCTCGCGGGCCAGCCGCAGCTCACCCACCTCGCGCAGCAGCTCGAAGACGGGGTCGGCGGTGCCGGCGTCGAGCTGGTCCTGCACGCCGGCGTAGGACAGCTTGGCCCGGCTGCGCACCAGCGCACGCTCCACCCGTACGGCCGTACCTTCGCCGTCGGCGTCGACCTCGATGGTCCACAGCAGCGCCGGGCGGACCTGGTCGGCCAGCAGCGAGGCGGCGTCCTCGGACAGCGACTTCGGGTAGAGCGGCACCTTGGCGTCCGCGCCGTACAGCGTCTCGCCGCGGCGGTGCGCCTCCTGGTCGACCGGGTCACCGGGCGCGACGAACGCACCGACGTCGGCGATGGCGTAGTAGACGACGTAGCCGCGGCCGGCCCGCTCGATGTGCAGCGCCTGGTCGAGGTCGAGCGCGGTCTCCGGGTCGATGGTCACGAACGGGAGGTCGGTGCGGTCCAGCCCGGGCAGCCGCGGGTTCTTCGCCGCGTCGGCGGCCGCACGCTCGACGTCGTCGGGGAACGCGGGCGTGACACCCAACTCCGCCTGGATGACGTCCACGCCGGCCCGCAACGCGGCGCCGTCGGCGGTCATCGCCTCAGCGGGTACACGCACGACACGTCTGGGCACGAGCGATCACTCCCCTGTGCTGCTACGGCTGTCCATGCCGGCTGTCAGCCTCTCACGGCGCCGGCGACGACGTAGGGTTCCCCGGTGTCCTCCCGCTACCGACAGCACCGCCTCGGCTCCCCCGACGTACTGCCGGCCATGCAGGAGCTGACCCGGCGGCTGTGGGGCCCGACCAGCCGGTGGCACCCGGGTGAGCTCGCGTGGTTCTGGCTGGAGCACGGCACACCCGATCCCGGCTGGTCCGTGTCGTTCTGGGACGACGGCGACCGCACCGTCGCGTGGGCCTGGGCCAAGCACGGCCGGCAGCTGGACCTGCACGTCGACCCGGCTCATGTCGGCGTGGCAGCCGACGTGCTGCAGTGGTTCCACGGCATCGCCGGTGACAGCCGCCGCGTCGTCACGGTGCTGGACGCCGAGACGGACCTGGCCGGCGTCGTGCGCGCGCACGGATACCGGCCGGACACCTCCGGCCCGTACTTCGTTCACCTGGGCCGCACGGTGGACACGGTGCCCGAGCCCGCGGTTCCCGACGGTTACCGGCTGCGGCCGGTGCGCGGCGAGGACGACGCCGAGCTGCGGGCGTCGGCGCACAACGCGGCGTTCTCACTGCCCGGCCGGCCACCGTCGGAACTCACCGGCGCCGCCTACCGGACGCTCATGCGCTCCACGGCCTACCGCCCGGAGCTGGACTGGCTGGTGGAAGCGCCGGACGGCACGGCGGCCGCGTTCTGCCTGGCCTGGCTGGACGACCACACGGGCGCGGCGGTGCTGGAACCGGTGGGAACGGACCCGGCGCACCGCCGCCGCGGGCTCGCCAGCGCGGTGTCGCTGGCGGCCCTGGACGCTGCCCGCCGGCTCGGCGGCACCCACGCGCGGGTGTGCGCCCGCGGTGACGACGCCTACCCGTCGGCGCGGGCCACGTACCAGTCCATCGGCTTCCGGGAGTACGCCCGCAACGTGCGGTTCGAGTGGCCGGGGGCCGCCGTCAGCGACCGGTGACCACGTGGTCGAGCAGTTCGACGGCGCGACGTGCCGCCGGGTGCTGCGAGGCTGCCTTGCGTACGGCCACGCTGATGTTCCGGACCGGCGTGGGCGCCACGATACGTACCGTCGTGACGTCTGCGGGTAGATCGCGGATACCGAGCTCGGGCACGACGGTGATGCCGATGCCGGTGGACACGAACGGGATCGCCGTGTGGTAGTCGTGCGTCTCGACCGCGAACTCAGGCACGAAGCCGACTTCCGCACAGGCCGCCAGCAGCACCCGCCGGCAGGCACCGTCGTCGAGGTCGTTGTCGATCCACCGGCGTTCGCGCAACTCGGCCAGCGGCACCTCATCGCGTTGGGCGAACGGGTCGTCGGCCCGGACGACGGCGACGTACGGGTCGTCGGCCAGCCGGCGCACATCGGTGCCGGGCGCCGGTGTGTCACCGGGGCGCTCGACGAAGATGTCCACGTCCGGCACCGCGGCGTCGGGCGTCTTCACCTCGGTCATCCGCAACTCCAGCCGCAGCTCCGGGAACTGTGCGTGCAAGGCGGCCACCACCGGCGGCAGCCAGACGGCACCCGCGGACGCGAAGTAGCCGATGGACAGGCTGCCCACCCGGCCGGCCCGCAGGTCGCCGACCAGTCCCTCGATGCGGGTGATCGCCTGGAACAGCGGCTCCGCCTCGGCGGCCAGCGTGCGCCCGACGGTGGTGGGTTCGATGCCGCGGCCGACCCGTTCCAGCAGCCGCAGTCCGGTCTCGCGCTGCAGGGCGGCGAGCTGCTGACTGACGGCGGACGGGGTGTAGCCCAGGGCGTCGGCGCCCGCACGAATGGACCCGGTGGCGACGACCGCACGCAGCAGCCGCAGACGGGAGACATCCAGCATGGCGCAACCGTACAGCACCGCTTAACAATGATGCAGAAATAGTCGCTTGTGCTGTCTAATCATCTCCGGCGACCATGGTCGATGTGACCCAGCAACTCCAGGCCCCCGCCAACACCCCACCCACACCGCCAGCGCCCACCGAGTCCCGCAAGGCCGCCGTCGCCGCGGGCATCACCGTCCTGCTGTGGGCATCGGCATTCGTCGCCATCCGCGACGTCGGGCACGCCATTTCACCGGCACCGATGGCCCTGGTCCGGCTTGCCGTCGCGGGGCTGGCGCTGACCGTCCTGGTGCTGGCCAAACGCGGCCGGCGGATGATCCCGGTGCCCCTGTCACGGCGCTCGTTCGGGCTGATCGCCGCGTGCGGCGTGCTCTGGCTGGCCGGCTACACCGTCGCGCTCAACGCCGGCGAACAGCACGTCGACGCCGGCACCGCGGCGCTGCTGGTGAACGTCGCACCACTGCTCATCGCGTTCGGCGCGGGCCTGTTCCTCGGCGAGGGGTTCCCCCGCGCCCTCATCGCCGGATCACTGGTCGCGTTCGGCGGCGTGGCGGTCATCGCGATGGGCTCCGGCGGCGACCGCGACGGCCTCGGCGTCGTGCTGTGCCTGCTGGCCGCCCTGCTGTACACCGCCGGCGTGCTCATCCAGAAAGTGGTGCTGCGCCGGGTGGACGGGCTCACCACCACCTGGCTGGCCTGCCTCGTCGGCGCCGTGGTGCTGTTGCCCTGGACGCCACAACTGGTGGACGAACTGGCGTCCGCACCGGCCAGCGCGATCCTCGGCGCGGTGTACCTCGGCCTGTTCCCGACCGCCATCGGCTTCAGCACCTGGGCCTACGCACTGAGCCGCATGGACGCCGGCCGCCTCAGCGCCACCACCTACGCCGTCCCGACGGTGTCCGTGCTGCTGTCCTGGCTGCTGCTGTCTGAGATCCCTACGGCGTACGGCCTGGCCGGCGGCGCCATCAGCCTGGCCGGCGTGGCCATCTCCCGCCGCCGCCGCCGTCGCCCCACGCCCATGATCATCAAGAGTTGACCCGGCCATAGCCGTACCAACTCTTGATGATCATGGGAGCGATGTTCGCGGGCAAGCCTCTGACCGGAAAGCCCTTGCCGACAGCCGGTCCGTCTGTTTGACTCCGGTTTGTTGTGGTCTAGACCTCATGTCGAGAGCGCCGGAGGTTACTGCCCGTGGACATCACTCGTCGCCGGATGCTGTCGCTCCTGTCCGCCACCGGTCTGCTGGCCGTCGCCCGGCCCGGCCTGGCCGCCGGAACTGGCGCTGCCGGAACGCCATCCGCCGGCGCTCCGGCCGTCACGGGAATCGACCACGGCCACCTGCTCGCCAACACGGCGGCGATCTTCACCGGGACGGCTGAGACGAACGCGCGGCCGGACGTGGCCGGCAAGGTCAGCGCGATCGAACAAACGGCGCGCACCTGGCTCGCAGCCCTCGACGCCGCACAGGACGGCGAACTCTTCGCCGGCGTGCCGCTCGGCACCCGCGACCCCAACCTGAACGCCTCGTTCCTGCACCTCTACGAGATCGCGCTGGCCACCCGCACGCCGGGTAGCGCACTGGCGGGCGACACGGACGTGCAGCTCCGCGTGCTCGACGGCCTGGCCTGGCTGCACGAGCACTACTACGGCGACCAGGACCAGGGCTACTACGGCAACTGGTTCACCTGGGAGATCGGCATCTCCACCCACGTCAGCAAGACCCTGGTGCTGCTGGCCGACACCGTCGCCGACCACCAGCCGGACCTTGTCGCCACGTACGTCGCCAGCATGGACGCCTACCTGCGCAACGGGCGCGACGGCGACGTCGACCTCGACTCGCGGTTCCACACCGGCGCCAACCTCGCCGACATCACCACCAACCGCATCCTGCAGGGTGCGCTGCTCGGTGACGACGCCCGCATCACCAAGGCGCTCGAGGACCAGCTGACCGTCTTCCTCCCCATCGACCCGTACGCATTGCGGCACGGCGTCACCGACGGCTACTACGCCGACGGCTCGTTCATCCAGCACCACTCGGTCGCCTACACCGGCTCCTACGGCCGGGCACTGCTGACCCGCGTGGTGCAGACGCTCAAGATCCTGGACGGGACGGGTGCCGCCGACGGCGACGCGCTGGTCCCGGTGGTGCAGCGCTGGGTCACGGACGGGTTCGCGCCGCTGATCTTCGAGGGCTGGATGATGGAGGTCGTCAAGGGCCGGTCGGTGGTGCGGACCTCCACCGGCTACACCGACGTCGCCACCGTCGTCGAGGCCGTGGTCGACCTCTCCGACTACAGCACCGGCGCCGACGCCACCGCGCTCAAGGGCTATGTGAAGTTCATCCGGTCGACCTCGCGGGCGGCGCTGAACCCGGCGACGTTCGTGTCACCGATGAGCATCGCGCGGTACACCGACATCCTCGACGACGACGCCATCGAACCCGCCGACGTCAACCCGGCCGCCCGCAGCGTCGCGTTCAACGCGATGGACAAGAACGTGCACCGCCGGCCCGGGTTCGCGTTCGCGCTGGCCCGCAGCTCGGACCGGATCAGCAAGTACGAGTACATGAACGGCGAGAACCTGATGCCCTGGTTCCAGGGCGACGGCGCCTACTACCTGTACCTGGCCGGCGAGGACCAGACCCAGGCGTTCGGCGTCGACTACTACACGACGGTGTCGCCGTACGCACTCGCCGGCGTGACCGCACCGGTGGAACAGCGGCGCACCATCCCGGAGCTGTACGGCACGCCGTACTACGACAACCCCGGCCACCCGCTCGGGTTCACCCCGTCGTCGGAGTCCCAGAACACCTACGTCTACTTCCCGCGCGGCACCAACGGCCACTCCGGCGGCGCCACCTTCGACGCTTTCGGTGCGGCCGGGATGGTGCTCTCCAGCGACGTCGCCTGGGTGGACAAGCAGGCCGGGATCCTGCCCGACGACTTCGTCGCCTACCAGAACACGACGGCGACGAAATCGTGGTTCATGCTCGACGACGAGGTCGTGGCGCTGGTCGCCGGGGTCGCCGACCCGGCCGGCCGCCCCGTGAGCACCGCCGTCGACGCCCGCATCGCGGCACCGGCCGACACGGTCACCGTCGCCGGGGAGTCGCGCGACGGCCAGGTCTGGTCGGGAACCGGCACCGCCGACCTCGTCTGGCTGCGCTACGCCAACGACACCACGGGCAGCGCCGTCGGCTACGCGTTCCTCACCGCCCAGCCGGTGCGAGTCGCGCTGGACCAGGTCACCCGCAGCCGGCGCGTCGTCCGCACGGCCAACCCGGACACAGCCGTGACGAAGTCCGTGTTCGGCGTGCACGTGGACCACTCCCCGACGACGACGGCGCTCGCCTACGCGCTCGTGCCGCACGCGACACCCGAACTGTTGCGGAGATACGCGGCCGGAACGGTGGTCGTGCTGGCCAACGGCACCGACGTGCAGGCGGTCCGGCACGCCGGCCTCGGGCTGGTGGCCGCGAACGTCTTCGGCACCGGCTGGCACGACGTGGCCGGCCTACAAATCGGCGGCCCGGCTTCCGTGATCGCGCGCACCCGATCGCGGCTGACCACCATCGCCGTCTCCGACCCGACCATGGACCGCGACGTCGTGCAGGTCACCGTCGCCGGCCGGCGGCTCAGGAAAGTCGCCGGCGACCGCGCCGTCAGGGTGACCCACGCCGGCGGCGACACCCACCTGGAGGTCGACACCCACCAGGCCTACGGCCGCAGCTTCAGCGCAACGCTGCGGGAATAGGCACACCTCAACCCACCGCCTTGGTCACGAGCTCGGCGAGCCGCGCCTCGTCGCCGGTGGTGCTCCTGGCGGGCGTCGTCGTGCCCTTCGTGGCGGCATTGCGCTCGACCATCGCGATCACCTCGTGACCTACGCTGGCATGGCTCGGTGACCGGCGCTTCTCGATTCCTGATCGATCCGGCCCGAGCGGCCGTGACAGTGCCGGCGAGGAGAGGACGACCATGACGGATGACGCGACCTATCCGCGGCTGCGTCAGGTGGTGCTCGACGCCACCGACGCGCGCGGCCTGGCGGAGTTCTACCGGCGGCTGCTCGGGCTGACCTACCGGCCCGGCGACGAGCCGCCCGCCCCAGGTGAGCCGGACCCGCAGGCCGCGAGCTGGCTGGTGCTGCGCGACGACGCCGGGCGGCCGTGGATCGCCTTCCAGCCGGTGCCGACGCTGCCCGCTGTGACGTGGCCGGAGGGACCTGTGCCGCAGCAGCTCCATCTGGACTTCACCGTGCCCGACACCACGCAGCTCGACATCCAGCACCAGCGGGCGCTGACGCTCGGGGCGCGGCTACTACGCGACGATTCGGCCGATCCGCAGGAGCCGCTGCGGGTCTACGCGGACCCGGCCGGGCATCCGTTCTGCATCTTCGTCGCCGGCGAGGACGGTCAGGGCGTCAGGACGGACGCGGGGCGTACATGATGATCGCGACCCCGACCAGGCAGACCAGGCCGCCGACGACGTCCCACCGGTCCGGCCGGAACCCGTCGACGATCACCCCCCAGGCCAGCGACCCGGCCACGAAGACGCCGCCGTACGCGGCCAGGACCCGCCCGAAGTTCGGGTCGGGCTGCAGCGTCGCGACGAAGCCGTAGAGGCCGAGCGCGATGACCCCGGCACCGGCCCACAGCAACCCCCGGTGCTCGCGGATGCCCTGCCACACCAGCCACGCACCGCCGATCTCCGCGACGGCGGCCAGCAGGAACAGCGCGATGGAGCGGACGACGGTCATGCGGGCACCCTAATCGTCAGCGGACCGCTGGGTCGGGCGCGTCACCGACCCGCGACGCGAGGAAGTCCTCCCAGGTCCGCTGCCCGACGGCCTGGTCCGGGGCCAGGTTGGCGCCGTCGCGCATCGCCCGCGCGGCCCGGCCCGGCACCCGCACCGGCAGAGTCAGCCGGCGCTTTCCGGCCGCGCGCAGGTAGCCGCGGACCAGCTCCGCCATCGTGTACACCCGCGGGCCTCCGAGGTCGGGCACCAACCCGGCGGGGTCTCCGAGCGCCAGTTCGGCCAGCCGGGCCGCGACCTCCGCGGCGTCCACCGGCTGGAACCGGAACCCGCTCATGACCGGCACCACCGGCAGCTTCGCCAGCGTCCGGACCGTCAGCAGGCTGAGTTCGTGGAACTGAGTGGCGCGCAGTGTGGTCCACGGGATGCCCGACTCCGCGACCGCCTGTTCCCCGGCCGCCTTCTCCGCGTAGTAGCCGAACATGGCCCGGTCCGCCCGGCTCACCACGGGCAGCCGGTCCGCGCCCGCCACCGAGATGTACACGAGGTGCCGCACACCCGCCGGGACCGCGGCCCGGACCAGCGCACGCGCCTTGTCACCGTCGCCCTTGGGGCCGCCCGCGCAGTGCACGACGGTCTGTACCCCGGCGACGGCTCGCTCGACACCGGCCCCGGTGGCCAGGTCCCCGGTGACGTACTCCACGCCGTCGCCGTCGGCGTGGTCGTGCCGGCTCAGCACGCGGACGTCATGGCCGGCCCGCCGCAGCAGCGGCGTGACGAGGCGCCCGAGGGTGCCGGTGCCGCCGGTCAGCAGGATGGGTGGCGTCATGGAAGTCACTCCTCACTCGATCCGGCCGGGAGCCCGCCTCCCGGCCACGTCGGCCCGCGTTCGCGGGTCGCGTTCGCGGGGCTACTGTGTTGACCCGCCGGAGGAAAGGAACGTGACGGCCGCCGTGAACGCACCGAATCTGCTGGTCGAACGCTTCGAGGAACACCGGCCGCGGCTGCGGGCGGTCGCCTATCGGATGCTCGGCTCGGTCAGCGAGGCCGACGACGCGGTGCAGGAGACCTGGCTGCGCCTGAGCCGGACGGACACCAGTGACGTGCGCAACCTCGCCGGCTGGCTGACGACGGTCACCGCCCGGGTCTGCCTGAACCTGTTGCGAGCCCGCGAGACCCGGCGGGAGGAACCGCTGGAGCAGGTACACCTGCCCGACCCCGTCGTCAGCCCCGCCTCCGGGACCGACCCGGAGCAGGAGGCGCTGCTGGCCGACGCGGTCGGGCTCGCGCTGCTGGTCGTCCTGGACACGCTGGCGCCGGCGGAACGGCTGGCGTTCGTGCTGCACGACATGTTCGCCGTCCCCTTCGATGACATCGCGCCGCTGGTGGATCGGTCGCCGGACGCGGCCCGGCAACTGGCCTCACGGGCTCGCCGCCGGGTTCGCGACGCGGCGCCCGCGCCCGATCCGGACCTCGCCCGGCAGCGTGAGGTGGTCGACGCGTTCTTCGCCGCGTCCCGCGACGGCGACGTCGACGGCCTGGTCGCCGTGCTCGACCCGGACGTCGTCCTGCGGGCCGACGGCGGCGGTGCGCGCGCCCGGCCCAGCATGACGCTGTACGGCGCCCGGACGGTGGCCGGCCAGGCCGCGCTGGCCCGGCGGATGTCCAGGTTCGTCCGGCCGGCCCTGGTGAACGGCACGGCCGGCGCCGTCGTCGTCATCGGCGAGCGGGTGTTCGCCGTCATGGCCTTCACCGTCGCCGGTGGGCGCGTCGTCGCGCTGGACGTCCTGTACGACCCGCAGCGGCTGGACGGGCTTGACGTCACCGGCCTCGGCGCCGACGGGTGACCACGCGCCGCCCGGCGACTCGACTACCGATCATGCGAACGTATGTTCGATACTGGCGTCATGTCTCCCGCGCGCTGGCTCGACGATCCACCGGTCGCCATCCTCGACCTCGACCCGGCCGGGCTGGAGATGGTGTCGCGGGTGCGGGCCGAACCGTCCGGGCTGTACAGCGCGGTGCCCGTGGTCATCGGTGAGCGGTCGGCCCGGCCGGTCCGCGGCCACCTGGCGGCGTGGGCGCGCCCGCGCGGCGAGCGGGCATGGTCGTACGCGCTGGTGCTCTGGCCCGCCCGGCGCGAGGATCACCAGGGCCGGCTGGCGTGGTCGTGGCGGTGGGGGTGGTTCGCCTTCGATCCGCGCCAGCTGCGCCGGGCTCACCGCGGCGAGACGGTCCGCGGCGGCGCCGCGTACGACCAAGGGCTCTCGGCGGCCATCCGGCAGGCCATGCCCGCCGGCTACACCCTCCCGACCGCCCCGCCCGCCGACGGTCCGCCATGACCCGGCCTCGGTAGTCTCACGCCATGACGGCGGCCGAACGACCTGGCAGCACCACGGCCCCGCCCACGGTCCGGCCGTGCGGCGACGCCGCCGTGCTGCTCGAGGTCACCGCCCCGGACGAGGCCGGCGCGCTCGACGAGGTGCGGGCCCTGCACGCCACCCTGCGAGCGCACCGGCCCGACGGCGTCGTCGACCTGGTTCCGGCCGCTCGTACTGTCCTGGTCGTGTTCGACCCGCTGGTCACCACCGCCGGGCGGGTCACCGACGCGGTCGCGACGCTCCCCCGCGCCGCCACCGCTCCCGCCGACCTGCCGCTGGTCGAGATCCCCGTCGTCTACGACGGCGACGACCTCGCCGATATCGCCCGGCGCACCGGCCTGAGCAGCGACGACGTCGTCGCGCGCCACCTGGCGGCCCGCTACACGGTCGCCTTCATCGGTTTCGCGCCCGGGTTCGCCTACCTCAGCGGCCTCGACCCGGCGCTCACCGTGCCGCGGCGCGAGACGCCCCGCACCCGGGTCCCGGCAGGTGCTGTCGCGGTCGCCGAACGGTTCTGCGGCATCTACCCCCGGCCGGCGCCGGGCGGCTGGAACCTCCTCGGCCGCACCGACGCGGTCCTCTGGGACCCGGCCCGCACGCCGCCGGCGCTGCTGCCGCCGGGTACACCGGTCCGCTTCGTCGACCGCACGCGAGAATGGTCCTCGTGACGACGCTCGACCTCAACTGCGACCTCGGCGAGGGCTTCGGCGCCTGGACGCTGGTCGACGACGACGCCCTGCTCGGCCTCGTCAGCAGCGCCAATGTCGCGTGCGGGTTCCATGCCAGCGACCCCACCATCATGCGCCGCGTCTGCGCCGTCGCGGCCGAACGCGGCGTCGCCGTCGGCGCCCACGTCGCCTACCGCGACCTCGCCGGCTTCGGCCGCCGGGCGATGCGCGTCCCGCCCACCGAGCTCACCGCCGAGGTGCTCTACCAGCTGGCCGCGCTCGACGGCATCGCCCGCACCGTGGGCACCCGCGTCAGCTACCTCAAACCGCACGGCGCGCTCTACAACGCCATCGTCGACGACGCCGAGCAGGCGGCCGCGGTGGTCGATGCGGTCCACGCCTACGACGCCGAGCTCACCGTTCTGGGGCTACCCGGCTCGCAGGTGCTGCAGATCGCCGCCGAGCACGGGCTGCCCACGGTGGCCGAAGCCTTCGGCGACCGCGCCTACCAGGCCGACGGCCGGCTGGTCCCGCGCCGCGTGCCCGGTTCGCTGATCACCGACCCGGACGCCGTCGCCGCCCGCTGCCTCGAACTCGCGCGCACCGGCCGGGTCACCAGCCTGGACGGCCACCCGGTCGAGGTGCGGCCACGGTCGCTGTGCATCCACGGCGACACTCCCGGCGCGGTCGAGCTGGTGCGCCGGGCCCGCGCGGCTCTGGTGGCCGACGGCGTCACGATCGCCCCGTTCGCGTGACCGGCGCTGTCCGGCCCACAGAGGTCGTCGAGGTCGTGGACCCGGGGATGCTGTCCCTGATCGAGGATCTGGGCCGGCCCGGCCTGGCCGAGCTGGGCGTCGGCCGGTCCGGCGCCGCCGACACCGACAGCTTCCGGCTGGCAAACCGGCTGGTCGGCAACGCCGAGACGGCCGCCGCCGTCGAGTTCGTCCTCGGCGGCGTGGCGTTCCGGTTCCGCCGGGCCGCGACGGTGGCCTTGACCGGCGCGCCGGCGCCGGTGCGCGTCGGCGGCCGCGGCGCGGCGTTCAACGCGCCGTTCCCGGTCCACGCCGGCGAGGTGCTGCGGGTCGGCCGGCCCTCTCGCGGGCTGCGCGGCTACCTGGCCGTCCGTGGCGGTCTCGGTGCGGAAGCGGTCCTGGGTTCGCGGTCCCGGGACACCCTCGCCGCGATCGGCCCGCCGCCGTTGCGGTCCGGCGACGTGCTGCCGATCGCTGACGACGCCGGCGGCCCGCCCGTCGCCGACGTCGCACCGGTGCGGTGGCCCCCGTCCGACGAACCACTGCGGGTGATCGCCGGCCCCCGCGCCGACCGGTTCGACCCGGCCGCGCTGACGGCCCTGGCCACGGAACGGTACGAGGTGACCACCGAGAGCGACCGGGTCGGCCTCCGGCTGGCCGGGCCGGCGCTGCGCCCATCCACGGCCCACTCGCACACCGCCGGCTCGCTGCCGTCGGAGGGGATGGTGACCGGCGCCCTGCAGGTGCCGCCGAGCGGGCAACCGGTGCTCTTCCTCCCCGACCATCCGGTCACGGGCGGCTACCCGGTGATCGGCGTGGTGGTCACCGCCGACTTGCCGCGGGCGGCCCAGCTGCGCCCCGGCGACGCGGTCCGGTTCACCTGGGCCGAGCTCACCTGAGCGCCGCCACAGCCTTCTCGTGATCATGTTCGCTGAGGGTCGTCAGGTGACCGCGAGGGAACATGATCAAGGGGAGGCGTCAGGCGGTCTTCTCGCGGCGTTCCCGCTTACGGGGACCCTCGCGCGGCACCAGCGTGGGCAACACGTTCTGGTTGACCACCTCACGCGTGATCACCACCCGCGCCACATCCTCCCGCGACGGCACCTCATACATCGAATGCAACAACACCTCTTCCAGGATCGCCCGCAACCCCCGCGCCCCGGTCCCCCGCAACAACGCCAGATCAGCGACCGCCTCCACCGCATCATCGGTGAACTCAAGATCAACATGATCCAACTCGAACATCCGCATGTACTGCTTGATCAACGCATTCCGCGGCTCCGACAAAATCCGGATCAACGCCGCCCGATCCAACGGCGACACCGTCGTGATCACCGGCAACCGACCGATGAACTCCGGGATCAACCCGAACTTCAACAAATCCTCCGGCATCACATCACCATACGGATTCGACGCATCCCGCTCCGCCTTACTACGGATCTCCGCCCCGAACCCCAACCCACGCTTACCCACCCGCTGCTGGATCAGATCATCCAACCCCGCGAACGCCCCACCCACGATGAACAACACATTCGTCGTATCGATCTGGATGAACTCCTGATGCGGATGCTTCCGACCACCCTGCGGCGGCACCGACGCCGTCGTCCCCTCCAGGATCTTCAACAACGCCTGCTGCACACCCTCACCCGACACATCCCGGGTGATCGACGGATTCTCCGACTTCCGCGCGATCTTGTCGACCTCGTCGATGTAAATGATCCCCGTCTCGGCCTTCTTCACGTCATAGTCAGCCGCCTGGATCAACTTCAACAAGATGTTCTCGACATCCTCACCCACATACCCCGCCTCCGTCAGCGCCGTGGCATCCGCGATCGCGAACGGCACGTTCAACATCTTCGCCAACGTCTGCGCCAAATACGTCTTCCCACACCCCGTCGGACCGATCAACAGAATGTTCGACTTCGACAGCTCCACCGATCCGCCGGCGGCCCGAGCGGGGTGTGTCTGATTAACGGTGGATCCGGTCTTGGCATCGGCTAGTTTCCGGTTGGTGTGATGCGGCCTTCGAACGTGATCGCGAACGCGTTGAGGGCCGGTTTCCACCTCATGGCCCATCGTGCCCGGCCTCGGCCGGTCGGGTCCAGCGACCGGGTCACCAGGTAGAGGCACTTCAGGGCGGCCTGTTCGGTGGGGAAGTGTCCGCGGGCGCGGATCGCGCGTCGGTAGCGGGCGTTGATCGACTCGATCGCGTTGGTCGAGCAGATCACCCGCCGGATCTCCTGGTCGTAGTCCAGGAACGGCACAAACTCCGACCAGGCGTTCTCCCACAACCGCACGATGGCCGGGTACTGCTGCCCCCAGCTGGCGGCGAACTCGTTCCAGCGTTCTTTGGCCGCGGCCTCCGAAGGTGCGGTGTAGACCGGTTTGAGCTCGCGTGACATCTGGTCCCAGTACCGGCGGGAGGCGTACCGGAACGTGTTGCGCAGCAGGTGGATGATGCAGGTCTGCACGATCGCGAGCTCCCACACGGTGGTGATCGCCTCGGGAAGCCCCTTCAAGCCGTCGCACACCACGATGCACACGTCCTGGGTGCCGCGGTTCTTGATCTCGGTCAGCACCTGCAGCCAGAACTTCGCGCCTTCACCGCCGTCGCCGGCCCACAGCCCGAGGATGTCCCGCTCGCCGGTCACGGTGACGCCGATGGCGACGTAGATCGGGCGGCTGGTGACCTGACCATCGCGGATCTTCACGTGAATGGCGTCGATGAACATCACCGGATATACGCGTTCCAGTGGCCGGGCGCACCACTCGGTCATCTCGCCGACGACCTTGTCGGTGATCCTGGAGATCGTGTCCTTGGACACCTTCGCGCCGTAGACCTCGTCGAAGTGCGCGGCGACCTCACCGGTGGTCAGGCCTTTGGCAGTCAGCGACAACACGATCTCATCGATCCCGTTCAGGCGGCGCTGCCGCTTCTTCACGATCTGCGGTTCGAACGAGGACTCGGTGTCGCGGGGGACCTCGATCTCGACCGGCCCGATCTCAGTCAGCACCGTCTTCGTGCGGGTCCCGTTGCGCGAGTTCCCGCTGTCCCGCCCGGCCCGGTCGTGCTTCTCATAGCCCAAGTGCTCGCTCATCTCCGCCTCCAGAGCGGTCTCGAGCACGTTCTTCGTCAACTGGTTGAGCAGCCCGTTCGGACCCACCAGATCGACGCCCTGCTCCTTGGCCTGCGCCAGCAACTGCTCGGCCAGCGCTTGCTGATCCACCTCGTCCGCCACGGGCTCCAGTGTCTCGGTCAAGATCAATCCTTTCCGCCAAGCACCCCTGCTCGGCGTGTCAGACCAAGACCAAGATCCACCGTTTTTCAGACAGTCCCCCCGAGCGCGCTTGTAGTGGTTGTAGACGGCCACCGACAGCGCTCTTTTCGCCGCGTCCTGGCCGATGACGAACTGGTCCAGGTAGGCGTGGACGTCGCGCGGCTTCGGCGGCTCGCCGACCTCGACCCCGGCTGGAGCGTCCTCCTCCATCAGCTCGTTGCACAGCTCGACGCATTCGTCGCAGATGCACACCCGCCCGGCACCGGCGATGAGCCGGGCGACCTCACGCTGGTTCTTGCCACAGAACGCGCACTGGAGCAGCTTCTCAGATGGTCCCATCATTTGAATGGTGACGGTATCTTGGATCGCGACCCGAGGCAACGAGGAGGACCATGGCGCGCCTCACCAGAGCGCAGACGCAGGAGCGTAACCGCACCCGCATCCTCGCTGCGGCCCGGGACGAGTTCCTCCGGCGCGGCTTCCGCGACGCCACCGTCGACGGCATCGCCGAGCGCGCGGAACTCACCCGAGGGGCCGTCTACTCCAACTTCGCCGGAAAACGTGCCCTCTACTTCGCCGTCCTCGCCGACGACGCGGCCACGGCCGCCCGGGCCGTACTCACCCCTGCGGCCGCCGCGGCCGAGGTCGGCGATGCGGCCGACGACCCGGCCAGCACGCTGGGACGGATCGCCCGAGCCTGGATGGCCCGCGCGCCACTGGCCGGCGACCCTCCGGACGCGCACGCCCGCATCGGCGCCGACCTCATGACCGAGGTCCGCGCCGACGACCGCCTGCGCACCGCCTACGCCCAGCTCATCGAGTTCGAGGCGATCGTCGTCGGGCTCGCCCTGGAATCCGGCGCGCCGGCCGCCGGCCGCCGGGTCCGGGTGGCTCGCACCGCACTCACGCTCCTGCACGGGGCGAACCAGCTGGCCGCGGCGGCGCCGGGCTTCGTGGAGCCGTTCGACGTTGTCCGCGCCTGCGAGCGGCTGGCCGGCCTCGACGACCACGACACCTGGCAACCGGCCCACCTGCCGCACGTGCCGCCGGCCCGGCCCGCGCACGAGCACTGGGCTCCCCCCGCCCGGACCGACCTGCTCACCGGCCGGCCGGCCCGGCTGGAGGACGACGGCGTGGTCGCCGTGCTCGGCGTGCACCGGCTCGGCGCCATCGAGGAGGCGGTCCGGGCCGCTCGTGCCGGGTGCGCGGTCACCGCGGTGGTCGTCACGGCGGCGCCGGGCGAGCTGATGCCTCTCACCGAGCTCGTCGTCACCGAGGCGCGCGGACTGCTGAGTCACGCCGTCGGGCCGGCTGCCCGGCCTGCGCTGCGCGTGGTGGCCGACCCGGACGGCACGGTGGCGGCGGCCGCGGGGGTCACCGTCGTGGACGACGCCACCGAGGCGGCCGTGCGGGTCGAGTCGCACCGGGTGGCCGCACGAGCCGTCGGCCGCGGCGCCGGCCACGCCGCCGCGACCACGGTCGGGTAGCCGCTCACCCCAGCGTCGTGCGCTGGCCGGCCGCGTGCCGCGGTACCGGCCCGTCACCGGCCCCCAGCGCCCGGGCGGCGGCACCCCGGCCGTAGCCGCGCTCCGCCGCCACGTCGAAGGCATCGCCGCCCTTCTTTCGGCGGTCGTCGGTGCCCCAGTCACGGGTACGCGGAACCGGAACCATCCGCGGTATGTGCTTGGAGCAGTGGATGTACGCCTCCTCGACGTCGACGACGACCCACCGCTCCGGCCGCCGCCCGGGCACGTCGGTGTCGACCTGCTCATCCGGAAAGCGCTCGGCGAACGCCGCCGGCGACAGCAACTCCGTCGCGCCGTTGACGTGCAGCCCGACCAGGTCCTGGACGAAGTCCATGAACAACAGGCCCACATGCGGGTTCTCGGTCATGTTTCCGGCGCTGGCCAGCACACCGTTGCCGCGGTACTCCGGCCAGGCCAGCGTGGTGGGACCGAGCACGCGGACGAAACCGGGCGGACCGGCCCGGAACGAAGCGTCGCACTCGCCCTTCCCGTCCGCGCTGCTGACGAAGACCATCTCCATGCGCCCGACGAACTCACGCATCCGCGCGTTCAGGTGATCGGACATCTGCTCCCGGTAGAACCGGTCGGCCCGCTCGACGCTGCCGTTCACCTCCTGGAGCACGTGCTCACCGGCTGAGCCGGGACGCTGTGCGCCACCGTCGTTCCGTCCGTCGTCGTACGCATGATCCATCGATCAAAACCTCCGAGTGCCTCCGCCCAGGCCCCCCATTGCCTCACCATGATCGCGTACCAAGCTACGCAACAGACAGGGTTTCCGACATTTCACCCCCTCACACTTTCGGGCGGGAGTGCCGCGAGCCAGCCGTGCAGCGTGGCGGCATCGTCCAGGAAAGCCGCCGGGTCGTCGCCGCGGACGAACTCCAGCAACGCATAGCGGGCACCGTCGCCGGCGCCGGCGCCGTGTTCGTCCGCACCGGCGAGGGTGGCGAGCGTCGGTTCCCACAGCTCCGCGCCGTCCGCCAGGGCGAGCCGCTCGCCGTCGGCGGCCCAGGTGAAAACGTGGGCGGTCACCAGCGACGGCAACAGCGCCGTGACCTCCGCCAGGCACGACGTGACGTCCTGGCCGACCCGCGGCTGCCAGTAGGGCCGAACACCCGGGTGACCGGCGGCGGCGTAGAGCTCGAGCGCGGTCTCCAGAGTGTCGGTCAGTGTGTTCGGGTGGTGCTCCACGGCGATCCCGACGCCGTGACCGGCGGCCAGTCCGGCGATGCGGCGCAGGTCGGCGGCGACGCGTTCCCGGACCGCCGGGCCCGCCTCGGCCGAGCCGACGGTGCCGGCCCAGATCCGGATCCGCGGCGCGCCCAGGGCGACCGCGGTCCGCAGCACCGGCTCGAACGCCTCGGGGTCGTCGTCGCCGGCACGGTAGTAGGAGCCGTAGGCGGCCACCTCGATGCCGGCCGCGGCGCTCAGCTCCGCGGTCCGGCGCGCCGCCTCGATGTCACCGGCCGGCACGTGGGCGTCGCCGCCCCATTCGACCGCTCGCAGCCCCGCTCGCGTCATCAGGTCGAGCACCTCGGCCACGCCGAACTGCCGGAACGTGATGGACACCAGGCCCGGCACCAGCCGCCCGCTCATGCCTGCACCGCCAGGTCCGACCGGTACACCTGGTGGTGCAGCGGGACGCCGTCGAGCAGTCGCGACAGCTCGTCCAGGGCCAGCGCGGCCAGCCGACGGCGCTCGGTGCCCATGGCACCCGCGACGTGCGGCGTGAGCACGACGTTCGGCAGCCGGTAGAGCGGGGAGTCCGGCGGCAGCGGCTCGGGATCGGTGACGTCGAGGACGGCGTGCAGCCGGCCTCGCGCGCACTCGGCGGTGAGCGCCGCGGTGTCCACCAGTGCGCCGCGAGCCGTGTTGATCAGGGTGGCGTCGTCGCTCATGAGCGCCAGCCGGCGCGCATCGACCAGGTGCCGGGTGGACGGCAGCGACGGCGCGTGCAGCGTCACGATGTCGCTGCGGGTGAACAGGTCGTCCAGCTCGGCCGGCACCGCACCCGCGGCCACGATCTCGGCCTCGTCGACGTACGGGTCGGCCACGAGAACGCGCAGGTCGAACGGCCGCAGCAACTCGGTGACCAGCCGGCCGATGCGGGAGAACCCGACGACGCCGACGACCTTTCGGTAGTTGGACGCGCCCGGGACGGTGTACCGCCAGGCCACTTCACCCGGCCTGGCCCGGAACCCGGCGGCGAACTGCCGGATCCGTTTCCCGGCGGTCAGCACCGCGGCGAGCGTGTACTCGGCGACCGGGACGGCGTTCGCGGCAGCCGCCGTGGTGACGGTGAGGCCGCGGTCCCAGCAGGCGTCGGTGACGTGGTGCTTCACGCTGCCGGCCGCGTGCAGCACGGCCCGCAACCGGGGTGCGGCGGCGAGGACGGCCTCGTCGAGCGGCGGGCAGCCCCACGACGTGAGCAGCACGTCGGTCTCGGCCAGCCGGTCGCGCACCCCGGGCGCCTCGAAGCCGGCGACCGGGCCGGGCAGGACCCGGTCGGCCAGCGCGTCGAGGCGGCGTAGAAGCTCGTCGTCGAACAGGTCCTGGTACGGGCGCTCACCCATGACCAGCATGACCTTGACCCGCTCGTCGGTCATCGGTTCCTCCGGGACGTCGGCGTAGGTTACCTGCCTACCAGCCGGAGCCCAGGTCCGGACAACCGGGTAAGCGCTTGCTCAACCGTCGCATCTTAAACACAAGGACCTACCCGATCACGTTCAGGCAGCATGATCCCGCGCTGTCAGCCGGATGTGCGCGGTCTGCCAGTGCCGTCCCGCACGCTCACCCGTATGACGTATGCATTCCAGACAGCAGGCCTGGTCAAGCGGTTCGGCGACACCACCGCGCTGGCCGGCGTCGACCTCACCGCCGAACGCGGGACCGTGCTCGGCGTCCTCGGGCCGAACGGTGCCGGCAAGACGACGGCGGTGCGCATCCTGGCCACTCTCCTGCGCCCCGACGAGGGCCGCGCCTGGGTGGACGGCCTCGACGTCCAGGCCGACGCGGCCGCGGTCCGCCGGCGAATCGGGCTGACCGGCCAGTACGCGTCGGTCGACGAGGACCTCACCGGCACGGAGAACCTCGTCCTGTTCGGCCGGCTGCTCGATCGTCGCGGACCCGACGCCCGGGCCCGCGCCCGTGAGCTGCTGGAGCGTTTCGACCTCACCGAGGCCGCCGACCGGCGGGTGTCGACGTACTCCGGCGGCATGCGCAGGCGCCTCGACCTGGCGGCCAGCATGGTGGGCCATCCGAGCATCGTGTTCCTGGACGAGCCCACCACCGGGCTCGACCCGGGCAAGCGCGAGGACGTGTGGCGCATGATCCGCGCCATGACCGCCGACGGCGGCACCGTGTTGCTGACCACCCAGTATCTGGAGGAGGCCGATGCGCTCGCCGACGAGATCTCCGTCCTCGACGGCGGCCAGATCGTCGCGCACGGAACCCCGCCGGAGCTCAAACGCATCGTCGGGGGCAGGACGCTCGTCGTCCGGCCGGCCGACCCGGACCGCCTCGGCGAGGCCGGCGCGCTGCTCGCGGGGGCGACCGGCCGTACCCCCGAGACGGCCGGTCGCGGCGTGCTCACCGTCGCCGCCGACGACGACGCGACGCTGCGTTCCGCGGTGGTCGCGCTGTCAGACGCCGGCATCGCCGTCACCGAGTTGTCGTTGCGGCTGCCGAGCCTCGACGACGTGTTCCATGCCCTCACCGACCGAACCGCCCGCGCGGAGGTCCGCCGATGACCACCCACCGTCCGTACGCACTGGCCCGGCACAGCTTTGCGCTGGCCGGCCGCAACCTCACCAAGATGCGCCGCAACCCGGGCCTGTTCACCGACGCCGTCATGCTGCCGGTGATCTTCCTGTTGCTGTTCGTGTACCTGTTCGGCGGCGCTGTCGCCGGATCGACCCAGGACTACCTGCAGTACGTGTTCCCCGGCGTGCTGGTGATGACCGCCATCCTCACCGGGATGACCTCCACCGGCCTCAGCATCAACCTCGACATCAAGAAGGGCGTCTTCGACCGGTTCCGCAGCCTGCCCATCCCCCGGTCGGCGCCGTTGATCGGCTCGGTGCTGGGCGACGGCGTGCGGTACGTCATCGCCGTCGGCAGCCTGTTCGTCCTCGGGTTCGTGCTGGGGTTCCGGGTGCAGACGGATGTGTTGTCGGCGCTGGCTGCGGCCGGACTGGCCGTCCTGTTCGGGTTCGCCCTCAGCTGGGTGAACGTGCTGATCGGGGTTGTAGTGAAGGAGGAGACGCTGGTGACCACCATCGCCTTCCTCGGCATCTTCCCGCTGGCGTTCGGCACCGACATGGTGGCGCCGACGGAGACGCTGCCCGGCTGGCTGCAGGCCTGGGTCGACATCAACCCCGTGACGCACGTGATGGACGCGACGTCGGCGTTGCTGCTCGACGAGCCGCTGGGTTCGTCGGTCGTGGCGACGCTGGCGTGGTCGGCGGCGTTCCTGGTGGTGTTCGTGCCGCTGGCGGTGCGCGCGTATCAGCGCCGGGTGTAGCCGCGGACCAGCTCGGTGGCTGCCGTGGCGTCCAGGGAGCGGCCGTGCTCGTAGGCGGCGGCGAACGCATCCGGCCCGAGCCTGTCCCGCAGCCGCTCCGTCACCGCGATGACGTCCGGATTCAGCGGGTCCGCGGCGCCGCGCAAGCCGTGGGCGGCGCCCAGCGTCGTCGCGGCCTCCCGGTCCCGCCCGCCGGCCGCCAGCATCGCGGCCACGCCGACGGCGACGGCCGCCGCCAGTGGCAGGTCCCGGATGTCGAGGGCGACGCCCAGGGCGGAGCGCAGCTGCTTCGCGGCGCCGTCGAGCTCGCCGGCGGCTACCGCCAGCTGCGCCCGGGAGGTCTTCAGGACGGCCACGAACATGGACTCGCCGGACGCGCGCACGCCCTCGTCGGCGGCTCGGTACCACCGGTCTGCGTCGACGAGATCGCCCCCGCCGCGGGCCAGATCGCCGAGGACCACCTGGGCGAGGATGACGTAGCGGGCCGGCCGGCCGGCGACCGGACGGACCAGCTCCAGCAGGTCGGCCCGGGCGCGCTGCTCGTCGCCGGTCCAGGCCAGCAGCTGGGCCAGCCAGGCCCGCTGCTCGACGGCGTCGTCGTCCGGTTCCAGCTCGCGGCGCAGCCGCACCGCGTCCTGCAGGGCCGCAGCGGCGTCGGTGTCGCCGAACATCGTGCGCATGATCGCCAGGAACGTGAGCGCGGTCATCCGGCCCCATCGCTCGCCGGCCGCACCGAACTCCTGAGCGGCCTCGGCCAGCCGGTCACAGGCCTCGACCATGTCGCCGTGCGCACCGCCGAGCAGCGACCGGACCAGCAGGAGGCTGCCTCTGGTCCAGGGATCCTGCGTGGCCAGCAACTCGTCGGCGAGCGCGACACCGTCGCCGACCTCATCCGCCACCAGGGCGAGCAGTGGGCGTAGCAGCGTCACCGCCGGGTGGGAGCTCGCGGCGCACAGCTCGTCCACCCGGCCGGTCACCAGGTCCGCGACCGTCGCCGCGTCCGGGAGCTCACCGGACATCGCGGCGTTGAGCAGGTGATACGTGGCGACGACGGCGACGTGCTCAGCCGCCGCACCGCTGCCGGCGCCGACGAGTGCCTGCCGCAGCCGGCCGGTGGCCCGGGAGTGATCGGAGCGAACCGTCCAGTACTGCGCGAGCGCGGCCGCCAGCCGGAGGGCCGCCGCGCCGTCGCCGGACCGCTCGGCGCAGCGCATCGCTGCACCGAGCGTGTCGTGCTCGTCGCGCAGCCGGGCCAGCCACACCAGCTGGTCGCCGGTGCGCAGGTGCGGCTCGGCCCGTTCGGCCAGCTCGGTCGCGTAGCCGACGAGCGCGGCCTGCGCGCGGGCCAGCTCGCCGGCCGCGGCCAGCCGGTCCGCCGCGAACTCGCGGATCGTCTCCAGCATCCGGTACCGCGGCTGCGGGCCGTCGACGAGCTGCAGCAGCGACTTGTCGACCAGTGCGGCGAGCAGATCCGGTCCGCCGGCGTCGTCGCCCACGCGGGCGGCAGCGTCCGCTGAGACGGTGCCGGGCAGGACGGCCAGCCGGGACAGGAACCGCTGTTCACCGGCGTCGAGGAGCTCCCAGCTCCAGGCAACGACATCGCGCAGCGTGCGGTGCCGGGCCGGTGCGGTGCGCGTGCCATGGCTGAGCACGTCGAACCGGTCGCCGAGCCGGCGGGCCAGCTCGGCCAGCGGCAGGGTGCGCAGCCGGGCCGCCGCCAGCTCGATGGCCAGCGGGAGCCCGTCGAGCCGGCGGCAGATCTCCGCCGCCACCGGCCGGTCGGATCCGTCATTCACCGCGTCCGGCCGGATGTCGCGGGCCCGTTGCGTGAAGAGCCGGATCGCGTCGGCCTCGGCCAGCGGCGGCACCTCCTGCAGCGCCTCCCCCGCCACCCGCAGCGGTTCTCGGCTGGTCGCCAGCACCCGTAGGCCCGGGCACCGCCTCAGCAGCGTCTCCGCCAGCGGCGCGACCGCGTCCACGAGGTGCTCGCAGTTGTCGAGCACGACGACGGTGTCACTGGTGCCGATCGCCTCGACGATCCGGGTCAGCGCGTCCGGCGGGCGGGTGCCGGCGACGGTCAGCCCGGAGTCGGCGGCCAGGTGCAACGTGTCGGCGATCGCGGGCGCGATGTCCGCCGGGTCGGCCAGGGCGCCGAGCTCGACCAGCCAGACCCCGCCGGCGGTCTCACCCGCCAGGTCGGCCCCCACCTCCGTGGCCAGGCGGGTCTTGCCGGTACCGCCGGGGCCCACCAGGGTCACGAGCCGGGACCGGTGCAGCGCTCCCCGCACCTGGGCGCGTTCGTCGTCGCGGCCGATCAGGGTGGTCAGCGGGCGCGGCAGCGTGCTCGCGGGCCGGGCGGGTGGGTGCTCGTCGTCGCGCAGCGCGGCGAGATGTGCCGCACGGAGGTCCGGGCCGGGGTCACTGCCGAGTTGGTCGGCCAGCGCGCCGCGGGCCGCCTCGAAGGCAGCCAGTGCTTCGGCCCGCCGGCCGGTCATGGTCAGTGCCCGCACCTGCAGGGCCCGCAACCGCTCCCGCAGCGGATGCGCCGCGACCAGTTGCTCGAGCCGGGCGACCACGTCGGCGCCGCCGCCCCTGGCGAGTTCCGCCTCCGCGAGGTCCTCGGCCGCCGTCAGCCGCAACTCCTCCAGCCGGGCGGCGAGGGCGGTCGCGAACGGCGCGGCTGCGATGTCGCTCAGCGGCTCACCCCGCCACAGGCCCAGCGCCTCGCGCAACGGCGGCACCGCGGCCGCTGGGTCGCCGGCCCGCAGCGACCTCCGCCCCTCCGCGACCAGCCGTTCGAAGCGAGTCAGGTCGACGGCGCCCGGCGGCAGGTCGAGACGGTAACCGCCGGACACCGGCACCACGGTGGCACCGGCAGGCAGGACCTTACGTAGCCGCGACACCAGCGACTGCACCGCGTTGACGGGATCAGCCGGAGCCTCGCCGGGCCACAGCGCCTCGGACAGCGCGCCGGCGCTCACCGTTCCGCCGGGCTCGGCCGCGAGCCTCACCAGCAGCGCGCGCAACCGCGCACCGCCCACCTCGACCACCGTGCCGGCGTCCGTGAGCTGCAGCGGGCCGAGGATCGCGACATGCACGCGCCTACCCTGCCACGCCGAGCACGGCGCGGCGGTGGTGGCTCGTCAGAAGGCGACGGTCCGGACGTGCTCGGGTTCGATCAGATAGGCCACCCGGTCCGCGCGTTCCGGATACGGCATGCCCAGGTAGGCCTGCGACATCCGGTCGATCATCGCCCAGCCGCGGTCGCCGTCGACCTGTTCGACGACGCGGCCGCGGACCAGGGCGGTCCGGTGCGGGTCGTCACGGTCGATCACCGACACCGCCACCCGGGGGTCTCGTGCGACGTTGCGGGCCTTGCGGGAGTTCGGCGACGTCTGGAAGCTGATCAGGTCGCCCTCCAGGCCGATCCAGAGCGGGACGCTGTGCGGGGAGCCGTCGGGCAGGAGGGTCGCCAGGTGGGCGCGGTGGGCGCCACCGAGGAGCCGGCGAGCCTCGTCGGTCAGTTCGGGCATGGTCGTTCCCTTCCTCGACGGACGGTCGGTGGTCACGGTCGGATGGACTGCGGGAAGCGGAAGAACTCATCGGCGTCGTAGCGCGACTTCACCTGGCGCAGACGTTCCAGGTTGTTTCCGTGGTAGGCGCGCGGCCCGTCGGTCAGCCGGGGGTCGGGGAAGTTCGGGTAGACGCCGCCGGTCCCCCACGGGTGCGCGATGCCCCAGGACCGATCCAGCCAGGTCTCCGCCGCGGCACGGTCACCGCCCCGCGGCGCCGCCACCGCGTGCTTGAGCAGGAAGCTGGCGTCCCGGTGGGCGAAGGCGGTCGCCGCCGCGGGCGTGCGCGCATAGGCTCCGCCCCACGGGCTGAGATCGAGCTCCCGCGTCTGCCCCGGTGTCCGGTCCGTGGTGAAGTGACCGATCAGCGCCTCCACGGCCGAGGACGACAGCGGCCGGGCGACGAACTCCGAGCGGCTGGCCTGCAGCCCGGCCGGGATCGAGGCGCCCATCCGGGCGCCGAGGTCGGCCAGGTAGCGCTTCGTCTCGGGATAGTCCCGGGTCGCCGCGGTACAGCTCACCGGGTCCGAGCCCACGACGCCGGCGAACCGCTCCAGTGCCGCCGTCGTCGCCGGCTCGGTGTCCAGCATCGCACCGAACAGGTTGACCACCGGCTGCTCCTCCGGCTCCGGGCCCGCGACCAGGAGGAGGCTGGCGGCCAACCGATCCGGCGCCGACGGTGACCAATGCTGCCAGGCGTCCAGCATCCGCGCGGCGGCCGCGACCGGCCACACGGCGTGGAAAGCAGTGGCGTCCGGCGCCGCGACCGCCCGGAACGTCAGCGCCGTGACGATGCCGAACTGGCCGCCGCCGGCGCCGCGCAACGCCCAGAACAGGTCGCCGTCGTGGTGCTCGTCGCACTCGACGATCCGGCCGTCGGCGAGCACGACGCGCGCGGCCAGCAGCCGGTCCGCCATCAGTCCGTGGCTGCGTCCGAGGATGCCGAAGCCGCCGCCGAGGGTCAGCCCGGCGACGCCGACCGTCGGGCCGCAGCCGGCCGGCAGCGCCAGCCCGTGCGTGCCCAGTGCGCCGGCGAGCTCACCGAGCCGGGCGCCGGCGCCGACGGTGACGACGTCGCCGTCCACCGCGACCGCCCGCATCGGCCCCACGTCGATGAGCAGGCCGGAGGTCGACGAGCGGCGGACGAAGCAGTGCCCGCCGCTGCGCGGGACGGCCGGGAGCCGGTGCCGGCGGGCCAGGCCGACAGCCTCGGCGACATCCGCCGTTGTGTGGCAGCGCACCACGGCGAGCGGCACCGCGGTCCCGCCGCCTCCGAAGGCCGGTGCGTGGGCCGTGTCGAACCCCGGCATGCCGGGCCGCAGGACGTCGCCGTCCACGCTGTCCTGGAACGCACGCCACGTGCCGGCGGACGGGCCGCCGTGTGTGGTCGTCATGCCGACGACGGTAGGACCGGCCGGGTGGGCGGTTCTTGAACGAAACGGCCAGCCGGTGGACGGCTCAGCCCGGCCGCGGCCCCAGCAGTGGGACGAAGGAGGCGGCGTGGTCGTGTCCGCACCCGCAGGTCTCCTGGGTCGCGCGCAGGAACTCGCGCGGAGTGGCCCCGGTCAGCCGCACGCACTCGCGGGTCAGGTGCGCCTGGTCGGCATAGCCGGTGTCGACGGACAGCCGCGCCAGTCCACCGTCCGCCGGCGATCCGCCGCGGGCCAGAGCGAACTGGGCCCGGGCGAGGAAGCCCTGGAAGCGCAGCATCCGCTGCAACGTCTTCGGCCCGACGCCGACCACGTCGCGGCAACGCCGCCGGAAGCCGCGCTCGGACAGGCTCAGCTGGGCGCCGACACTGCGGACGTCACCGGCGTGCCACGGCATCAGCCGGCGCACCGCCTCGGCCATCAGCGGGTCCGGGGTGTGCGCCCCGGCCTGCCAGGCCGTCTCCACCAGACCCTCCAGCGCCGCGATCGCCGCGTCGTCGCCCGAGGCGGCGGCCGCCACCCGTTCGCCGGCGGCCAGCGCCGTCGCCCCCCACAGGTCGGTCGCGTCCACCACCAGATCGGTGAGCTCGGCGGCCGGCATGCCGAGCACCGCCACGGCCGCGCCGGGCCGGAACCGCAGCCCGACGACGACACTGCCCGGTGCGAGTACCTCGGTCCGCGGCGCGGTCAGTGGCCCCACCACGCACGGCGTCGCGCCGGACCGGCACACCAGGTGCACGCAGCCGTTCGGGATGTCGCGATGCGGATACGGCGGCGCGCCGGGCAGCACCCGCTGCACCCAGGCCGCCGAGACGAGCCCAGCCAGCCGCGCCGGCGGGGGCCGTTCCCGGAAGGTCTGGCCGACCATGCCGGGAGTCTGGCAGCTCGCCGTGCCGGGCGGAAGGGCACCGAGGCCGAACACCGTCACACCCGCCGGACGACGTGCAGCAGGTACTCCTTGCGGTCCAGCGGGTTGTGATCGGTGCGCGGCCGCTCCGGCACCGCGCCGGTGACCGGCTGATACCGGGCGAACTCGGTTTCCAGGACGCCCTCACCGCGGGTCAGCGCCGGCAGCTCCTGGTGCAGCTGGTGCACTGTCGCGGCCGGGATGTCGCCGGTCAGCAGGTAGGCCTCGCCCCCGGCGCCGGCCGGCGCCGGCGCACCGGGCACCGCGCGCAGCCGGGTCAGGGCCGGCAGCACCTGTCCGAGCGTGTCGGCAGGGATCTCCAGCCGGAGCCGGTGCCACGGTTCGTGGACCCGCGTCCCCGCGGCCCGCAGCGCGTCCACCAGCACCAGCGGGGTGAGCAACCGGAAGTCGCCGGCGGTGCTGGACATGCTCTTGTCGAACACGGCGTGCGCGTGGCTCTGCCGCGGCGCGTAACCGGAGTGCCACAGGGTGACCTGGCAGTCCGGGATCTCCCAGCCGTGCAGCCCCTGGCCGAGGGATTCCCGCACCGTCTCCTCGATGGCGCGCAGGAACGCCGGCGGCAGCGAGCCCAGCTCGATCTCGATGCCGAACCGGACGCCGCCGCCAGGCGGCGCGGGCTCGACCCGCAGCCCGACACCCGCTAGGAACGGGTTGCCGTCCTGCCGGATGCGCTGCACCGCGCTGCCGGTGCCGGTGAGCCGCTCCACGCAGATCGTGGTGGACTCCCGGAAATCCACCTCCAGCCCGTAGTCGCCGGCGAGGGTGGCCTCGATGACCTCCTTCTGCACCTCGCCGTAGAGCGACACCGAGATCTCCCGGCGCAGGTCGTCCTGGCGCAGGGCGATCAACGGGTCCTGCTCCGCCAGCTGGGCCAGGGCGACCTGCAGTGCACCGCGTTGCAGGGGAAGCCGGGGCACCACCACCGTCTCGAGGGTGGGCGGGGCGAACCGCTTTCCCGTCCGCGCCCCCTCGCGCGGAACACCGATGACGTCGCCGATCCGGACGTCGCCCAGACCCCAGAGTGTCGCGATCCGGCCGGGCCCGACCGACGACGCCGAACCGTCACCCGTCGGGTCGACGACCCGGATCGCGGTGATCTTCCCCTCGCGACCGTCGCCGAGCCTGACCCGGTCACGAATGCGCAGCGTCCCACCGAACATCCGTACCCAGGTCAGTTTCTCCCCCGCGGGGCCGCGCTCGACCTTGAACACCGTGCCCGACACCGGACCGGACGGGTCCCCGCCCGCGGCCGGCAGCAGCTCGGTGATCCCGGCCATCAGTGCGTTCACGCCGGCACCGGTGATGGCCGAGCCGAGGTACACCGGATGCACGAGCGCCCGGCCGGTCTGCACCGCGAGGTCACGCCGCAGCCGCCGGTACGGGACGGCCGCGGCGTCGTGGACGTACGCGGCGAGCAGGTCGTCGTCGTGGTCGGCCAGCACGTCGGCCAGCCGCGACTCGAATCCGTCGTCGCCGGGACCGAACGCGACGGCAGCCGCCGCGCGGCCGCCCGGCGCCGTCGTCGCCACCATGGGCACGGCCGCCGGCGACAGCTTCGCCGCGATCTCGGCGAGCACGCGGTCCGGCTGCGCACCGGCGCGATCCAGCTTGTTCACGAACAGCAGCGTGGGAATGCGCAGCCGTCGCAGGGCCCGCATGAGCACCCGGGTCTGTGCCTGCACGCCTTCGACCGCGGAGACCACCAGGACGGCGCCGTCGAGTACGTCGAGGACCCGCTCGACCTCGGCGATGAAGTCGGGGTGACCCGGGGTATCGATGAGGTTCACCGTCGTGTCGCCGACCAGGAACGAGACGACGGCGGACTTGATGGTGATGCCGCGCTGGCGTTCCAGCGCGAGGGTGTCGGTGCGGGTACTGCCGGCGTCGACGCTGCCGACCTCGTCGATGACCCCGGCGGCGTACAGCAGCCGCTCGGTCAGACTGGTCTTACCGGCGTCGACGTGGGCCAGGATCCCCAGATTGAGCGTGCGCAACGAGCGTCATGTCCTTCGGATAGGCGTGAGCGACCTGCTGGGTGGACACGACAGCTCCTCGCATGACCCCTCCTCGGCCGAATCCGGTGGACCCGCGCAGTCCACCAGAGCCGAGCCGGCGGGGGCAACGGGTTTTCGCCCCGCGCACCCGGTAGGGTCGGTCGCCATGCACGGGCCGGAAGCGACGAGCACGCCAGTGAAGGCGAGAGAACGCATCCTGAGCACGAGCTACCGGTTGTTCGCCCGGCGGGGCGTCAACGGGGTGGGTGTGGACGAGGTCATCGAGCGTTCGCACGTGGCGAAGGCCACTTTCTACCGGCACTTTCCGTCCAAGCAGGCGCTGGTGCTGGCGTATCTGGAGCGGCGCGAGCAGGAGTGGACGCACGGGCTGGTCGAGCAGGGCTCCGAGGCCCGCGGCAACAATGCCGAGGAGCGGCTGCTGGCCGTGTTCGACGTGTTCGACGAGTGGTTCGACAGCGACGACTTCGACGGCATCGCGTTCATCACGGTGCTGCTGGAGATGGGCAAGGACCATCCGCTGGGGCAGGCCAGCATCGAGCACCTGGCCAACCTGCGGGCCATCACCCGGCGGCGGGCGGAGGAGGCCGGGCTGCGTGAGCCGGAGGAGTTCGCGCGGGCCTGGCACATCTTGATGAAGGGCTCCATCATCGCCGCGTTGGAGGGCGACACCGGTGCGGCGCGGCGGGCCAAGTCGATGGGCAAGGACCTCATCGCCCAGCACCGCTGAGCCCGTTCGACGCGGTCAGCTGGACCCGTCGGCGAGCGCCCGCGCCTCGTCGGCCTGGATCTCCGCGGCACGGCGCTGATACTCGGCGATGAGGGCCAGCTCGGCGTCGGAGTACTCGGCGTTCAGCTCCCCCAGCCGCGCCATCATGCCGCCGAAGAGCCGCCCGATGCGGGCAGCGCCCTCCTCGGTGGCGACGATGGCGACCCGGCGCCCGTCGGCGGGGTCCGGTTCGCGGGTGACGAACCCCTTGCGTTCCAGACGATCCAGGACGTCGCTGATCGAGTTCTTCGCCATCCCGGTCTGTTCGGCGAGCTCGCGCACCGACGGATGACCGTGGCGGCGCACGAGCTCCAGGACCTTCTCCTCCGTCGTGCCGAGGCCGACGCGCTTGGAGAGGTTCGTGTGGAACAGGATCATCGCCGTGCTCAGCCGCCGGCCGGAGTCGGCGATCGCCTGCAGCACCTCGGCCCGCTCTGGACCCGTTTGCGTTGACCGGCGCATGAGACCAATGTTACCTTTCAATCGTTCGCTCGAACGAACTAATTCGAACGGGGCCTGGTTCATGAAGATTCTCGTTGTCGGCGGCGGTATCGCCGGGTCGACGCTGGCCTATGCGCTCCATCGGGCCGGAGCCCAGGCCGTCGTCGCGGAGGCGCGCCCGGACATCGGCACCACCGGTGGAGCGTTCCTGACCCTGGCACCGAACGGTGTCAACGCCCTGCGGTCGATCCGCCTCGGTGACGTCCCGGCCGCGGCCGGCGGATTCGAACTGTCCGGCCTGGACTTCCACAACGCCCGTGGACGGCGCATCGCCGAGATTCCCGGCGAGAACGATCAGGTGACGTACGGGGCCCGCAGCGTCGTCATGCGCCGGGCCAACCTGCACACCGAGCTGGCCACCCGGGCGCGCGCCGCCGGAGTCCGATACGTCCACGGCGCCCGCCTGGTCGAGCTCGGCGACCACGGTGCCGGCCTGCGTGCCACCTTCGCCGACGGCCAGGAGTTCGACGCGGACGTGGTGATCGGCGCCGACGGCATCTGGTCCGCGGTGCGTCGGCTCACCTGGCCCGACGCCCCGTCGCCGGCGTACACCGGCATCGTGGACTGCGGCGGCTGGGCATCGGTCGACCTGCCCGACACCGCGCGGCAGCAGATGTACTTCGGACGCCGGGCCTTCTTCGGCTATGCCGTGAAGGATTCCACCGCGTACTGGTTCACCAACGTGCCCCGCGCCGACGAACCGGGCCGCACGGAACTGGACGACCTGGACCAGCGTGCGTGGATGGACACCATCCGGCGGCTGCACAGCGACGACCCCGAGGTGGTGCGCGCCGTGCTGCGAGCGGCCGACGGAGCGGTCGGCGCCTGGCCGGTCTATGACATGCCCGCGCTCACCGCATGGAACACCGACCGGGTCTGCCTCATCGGCGACGCCGCGCACGCGGTCAGCCCGTCCAGCGGCCAGGGCGCGAGCCTGGCCATCGAGGACGCGGTGGTCCTCGCCCGCTGGCTCACCGACGAGGCCGACCCCACGGCGGCGCTGACCGGCTTCGTCGGCGAACGCAAGGCACGCGCGGAGAAGATCGTGCGCTTCGGCCGGCAGATCGGTGACCGGAAGGTCGCGTCGGCCGCCGGGAGCCTCTTCCGCGACCTCACGCTCGGGTTCTTCCTGCGCATGGGCGGAAAGGCCACCACGGAGCAGTACAGCTACCGGATCGACGAGCGGCCGCGCCGCGTCACGAGGCCCGAGGCGGAGCGTGTCTGAGCAGCCGAAGAGCTTCACCGCCCGTCTGGCCTCCCTCGTCCACGCGCTGTTCCTGACAGTCGCCATCTTGCACGCCGCGTTGGCGTGCATCCAGCCGCTGCTGGCCGGCTGGAGCCTCGACGCCGACGGCACCGCCCTCGACCTGCACGGCACGAACGGGTCTTTCATTCTCACGCTGTCGATGGTGCTGTTCGGACTCGGGATCCTGTGGTGGCGGCCCGGCCGCGGAACCATCTGGGCGCCACTGCTGGTCGTCGCGCTGTTCGCCGCCGAGACCTTCCAACTCGGCATGGGGTACGCGGACATCCTCGTCATCCACCTGCCGCTCGGCGTCGGGATCGTCGTCGCCTCCGTGTACCTGTGCGTCCTGGCGGCCCGCCGTCCGGCCCGCGGCGTACGCGCCGTCGCCGCCGCGACCGCCGCCGCCGGAAAGGACCTCGCATGACCACGCAGCGTCCCGGGCCCCGCCTGGACCGGCGCGGGTTCCTCAAGCTCGGCGCCGCCGCCGGCCTGGCCGTGACCACCGCGCCGGCGCTGTCCGGCTGTTCGTTCCTGGACCAGCGCGAGTCGATCGACACCGTCGGCGACATCGACTTCAGCAACCCGCTGCACATCCCGCCACTGGCGGAGTCCAGCCGCCGCGACGGCACCACCGTCTTCGAGCTGACCGCCCAGGCCGGGCGCAGCGCGATCGTGCCCGCCGGCGAAGCCGACACGTGGGGGCTCAACGGTTCCCTGCTCGGCCCGACGCTGCGGGCACGACGCGGTGAGTCCGTCGAGATCAACGTGACCAACGACCTCGACGAGTCCACCACGCTGCACTGGCACGGCATGCATCTGCCGGCTGCCGCGGACGGCGGCCCGCACCAGATGATCGAGCCCGGCGACACGTGGTCACCGTCGTGGCGGATCGACCAGCCCGCCGCCACGCTCTGGTACCACCCGCACCCGCACGGCGAGACCGAGCGTCACGTCTACCGCGGCCTGGGCGGGCTGTTCATCATCGACGACGATGACGAGGCCGGCCTCGACCTCCCCCGCACCTACGGCGTCGACGACATCCCCGTGATCGTCCAGGACAAGACGTTCGACGCGGACGGGCGGCTGCAGGAGACGTCGCGCCAGGACAATGGCATGATCGGCGGCACCATCCTGGTCAACGGCACCGCCGGGCCGGTGTTCGACGTCACCGCGCAGCGCACCCGGCTGCGGCTGCTCAACGCCTCCACCGCGCGCAGCTACTCCTTCGGTTTCGAGGACCGCGAGTTCGCCATGATCGGCAGTGACGGCGGACTCCTGCGCGAGCCGGCCACACTGGACCGCATCCTGCTGACCCCCGGCGAGCGGGCCGAGATCGTCGTCGAGCTGGAGCCCGGCGAGGAGGTCACGCTGCGTTCGTATCCGCAGGACCTCGGCCTGTCCAGCGGCCGGACCAGGAGCACCGGTGCCGGCGACACCCTCGACGTCCTGCTGCTACGAGCCGAGGACGACCTGGACCCGTCCCCGGACCTGCCCGCCGAACTGGTTTCCGTCGAGCGCTTGGACGAGTCCGACGCGACCGAGACCCGCGAGTTCGAGCTGCGCAACAACCGCATCAACGGCGAGTCGATGGAGATGGACCGCATCGACGACGTCGTCACCGTCGACACCACCGAGGTCTGGGAGGTCTGGAACGGCCACCGGCAGCCGCACAACTTCCACGTCCACGACGTGCAGTTCCAGGTCCTCAGCGTCGACGGCGACGACCCCCCGGCGCAGCTGTCGGGCTGGAAGGACACCATCTACCTGCCGCCGGACGTGCGGTTCCGGCTGATCATGCGGTTCACCGAGTACACCGACCCGTCGGTGCCGTACATGTACCACTGTCATCTGCTCTGGCACGAGGACGAGGGCATGATGGGCCAGTTCGTGGTGGTCGAGCCCGGCGAGGAGGCCGGGTCCGTCGGCAGCGGCCACGAGCACGACCACTGACCACCGCGGCCACCGGCCTCACCGGCGCCCGAGCGTGATCATGGCGTTCTTCGTACTGCCCCAGCAACACAGAACGCGCCATGATCAAGCTCGACGTTCCAGCGTGACCTGATGGAATCGGCGCCGTCGTCGGTGATGAGGAGGCCGCGGCCGTGCGGACGGCGCCGGATCCAGCCCCGCTGCGCGAAGTGGGTCGCGATCGCGGCGCCGAGCGCTCCGGCGACGTGGGGCCGGCGTTCGGTCCAGTCCGGGCACGGCCACAGCAGCGGGCGCCGGCCCTTCCGCGGGGCCGGGACGTCGACTCCGCCGGCGGCGAGGTGCTCGACGCCGGCGGCCGTGACCGTCGTCAACGCCGGGTCGACCCAGTTGTTCGCGATCATCGCGTCGGCCACGGCGACGCCCAGTTTGCCGGCGAGGTGGTCGTAGCAGAGCCGCGCGTGGACGAGGCCACGACCGGCCCTGCGCTGCGTCTCGGTGATGGCCGGCGCGGGCGGGCAGAGCTGGCCGAGCTGTTCGAGCGTGGCGGCGACATTCGCGTCGGCGAGAGCGTAGAAGCGGTGCCTGCCCCGCGGAACGCAGCTGACCAGGCCGGCGTCGAGCAGGACGGTGAGGTGCTGGCTCGCCGTCGACGCGCTCACCCCGGCGAAGGCGGCCAGTTCGCTCGCGGGCCGCGTCGACCCGTCCATGAGCAGGTTCAGGAACGCCGAGCGGACCGGCGCGGCAAGGGCGCTCCCGATGGTGCTCAGGTCGCGGCTCATCCCGTCAGGTTACGCACGCACACTTCGGCGCGCGCCGAAGCGTTCCATCCGTACGGTGCGGTCATGCCGACGCAGAAGACACCTCGCGACCTCGAGGTCATCCTCGCCAACCGTCCCGGTTCGCTGGCCGAATTCGGCGAAACCCTCGGCGCAGCCGGAGTGAGCCTCGAGGGCGGTGGAGTGTTCACCCATGACGGGACGTGCATCGCGCACTTCCTCGTCGACGACGCCGACCGCGGCAAGGACGCGCTCGAAGCCCGCGGCATCGGCCCGGTGGTCGTCCATGACGTCGTCACGCTCCGGCTCGACCAGGACGTCCCCGGTCAGCTCGGTGCGTTCGCCCGGAGGATCGCGGACGCCCGCATCGACATCCGCGTCCAGTACAGCGACCACGACCATCGCCTCGTCCTCGTCGTCGACCCGGAGCAGCACGCGGCCTGCCAGCGCATCGCCGCCGCCTGGGATGCCGAGCGGGAAACGTCGACGAGGTGACAGGTGACGACCCGTTAGACGGGCGCCCGGCCACCGCCACGAGCGCTCCGAACCGATGCAACCGCGAACGTCAGCGGGCAGGCACCGGCGCGTCCCACAGCTCGGTGCTGTGCGCGGACACCAGCTCGGCGATCCGTGCCACCACCTCGGCGGCGGGTAGCGGCGGCAGCCGGCGGCCATCGCGCAGTCGGACGGCGACGGACTCGTCGGCGGCCTCCGCGGCGCCGACGACCGCCTGGTACGGGACCAGCCGCTCGGCGCGGATCCGCGCACCCAGGCTGCCCCGCTCCGGGCCGGCCACCCGTACCCGCAGGTCGTGCTCGGCGCAGCGCCGCGCCAGAGCGTCGGCCGCGGGCACCTCGGCGGCGGAGATCGGGACCACCACCAGCTGGGTGGGCGCGAGCCACGGCGGGAACGCGCCGCCGTGCACGTCGATCAGGTGCGCGACGGCCCGCTCGAGCCCGCCGATGATGCTGCGGTGCACCATGACCGGCCGGTGCCTGGCCCCGTCCGAGCCGATGTACTCCAGGCCGAACCGTTCCGGCTGGTGGAAATCGATCTGGATGGTGGACAGGGTGGTCTCCCGGCCGGCGCCGTCGGCGATCTGGACGTCGATCTTCGGGCCGTAGAAGGCGGCCTCTCCCTCGGCCGGCTCGTACGGCACGCCGGCGGTGTCGAGTGCCTCGCTCAGCAACGCGGCGGCCTTGCGCCAGCGGGCGGACGCGCCCACGTACTTGCCGCCCGACCCCGGCAGCGACAGCCGGTACCGCACCGGCACGATGCCCATCGCCGCGTGTGCGCCCCGGATCAGCCGCAGTGCCGCGCCCGCCTCGGCCGCCGCCTGGCCCTCGGCGCAGAAGATGTGCCCGTCGTTCAGCTGGACGGCGCGGACCCGGGTCAGCCCGCCGAGGACGCCGGACAGTTCGGAGCGGTACATGCCGCCCAGCTCGGCCAGCCGGAACGGCAGCTCACGGTAGCTGTGCTCGCGGGAGCGGTAGATGACGGCGTGGTGCGGGCAAAGGCTGGGCCGCAGCACCAGCTGCTCACCGCCGAGCTCCATGGGCGGGAACATGTCGTCGCCGTAGTGCGACCAGTGCCCGGAGATCTCGTACAGCTCGCGTTTGCCCAGCGCCGGCGAATACACGTGCTGGTAGCCCGCGCGCCGCTCGACAGCGTGGATGTAGTCCTCCAACGCGTGCCGCACCGCGGCGCCGTCGGGCAGCCAGTACGGAAGCCCGGCGCCGATCAGCGGATCGGTGTCGAAGATGCTCAGCTCGCGGCCGAGTCTGCGGTGGTCGTGCATGGTGGTCTCCTCGCGGCGGTGGAGCGAGTGACGGCGCGACGACGAAGGCCCCGGGGCACTCGCCCCGGGGCCTGGTGTGACGGACATGAGTCAGCGCGCCGGGACGGTCTCCGGCGTCGTCGTCCATGCGGCGCGCTTCATGGTCGTGACGCTAGCAGACGGCGCCGGCGCGACGCCGCGGAATTTCGGCCGGGATCTTTCACCGCAAACCAGCTCGAAGGTGAGCGGTACCTTCCGCCGATGCAACCGCGGCGGCACCTCACGGGTGTTTCCCACTGAGAAGCCGGTGAACCGGTCGTCCTCGACCGGCCGGCGACGTCAGGAGGTCATCATGATCGTCCGGCATCGGATCCGGCGGGCCGTCATCGCGCTCGCCGCAGTCACCGTCATCCCCCTGGGCCTGCTCGCGGCGGCCGGGCCCGCCCACGCGGCCACGACGTATCAGGGCAAGGTCACCACCGGAGTCTACGTGCGCAGCGCGCCAACGTCGGCCGCACCGAAAACCGGCTCGCTGGCCCGGGGCACCACCGTGACCATCCAGTGCAAGGTCTACGGTCCCTCCGTCGCGGGCAACGACCTCTGGTACAAGCTGTCCACCGGCCGCTGGGTGACCGCCCGCTACATCGACAACGTCGGCGCCGCGCCCCGGTTCTGCGGGTCCGGCACGGAGCACAGCGGCCGGGTGTCCAGCCAGACCTCTCTCGCCGTGCGCAGCGGCCCCCACACGGCCAACGCCAAGGTCAGTTCGGTGCCACCCGGTGGCCAGGTGTTCATCGTCTGCAAGGTCGACAGCCAGCGCATCGACGGCAACTCCCGCTGGTACCAGCTCGTCAGCGACGGCGGAGGGCAGTGGGTGGCGGCGCGCTACGTGACGAACGTGGGCGCCGCGCCGCCGTACTGCTGACGGCCGCGCGCCAACCCTCGGTGTCCGCCGCCGGTCAGGTCTGGTCGGTGGCGGACGCCGGTGCGTCGTCCTCGTCGTCGAGATGCCGCAGCTCACCGGCCGCGCCCTGCACCACCTCGGTCTCGTCCGGGTCGCCGTGCACGCGGGTTTCGTCGTCGACCGAGTGGACAGCTGCGGCCCGGTCGCGCTCTTCCTGCGTGGTGCGCCGGATCCCCTCGTCGGGCGGGCTCTCCTCGCGTCCGGTCATGGTCGCGGTCTCCTTCCGTGTGGACGTGCGGGCCCCTTACCCACGACGCGAGGGCGCACGCCCGCCCGTCACCGCCGGGCCTCGAGCACCTGCTTGAACCGCTGCAGGTCGTCCTGGACCTGCTGGTCCGGCTCCTCGCCGAACGCGGTCGTCAGCGCCGTGCCGACCAGGCCGCCGGGGAGGTCGTAGTGCAGGACGACGGTGACTTCGGTCCCCCGCCCGCCGGGAGCCGGCGCGAAGTGCACGGTCCCGGAGTTGTCCACGTCGCCGCCGGGGACCGAGCGCCACGAGATGCGCCGGCCCGGCTCGTCGCCGGTCAGCTCGGCGTCCCACTCGACGCTGCGCCCCAGCGGTGCGCTGACCACCCAGTGCCAGTGCCGGTCGTCGCGCCGCGTCACCGACTGCACGTGCCGCATGAACGCCGGGAGGTGCTCGAACGCGCGCCACCGCGCGTACGCCTCGTACGGGTCGCAGTCGACGGTTACCGACGCGCGCAACCGCAACGGGCCGGGCCGGCCGGGTCCGAACTGGTCGGCCCGCCGTGTCCGCAGGGCGGCGTACACGTCGACCGCGCCGATGACACCGACGCCGGCCGCGACCGCCGCGAGGCGCCGCTGACGCTCACCGTCCCGGCCGGACATCGCCAGCGCGACGACCGTGAGGTCCATGGCGTCGCCGGCGACCCGAGTCCATGCCGCGCGTGGCGGTCCGGCCAGCAACGCCGCGGCGTGCCCGAGCTCCCGGATCCCGATCATCCGGATCACCGCCGGAGCCATCGGCGAGTCGTCGACGCCGGCGGCACGGGCCACCGACCGGCTGGCCACCAGCGCCGGGATACCCAGGCCGAGACTCATCCAGCCCAGTGCCCACGGAAGACGCTGGCGTGCCCGGTGGCTGTCCTTCATGGGAGTTCCTCCCCGCGCCGTGATCGATATCGGCCGGGTACCCAATGCCCCGACGCCCATGCGGCGGCGTAATGTCACGCTGGTGCGCCTACGTCCCGCTCCGGTGTCAGTCCTCCTCGTCGTCGCCGCGGCCCTGACCGGCTGCGCCGACGCCGGCGCCGATCCCCGCTCCGGCGGTCCCGCGGCGACCCCGACCGGCCCGACCGCCGCCGACCTGGCCGAACAGGCCCGCGCCGTCAGCGGCGTCGACGACGTCAGCCTGGTCTACGTCGACCCGGACGGCGGCGAACACGACGCGCTGCCGGACGCGGTGGACGAGCGGACCGGCTGGGTGGCGCGCATCGGCATCGTGCACGGCATCGACCACGGGGCCACGTGGGCCGCGGAGACCGTGGCCGGGCTGGACCCGCAGGCCGTCGGCCAGGACCCGAACCTGGAGATCTGGCTGCACCCGACCGCCGAGCCCGAGGTGGCGGCGCGCGCCTACCCGCCGGCGGCGGACGGGACCGACCCGGTGCGCGACGCCTTCCTGCTGGCCGCCACCCCCGGCGTCGTCCGGGCGGTATTCGACGGCGACGGCGGCGACGTCCAGGTGCGCGACGAGTCCGACCTGGCGAAGGTGGGCGACGTCGCGGCCGTCCACGGGGTCGCCGTCGACACCATCCACACCGCCGACGACACCGCGAGCCTCGCCGTCGCCGACGTGCCGCCCCGGCCGGAACACGTCACCGTCCCGGTGCCGTGGCCGGACGATCCCGCCGCTCCGGACTGTTCCCCCGGCCACCTGTTCCCGGCGATCGGCGGCCACGACGCCGCCACCGGACACCGCGCCATGATGGTCACCGCCACCAACGTGAGCCCGGAGCCGTGCGCCGTCGCCGGATACCCCGACCTTGCCTTCCGTGCCCTCGACGAGCGCACTCTCGACGTCTCGGTCATCCCGGGTTCGTCGTTCGTGGCGACGGACCCAGGCCCCGCACGGGTGGTGATCCCGCCCGGCGCGCGCGTCATCGCCATCGTCGGCTGGGACGCGATGCCGACCGCTGAGTACCCCGAGGGCTCCGGCAACCGCCCGGCCGTCGCCGCCGAGCTGCTGCTGAGCGCCGTCGCCGGTGCCGAGCCGGCCGAGGTGCCGCTCGCCTCGCACCGTCTGACACCGGCCGACGCGCAGGCGGCCGGCCTCGGGACCTGGCACCCGCTCACCACGCTCGACATCGTCGACGGCGGGCAGGTCGCGGTCACCGCCTGGGAGCCGGAGCCGGCCCCCTCCCCATGATCATCGAGGGTTGACCCGGCTATGACCGGACCAACCCTCGATGATCATGGGGAAGAGACGTGGTGCGTCAGAGCTCGGCGCACTCCCCGCTCGCGGCGCCGTTCACCGCGTTCGGCGCGTCGAAGTCCCGCACCGGGGCGCTGTTGCCGGTGCAGCTCAGCCGGCCGGCGAACGAGTTGCCGGCCAGGATCGGCCCGTACTCGTAGCCGTACGCGGTGAAGCGGTCGGCCCACTCGTGGTGCGGTACCCGCCCGTTCCCGGCGAGGTTGACCGAACCGCGGAACGTCGAGCCCGCCGCGGTGACGCCGGTGACCGTGCCGGAGATGCGGACCTGGCCGGCCACCGTCGACCCGAGGACCAGCACCTGGTCCGCGCCGTCGCTCAGCAGACTGCCGGCCAGCGAGCTGTCCCGGACCACCAGCGAGCCGCCGGAGCGCACCGTCACCGTCCCGTTCACCTGGGCGTCCTCGATGCAGGTGACGCCGCTGGTCACCAGGAGCGAGCCGGCGTGCCGGCCGGTGACGGTCCGGGTGCATTCGGGCAGCTCACCGGGGAGAACCGTGGCCGTGTACTCGTCGGCGTCGCCGATGTTGCCGGCCGGGTCGATGGCGCGGTGCTCGACGGTGTGCGTACCGTAGCCGGGCACGAACGGGCCGTTGGGGTCGTCCGGGCCGTAGTACTGCTCGAACGTGGCCTTCGACAGCCCGCCGGTGCCGAGGTTGCCGTACGTGAGGGCCTTGACGCTCTCACCGGAGTGGCTGAACCGGTACGGTGACTCGGGCATCGGCTCCTCCGGGAAGCCGAAGTAGTTGAACCAGCCCTGACCGTTGAGCCGGAACTCGCCGACGACGTACGGCTCACCCTCATAGCCGGTCCGGTCGTCCTGCGGCTCCAGCCACATGTCCCAGCCCTCGAAGTAGATCGGGTTGCCGTCGGCACCGGTCGTGAGCGGCTCTGACAGCGTGCGCGGCGCGGTCGGCAGCACATTGTCCACCTGCCAGGTGACGCTGTCCGACGCCCCCGGCACGGCGGGGTCGGTGACGGTCGCGGTCAGTTCGTAGCTGCCCGACTCCAGGCCCAGGGCACCGAGGTCGAGGTTGCGGGCGTTCGCCGGGTTCGCCACCGGCTCGCCGTCCACCGTCCAGGTCACGTCGAGGACGCGGTCGGCCGGGTGGGTCGTCTCGACGTAGACGACCTCACCGCCGCTGACCGGGCGGACGGTCGGGGTGGACGCGGTGATCTCGACCGGGGTGTCGCTCGCCTCGGCGGTCCCGGCGCCGACCGTCCACTGCCGGGTCTGCACGAAGCGCGGGCCGTTGTAGCCGGAGTCGGTGGCGGTGTTGTTGGTCGACGGGTTGCGCACCCAGTCGATGCCGTCGGGGCCGACCGGGTCGCGGACCTCGACGTGAACGACAGTGCCGGGCTCCAGGTCCAGCGCGCCGAGATCGAGGTTGCGGGTGTTCCCGGCCGGCAGCACCTCGCCGTCCGGCCCGCCGACCCGCCAGGTGACCTCCAGCTGGTGGAACTTCGGGTGCATCGTCTCCAGCCACAGCACGCCGTCGCGCGGTACCTCGCCCTCCGGCGTGTTCAGCAGGCTCATCTGCCCCTTGTCGCGCTGACCGGTGATGCGGGCGACCATGTGCTCGCGGCCCACCTGGTCGAAGTAGAACCCGATCCAGCGCATCATCGAGTGCGAACTCGGCCGCCAGACGTTGGAGCCGTTGTAGGTGCCGCTCTCGTGGCCGTGCGGGTCGGCGGCGTGGATGGTGCCGCCGGACTCACTCTCCTCGCCCAGCCACCGCCACCACTTGACCTGGTTCTCGGTCATCTCCTCCGACGACAACCGGGTGTGGTGGAAGGAGCGCGGCTCGTTCAGGCCGTGCGGCGGTCCGGGGTTCGGCCGGTTGGAGTACGGATACTCGTCGGCCATAGTGCCCAGGGAGTGCCCCAGCTCGTGCAGCGAGATCAGCGGCGACTGGGGGCTGCCGCCCGAGGCCGTCGCGTCCCGGCCGCCGATACCGCCGTAGGTGAAGGTGTTCGAGATGGCCAGTGTCTGGACGTTCTGCGGACCGGAGCTGGCACCGCCGGTGGGCGCGAAGCTCCCCGCCGGCAGCCCCAGCACCGGCGCGATGTAGCTGTTCAGGTACATGGCCCGCTGCTGGTTGCCGTTGCATCGCAGGTCGCCGAGGATGCCGTCGCCCAGCGGATAGGACGGGTTGGTGGTGGCGGTCGGGTGGCCGGGGCAGTCCGCGCCCCGGCTGTCGCCCTGCAGCGGCTGGCCGTAGGTGATGCCGCGTGCCAGCGGGTCGGTCAGGCCGTCGGAGTACCACAGCCGCAGCGGGGTGTTCTTCGCGTCCCTGACCTCGGCGGGCGCGTCCTCCTCCGGGTCACGGCGCACACCGGAGTCGGTGGACACGATCTGCAGCAGGTAGATGTTGATGTAGTCGCGGTAGGTGCGGAACGGCTCGACGCTCCACTGGATGGCCTGGTTGCGGTCGACGTCCTCCTCGCACCGGTCCATCTCGGCGTACTGGTAGCCGTCGCAGATGACGATCAGGTTCAGCCGCTCCCCCGGAGCTCCGGTCTCCTGCAGCGGCACGACGCGTGCGCTGCCGGCCTCCGGCCACGCCGGCAGTGACGCCGCGGTCACCGGTGTCTCCACGGTCTCGCTGGCTTCGGACGGGGTCTCGGTCATCGGGACCGTCAGCAACCCGGCGGCCAGGGCCGCCGGCGCGAGCGCGGCGACGACGTGTCTTCTCATCTCAGGCTCCATCTCACCGTGCATCGCGAACGACGAACGCGCACGGACGCTACCGGCAGCGGGCTCCAGCCGCACCCGTCATGTGACGGAAGATCGGCGCCGGCCGTCCGTCCACCGTCGAACGGCCGCCGCTGACCAGGTCAGGGTCGCCAGATCACCAGTTCCACGGGTCGCCGGCGCTCGCTGAACCGGCGGTCGGCGATGCGGACGCGAGCAACCGGCGCAGTTCGGCGTCGAAGACAGGCAGGCGGTCACCGAACAGGTGCGGTGCCGAGCTGGACAGGGAGAACACCGCGGCCACCAGGTGGTCGGCGTGGCGGTCGACGACCTCGCCATCGCCGACGGTCACGCGGGACAGTCCCGTGTAACCGGCCCGCCGCATGACGTCCTCCTCGCCGCCTCGGGTGCCGGCCGGCAAGGTACCGCGCCCTGCGCGCCGGACGGGACCGAGGTAGCGCCTGACCAGCCCGTCGACATCGTCCCACGGCGGCCGCGGATACGGCAGCGGATCGTCGCCCCGTATGCCTCGATGCGTCGTGGCGCCCACGTGCACCCACGCGCCGTCGGCGCCGAGCATCGTCCGTAGCCCTCGGCGTAGTACCGGGCGCTTCCGGCATAGAGCGTCTCGTCCCAGGCCCATTCCGCGGGCGGCATCACAGGATGGTAGCCAGGCCACGCGACCACCACGGACGCTGCGCGCCGGCCGTCGACACCGCAGGTCAGACCCGCGCCGGGACAGCCGATCGGGACTGCGCCCGCGGTTCGCGACCTGCCAGGCTCGGACGAACAATTCGAAACGAGGGTGTTGACAGGACGGAAACCGGTGTCCACCATGGCGATGGATACCGGTTTCCATCCTGGTTCCCCCGGACACCGGTCAGGGCGACGGGCGCCCGACGCGCCCCGCACCACGCCCACCCGCACGATGTCGCCAAAGGAGGCCGCATGCGCGCGAAGGGTCGATGCACAGCACTGCTCGCGGCCGGGGCGTCCCTCGTCCTGGCCGCCTGCGCCGGTGAGTCCAGTGCTGAGGACGGCCGGGTCGAGATCACCGTCTGGCACACGGAATCCACGCCGACCACCGTCGAGGCGATGGACCAGATCATCGCCGACTACGAAGCTGCCAACCCCGGCGTCACCGTCACCCAGGAGTCGGTCGGCTGGGGCGACCTGCAGGTGAAGCTGCAGGCGGCGCTGGCCGCCGGCGACCTGCCGGAGATCACGCAGGTGGAGCCGATGTTCGTGCGCAGCCTGTACGCGCACGACCTTCTGCAGCCGCTGGACGAGGTCGTCGACGACCTGGGCGAGGACTACCTGCCCCAGCTGAGGGAGATGTTCGCGCTGCCCGACGGGCACGACTACGGCGTCGTCCACGCCTGGGGCACCGACACCACCGTCTACCGGACCGACCTCTACGCCAACGCCCCCGGCGCCGGCACCCCGGAGGACCTCGAGACCTGGGCGGACTCCGTCGAGCAGTGGTCGGCGGTGGCCGACGCCAACGACGACACGTACGGGCTGATGCTGGCCGGCGACGCCGCCCACAACGTCAACGAGGAGGTGTACCTGTGGCTCGGCTCGAACGGCGGGCGCCTGTTCGACGAGAAGGGCCACGTCACCATCGACACGCCGCAGATGCGCGAGGTGCTGGAGTATTGGGTCGACTTGCGCGACAGCGGAGCGCTGTCACCGGCGTGGTCCTCGCAGACCTACGCCGACAGCCTCAGCTCACTGGCCCGCGGCACGGCGGCCACCATCTTCTCCTTCGGCCGCGCCACGTACACGTTCGAGGACCAGGCACCGGACCTGGTGCCGGGCGAGGACATCAAGGTCGCCTCCAGCCGGCCGGTCGGTCCGTCCGGTGACGACTGGATCACCCAGCTCGATGCCGAACCGTGGGTGGTCTTCCGCGACTCCCCCGACGCCGCGGCGGCCGCGGACTTCCTGACGTTCTTCTTCGAGAAGCAGAACTACCTGCGCTGGATCGGCTCGGTGCCCACCCAGCTGTTGCCCGTGCGGGCATCCACCTTCGACGATCCCGACTACCGGTCGCTGCCCGAGGTGCGCACCTGGGGCTTCTGGATCGATCAGCAACGCGCGACGCTCGAGTCCGGCCGGGCGTATCCGCTGATGGTCACGCAGCCCTCGGATCTGGAGCTGCCGTACCTCAGCGACCTGTACGGCTCGGAGATCCTCGTCGACATGGTCATGGAGGTCGTCGAGAACGACACCGACATCGACGAGGCCATGCGCGACGCCCAGGCCCGCGCCGACGAGCTGCTCTCCCCGCTCTACGACGACTGACCACGACTCCGACGACCGACCACGCGCGAAGGGAACAACGATGTCTCTGACGCGAACGACGACGGGCGGCCCGCCGCACGCGGGCTCCGGCCGGCGACCCCTGGCGCGCCCGCAGGGCCCGCGGATGCCTGGCTGGTTCTGGGGCGCCCTCCTGCTGAGCCCCGCGTTCCTGCTGGTGCTCGGCGTGATCGCGGCGCCGATTGCCTACCTGGTCCGGCTGAGTTTCACCGACGCGCATGCCTACCTGCCGAGGTTCGGTTCCGTCGGGTTCGACAACTACGCCGCCCTGTTGCGGGCGCCGCACTTCTGGGATTCCGTGCGCACCACCGTCTGGTACGCCGGGCTGACCGTCGGGCTTCAACTGGTGCTGGGTGTGCTGATCGCCTTGCTGCTGCACCAGAAGTTCCACGGCCGCGGCGTGGTCCGGCTGGTGGCGCTCGCGCCGTACATGGTCCCGTCGATCGTGGTGGCCCTGGTGTGGCGGTGGCTGCTGGACCCGACGACCGGCGCCTACTCCTGGTTCATCGACAAGGTCTGGCCCGGATCACAGCCACCGAACCTGCTCAGCCCGAACCTGATCTTCTGGTCGCTGATCGCGGTCTCGGTGTGGATGTTCACACCGTTCATCGTGATCAGCGTGCTGGCCCGGCTGCAGACCATCGACCCGTCGACAGTGGAGGCCGCCACCGTCGACGGTGCCGGGGCGTGGCGCCGCTTCTGGAACATCGTGCTGCCGGAGCTGAAGCCGGTGCTCTACACCCTGATCCTGCTGCGCTTCATGTTCATGTTCACCAAGTTCGACGTGGTGTATCTCTTCGCCGGAACCGGGACCGAGGTGCGCACCCTGCCGGTCCTGACGTTCCAGCGCATCTTCGGCGAGGCCCGGCTGGGTTCCGGTGCCGCCGTCGCCATGATCCTGTTCGTCCTGCTGATGATCTTCACGACCGTCTACCTGCGAACGCTGTACCGGCAGAGGGAGGAGACGGCATGACCGCCGCACTGCACCGCGTCGCCAGGGTCCGCTGGTACCTGCTGATCGGCATCGTCCTGCTCGTCGCCGTCAACGGATTCCCGTTCTACTGGATGGCTCTCACCTCGGTGAAGCCCGGGACCGAGCTGTTCTCGTTCCCGCCGACGTTCTTCACCACCGCACCGGACTTCGGCGGCTTCCAGCGGCTGTTCGAGACGACGAACTTCCTCACGTACGCCAAGAACAGCCTCATCATCGCCACCGGCGCGACCGCGGTCTCGGTGGCGGTCTCGGCACTGGCCGCCTACGGCCTGACGCGCTTCCCCTTCCCCGGCAGCAGGGCGTTCAGCACCGCGATCCTCTACGCCTACACGTTCGCGCCGATCGTCATCGTCGTACCGCTGTACGGGATGTTCCGCGAGGCCGGGCTCATCAACAACTACCTCGGGATGATCCTCGCCTACGCCTCGTTCGGCGTCCCGTTCAGCCTGTGGTTGCTGCAGCCGTTCTTCCGCGCCATCCCGGCCGAGCTGGAGGAGGCGGCGTTCGTCGACGGGGCCAACCGGGTCAAGAGCGCCTGGTACGTCGTGCTGCCGCAGGCCGCGCCGGGGCTCATCGCCGTCTCGGTCTTCACGTTCCTGCTGGCCTGGGAGGACTACCTGTTCGCGCGGGTGCTCATCACCCAGGAGCACCTGAAGACGCTGCCGATCGCGTTGCACGACCTCTACAACGCCAGCCTGCAGGACTGGCCGCTGCTGATGGCCGCCGCGGTCCTGATCAACGTCCCGGTCCTCATCGCGTTCCTGTTCGTCCAGCGCTACCTGGTCGCGGGCTGGGGCGCGGGCGCCATCAAGTGACGACGCCGTCGACCGACGGGGAGCGGAAAGGGAGAGCATGTACGTGACCTACGAGATCCGCGAGGGCACCGCGTGGATCCGGATCGAGCGCCCGGAGAAGCTGAACGCGCTCGATCTGTCCGGGTGGCACGCCATCACCGGACACCTGCGGCGAGCCGCCGACGAGGCACCCGGTCCGGTGGTGCTCACCGGCAGCGGCCGCGCGTTCTGCGCCGGCGACGACATCGCCACCTTCCAGGAGCACGCCACCGCCGAGCAGGGCATGGACTTCTTCATCGGCGGGCTGTACGGCACCATCGAGACGATCGCCACCCACCCCTACCCGGTCATTGCCGCCGTCAACGGGCTGGCGTTCGGCGGCGGCTGTGAGCTGGTGCTGGTCAGCGACCTGGCGGTCGCTGCGGACGAGGCGACGTTCAGCCTGCCGGAGGGACGTATCGGCGCCTGGCCCACCGTCGCGGTCGGGGTGGCGCCGCACGTCAGCGGCCGCAAGCTCGCCAACGAGCTGGCCTTCGAGATGGGCCGGCTCGACGCGGCCGAGGCGCGCCGGTTCGGCATCGTGAACCGGGTGGTCGCCGCCGCGGACCTGGAGTCGGAGGTCGCCGCCACCGTCGAGCGCATCCGCGCCGCTTCGCCGCACGCGATCCGGATGACCAAACGGTTCCTCAACGAGGAGCTCGTGACGGTCGGGCTGCCGAAGGTGCGGCGGGCGCTGACGGCGCTCGTGGAGGAGACGCTGCCCACCCATGACCTCCAGGAGGGCACGGCCGCCTTCCTGGAGAAGCGCGCACCGGACTTCGACGGGAAGTGAGCCTGCACGTGAGCACCGCCGTGAACACCGACGTGAGCACCACCCACCCCCTTCCACTCGCCGGCGTCCGGGTCCTCGACTTCGCGCACATGATGCAGGGGCCCTGGGCCGCCGAGATGCTGGGTGACCTCGGCGCCGACGTCATCAAGGTCGAGGTGGTGGGCACCGGCGAACGCGGCCGGCAGTCCGGTACCACGTTCCTCGACGGCACCAGTGCCCAGTTCCTGGCCATGAACCGCAACAAGCGCTCGCTCGCCGTCGACCTCAAGACGGCCGCCGGTGTCCGTGTGGCCGAGGCGCTGCTGGCCACGGCCGATGTCCTGATCCAGAACTTCCGCCCCGGCGTGATGGACCGGCTGGGCCTGGGCTGGGAGCGCGCGCACGAGCTCAACCCCCGGCTGGTCTACTGCACCGCCAGCGGCTACGGCGCTGACGTGCCGGACCCGCGCAAGCCCGGCCAGGACCTGCTGGCCCAGGCTCGTACCGGCGCGCTGTGGCTCACCGGCACCGGCGACGACCTCCCCACGCCGTGCGGACCTTTCGTGGCGGACGTGCACGCGGCGACGATGCTCGCGCTCGGCGCCACGGCCGCCCTGCTGGACCGCGACCGCACCGGGCGGGGCCGGCTGGTCGAGGTCGACCTTGTGGGCGCGATGCTGCACCAGACGGTGCAGGAGGTCGTCGCGGCCGTGAACTCCGGCGAGCCGCCGCGCCGCTCGACGGCGCCCGGCAGCGCCTACATCGAGGCGCCGTACGGGGTGCACGCCACCGCCGACGGGCACATCGCCATCTCGCTGACCACGATGGAGGCCCTGGCAGCCGGGCTGGAGGCGCCGGAGATCCTCGAACGGTTCCCGGACAAGGCCGCCGCGACCGCCGGCCGCGACGAACTCAACGCGCTGGTGGCCGGCCTGGTCGCGACGCGGCCGACCCAGGACGTCCTGGACGCGCTCGACGCGGCCGGCGTCTGGTGCGCACCGGTCAACGACCACCGGCAGATGACCACCGACCCGTACGTGCGCTGGGAGCAGCGCCGCCTCGAGGTGGAGCACCCGGTGGCCGGGCGGGTCGAGCTGGTCGGCAACCCGATCACCCTCGACGGGCAGCCGCTGCCGGCCAGGCGGTCCGCTCCCCTGCTCGGCGAACACACCGTCGAGCTGCTGATGGAGCTGGGCCTCGACGTCGACGAGTTGCTGGCCGACGGCGTCGTCGAGGCCCCGGCGGACCGGAGGGCCGGGCGATGACGACGACACCGGGATTCCCGCCCGTGGGCGCGCGCAGCACCTTCCGCAAGACCGTCACCGAGGCCGACGTCGGCCTGTTCGCCGGCATCACCGGCGACTTCGCGCCGCAGCACGTCGACGAGGAGTACATGCGGGCCCGCCCGCAGGGCCGCCGCATCGCGCACGGCGTGCTGACCCTCGGGCTGACATCCACCGCGGCGGCCAGGCTGTGCGCGGCGCACGACGTCACCGCCGTCTCCTACGGCTACGACCGGGTGCGCTTCCTGCGCCCGGTGTACCTCGGCGACACCGTGACCGTCGACTACGTCGTCGAGCGAGTCGACGCTGCCGCGCGCAAGGCGTATGCGGCGATGACGGCGTCCACCTCCGACCGCGAGCCGTGCCTCGTCGGCGTCCACATCCTGTACTGCTACCCACCCGACGAGGAGGCGTGATGCCGCAGACATCCGGGTCGCCGATCCGGCCTCGCCCGACCCTCCTGGACGTCGACGAGTTCATCGAAGCGCGGGTGCGGCCGGCCGCGCGCCGCATCGACGCCGACGCGGCGTTCTTCCCCGACCTGCTCGCCGAGGCCGCGCAGCTCGGCCTGCAGCGGATCGTGCACGACGGCGCCGGCTCGCTCGACGTGTCGCGCATGGACCTGGCCCGCGAGGTCACCGAGCGCATCGCGGTACACAGCCCGGCGGTGGCGCTCGGCATCGCCGGCTCCCGGCTCTCGGCGTACCTGCTGGCCAAGTACGCGCCGGCGCACGTGGCCGGCCGGTGGCTGGAGCCGACGCTGGCCGGCCGGACGTACGGGTCGTTCGCCATCACCGAGCCCGATGCCGGCACCGACGTGCGCGCCCTGACCACGGTGGCGGTGCCCGACGGCGACGACTACCTGCTCAGCGGGCACAAGTGCTGGGTCGGGTTCGCGCCGGTGGCCGACTTCGCGATCGTGCTGGCGAAGGTCGGATCGGCCGACCGCGACGCACCCATGGTCGCCCTGGTCGTGGACATGTCCGCAGCGGGGGCGACCGGCCGCGCCGGGCCCACCCTGTCCGGGTTCCGCGGGATGCCGAACGGCGAGCTGCTGTTCGACGGGGTCCGCGTGCCGGCCGGCGACCGGCTCGACGTCGAGGGGTTCGCCGGGATGATGGACGGGCTGAACATGGCCCGCATCGACGCCGCGGCTTACGCATGCGGACTGCTGCGCGGCGCACTGCTGGCCAGCCTGGACCGCGCGAGCACGCGGCAGGCGTTCGGCCGGCCCATCGGCGACCTCGCGATCATCCAGCGCAAGGTGGGCCGGATGGCCGCGGACTACCGCGCCGCCCGCGAGCTGACCCGGCGGGCCGCGAAGTCCTTCGCCGGCGGCGGCGGTGGCGACCAGGACGTCGTCTCCATGGCCAAGATGTTCGCCTCCGACGCCGCCCGCCGGCACACCGACGAGGCCATGCAGATCCACGGCGCGCTCGGCGTCGTCGCCGACGAGGACGTCAACCGTATGCACCGCGACGCCAAGGTGACCCAGATCTTCGATGGCACCAGCGAGATCCACGAGACCATGCTCGGCCGCCGCGCGCTGCGCCAGTGGGCCCGCGGCGAGCCGCTGACGGCGTTCGTCGGCGACGGCGCCGAGGAGGTGTGCGCATGAACCGGACACGACCGCTGGCCGGCGAGGTGGCCCTGGTGACCGGGGCGACCGGGGCGCTCGGCGCGGCGATCTGCCGCGACCTGGCCCGAGCCGGTGCCGACGTCGCCGTCCACCACCTCGACCTGCCGGACGAGGCGTCGGCGCTGGCCGAGGAGCTGGCCGGCCACGGCGTCCGCACCACCACCGTCGCGGCGGACGTGACGTCGTGGGACCAGGTGGCATCCGCGGTGGACGCCGTCGCGACCCGGCTCGGCACCATCACCGTCCTGGTCAACAACGCCGGGTTCATGGAGCCGCGGCGGATCGTCGACTCCGGAATGGACGACTGGCGCCGCACCCTCGGCGTCGACCTGGACGGCGTCTTCGTCGTCACCCGGCACGTCCTGCCCGGCATGCTCGCCGGACACGGGCGGATCGTGAACGTCTCCTCCCAGCTGGCGTTCAAGGGCGCGGTCGACTACGTCGCCTACGCCACCGCGAAGGCGGGCGTGCTCGGTTTCACCAAGGCGCTGGCGCGGGAGACCGGGCCGCGGGTGCGGGTGAACGCCATCGCGCCCGGGCCGATCGACACCCCGATGGTCCAGCCGTACGCGACCCGCGAGTGGGTCCATGAACGCACCCGCGACTCCGTCGTCGGCCGGCTCGGTGCTCCGGAGGAGATCGGCCCCGCCGTCGTGTTCCTCGCCGGGCCGGGCGCGGAGCTACTGCACGGGCAGACGCTGCACCTCAACGGCGGCGGCGTGATGGCATGACCAGGCGGCAGATCAGGTTCCTCTCCGCGGCCGCCGCGGCCGAGCTGGTCCACGACGGGCAGACGCTGGCGATCGGCGGCTCCGGCGGCGGGCTGCTGGAGCCGGATGCACTGCTGGCGGCGCTGGGCCGCCGTTTTCGCGAGACCGGGTCACCGCGCGGCCTGCACCTCGTGCACACCACCGGCATCGGCGACCGGCGGGGCGGCGGGATGGACCACCTCGCCCAGCGCGGGCTGGTCAGCTCCGTCGTCGCCGGAAACTGGGGCATGGCCCCGGCGATGAGCGCGATGGCCGTGGCCGGCGAGTTCGAGGCGTACAACTTCCCGCAGGGCGTCATGAGCCAGCTGTTCCGGGAGATCGCGGCCGGGCGCCCGGGCGTCGTCACCCACGTCGGGCTCGGCACGTTCTGCGACCCGCGGCTGGAGGCCGGCCGGCTCAACGACGTCAGCCCGCAGACCCGGGTCGAGGTGGTCGAGCTGGCCGGCCGCGAGTGGCTGTTCTACCCCGGGTTCGACCTCGACGTGTGTTTCATCCGCGGCACCACCGCCGACGAGCGCGGCAACATCTCCTTCGCGCAGGAGGGTGCCCGGCTGGAGATGCTGGCCATCGCGCAGGCCACCCGCAACCGCGGCGGCACCGTCATCGCGCAGGTGAAGAACGTGGCGAAAGCCGGGACGCTGGACCCGCGGCTGGTCGCCGTCCCCGGCATCTGCGTCGACGTCGTCGTGCACCACCCGGCGCAGCGGCAGGTGGTGACACACGAGTACAACCCGGCGTTCTCCGGCGAGGTCCGGGCCGCGGTCTCCACCCTGCCGGCGTTCCCGCTCGACGCGCGGAAAGTGGTGGCCCGGCGCGCCCTCGCCGAGGTGCGGCCCGGCGACGTCGTCAACCTCGGTGTCGGCATCGCCGACGGCATCGCGTCGGTCGCGGCCGAGGAGGGCCGGCTCGACGACTTCACCGCCACCATCGAGCAGGGCGCCGTCGGCGGCATCCCGGCCCGCGGCGTCATCTTCGGCGTCGCCACCAACCCGGAGGCGATCCTCGACCAGCCGGCACAGTTCGACTTCTACGACGGCGGCGGACTCGACATCGCGTTCCTCGGCTTCGCCCAGATCGACGCGGCCGGCAACGTCAACGTCTCGAAGTTCGCCGACCGCGTCGTCGGCACCGGCGGCTTCGTCGACATCAGCCAGAACGCCGGCACCGTCGTGTTCTGCGGGACGTTCACCGCCGGCGGTCTGGCGGTGCGGGTGGGCGGCGGCGAGTTGCACGTCGAGGCGGAGGGCCGGCACGCCAAGTTCGTCAAGGAGGTCACCCAGGTGACGTTCAGCGCCCGCGAGTCCGTCGCCCGCGGCCAGCGGGTCCGCTACGTCACCGAACGGGCGGTGTTCGACCTCACCGCCGACGGGTTGCGGCTGCTGGAGGTCGCGCCCGGCGTCGACGTCCGCCGCGACGTGCTCGACCAGATCCCGTTCGACGTGCTCACCGGCGACGTCGCGACCATGGACCCCTTGTACTTTCAGTAGCGTGATGACCATGCGCGACGACGCCGAGCCCGGACGCCATCGGGTCACCATCAACGACGTCGCCGAACGTGCCGGCGTCACGAAGGCGACCGTCTCGAAGTACCTCAACCGGGCACACGGCTACGCCATGGCTCCGGCCACCCGGGAGCGCATCCGGGCAGCCATCCAGGACCTCGACTTCCAGCCCAGCCCGCTGGCCCGCGGGCTGACCCGCGGCGCCACCAGCACCATCGGGCTGGTCGTCGCCGACATCCGCAGCCAGTTCTACCCCGAGCTCGTCGACAGCATCCAGGCCGCCGCCGAAGCCGCCGGCTACACGCTCGTGCTCGGCAGCTCCGGCGACGACCCGTCCCGCGAGCTCGACATCATCCGCTCCATGGCACACCGCCGCGTCGACGGCGTGGTGCTCGTCGCGGTGCGCTCCGAGAGCGACAACATCGAGTACCTGCGTCAGCGCGGCATCCACATCGTGCTGGCCAGCCGCGACCTGCCGGAGCTGGTGGCCGACACAGTGGTCGTCGACAACCTCGCCGGCGCCCGGACCGCCGTGCGCCACCTGCGGGACCTGGGCCACCGGCACATCGCCCACGTCGCCGGCGAGGCGACGGTGAAACCGTTCGCCGACCGCCGCCGCGGCTTCGAACTGGAGACCGCGGACCTCACCGGTCAGGTGGACCTGCCCCTGGCAACCACCCCGTCCACCATCGAGGGCGGCCGCGCCGCCACCCGCCGGCTGCTCGACGTCGAACGACCGCCCAGCGCGATCTTCTTCGCCACCGACACCATGGCGCTCGGCGGCCTGATCGCGTGCGCGGACCTCGGGCTGACCGTGCCGGGCGACGTGTCCATCGTCGGATTCGACAACGTCACCGTCGGCCAACTGCCGGGCATCGGCCTCACCACCATCGACAGCGACGTGGTCCGCGTCGGCGAACAGGCCACCCAGCTGCTGCTGCGGCGCATCCTCCCCACCGGCGGTGCCGACGCCGACCCGATCCTCCTCACCCGCCCGGCCGAGCTGGTCCAGCGCACCTCCGCCGCCCCGCTCCCCCGGTGAGCTTGACGGCGGATTCGCTATCATGGCCCGTATGGCGCAGGCTGAGGATGCCATGGACGCCAGCGAGCGCGGCACGGCCGCGGCGTTGGTAGCCGGTGCACGTCGACGCCGTGGCGTGACGCAGCGGGAGCTCGCACGCGCGGCGGGCGTTCCTCAGTCGACGGTGGCAGCGATCGAGTCGGGCCGGCGCCAGCCGTCGGTCGCGATGCTCGAGTGCTTGCTGGACGCCGCCGGCTTCAGCCTCGAGAGCCGCCTGGTGAACACCATCCGGCCGTCCACGTTGCTCGAGCGCCATCGTCGCGCCGTCGGAGACGTGCTGGCACGCTTCCCCATCGCCGGAGTGTGGGTGTTCGGATCGGTCGCACGAGGCGACGATCGTCCGGACTCGGACCTCGACCTGTTGGTCGAGCTCACGCCGGACGCATCGGTGGTCGACATCATCGGCCTGGACGAGGAGCTGTCCGCCGTGCTCGGATGCCCGGTCGAGATCGTCACCACAACAGAGTTGACGTCGAACGACCTTCTCCGGCGAGGCGTCAACCGGCACCGCAAGCCACTGGTTGTCGCGGCCTGAGATGGACGAACGCACTGCTGAACGACTGTTGTACGTGGATGCAACCCTGACCGAGATGACCCAGCTGGCCAAGCGCGGCCGAAGCGCCTACAGCACGGATATCGCGGTGGCGCGCGCCTGCCAATACAACGTCATCCGTCTGGCTGCCGATCTCGAACGCCTTGGCCAGCACTGGCTGGATGCTCATCCGGCCGTCCCGTGGAAGCTCATCAGGGGTATGCGCAACCGCATCGCCCACAACTACTGGACTGTCGACGACGACATCGTCTGGGCGGTTGTGGCGGCCCATGCGCCGGAATTGCTTCGGGCACTGACCGACGAAATCGGTATCGCACGGTCAATGCTCAACTCCGACCCGTCGACCGGCGATCGCAACACGATCTGAACCGACCGTTCAGCCCCAGAGCGACCCGTCGGGCGACAGCATCGGGTGGGCGGTGACGCCGTTGGCCCGCAGTGCTGTTCGGCCTCGCCGACGGGCACCCGTCGTCGTCGACGGCGAGCGGCAGCGCCAGAGGACCACCTGAGCTGCCCGCTAGAACGGCGACCCCGCCACAGCCGTCCCTGTACCCAGCCATGGTCTCTGTTTCCTCGTACGACGCCGCGCCCGCGTTGTGCACTGGATCTGACGCCTTCGACTGCCGCACTGTGCCGTAGCCCAGACGCACACGAGGACGCGCCCCAAGGCTTGGGCCATGCAACCGGGACCTCAGTGACAGTGCGTCACTCCGCCCAGAATGACTCGCACCCTTCAGCGCAGTCGGTAACCCCGCCAGCACAAGGTCGAGGCACGCGGAGACCTCGTGCCGTGGCCGTCCGCCTCGTCGTCCTTGCAGCCGGGTGATGCGGCGTACCGAGGCTCGCCCGAGCTGCGACTAAGCCCGGCGCCCGGATCGGCCGCTGCACCGGTTGCTGTAGGAGTCGTTGTGCGCGTTCAGGCGGAGCGAGCTGGTGCTCCTGCGGAAGGTGCGCCCACACCTGGGGCAGTACACGGCATACGGCTTCGGCTTGGTAGGCCTGTGGCCGTACGCCGAGTACCCGGAGAACCCGCTTCGCCGACTGCCGGTGAATACGCCGGTACGGTCGGCGTCGCCGGACTTGGCTAGAGTGACCTCGTACCGCGGGTCGAAGGTGTCCTCGAGGATCTCCAGTGCATTGATGTTGTAGTGCAGCAGAGACCTCAGTCCGGGCCCTGATGAGCGGCCTCCGGTTAGGTCGTAGACGAACAGGTACTCCTGCCCCACCCCGTCAGAGATCCGGGTCTTGAACACTAACGAGTACGGCTCGACGATGCGCTGGATGCCTTGGTAGGTCAGCGCCATCAGCTTCCGGCCGGCGCCAGCCTGAAGGATCAGGTTGCGCAGCTGTGAGGGGTAGAAGGCGAGCTGGCCGCCTCGGTAGTCGTCGTAGGGCATGAACAGCTCAGAGATGCCCTCCTGGAGCCTGGCGACGGCATCGTCGAACGATATCCGAGCCGCCGCCGGAACGAGCACCTTGCCCCAGAATCCTCGAAACAGGTCGAGCGGCAGGTCGAGGAGCAAGGAACGGGCAGCGGCAGGGCTCCGGCTGAACAGTGTCTTGCGGAGGAACACGTCGAGAATCGCGCTCCGGTCGACGTCCACGGCGTCGGTGATGAACGCGCCGTAGACCAGGTCGAACAGGTCGAAGCAGTACCGGCGCTGTAGCAGGCACTTCATCTTGTCGGCCAAGGCCTCCTCGATGGCGACGCAGCGCAGCGTGGTGGCGCACTCGTCAGCGTCGGAATATGGGTGGATTAGCTGGCGTTCCTGGACCGGCAGGTGCAGCCGGTCGTACTCGGTCATGTCGACGCGCAGCGAGAGGGTGATGTGGTCTCGGTCCCCGATAAGGTCCTTGAAGTACAGCTGGTACTTGTATACGTGCCGCTGGCTGTCGACCTGTTGCTCGCCCGAGAGGCGGTTGCGGTCGATGTCGAAGTCGACGCCGGCGCCGGCCCGGGCGAACTCGCACACGAGGTTCAGCTGCTCGAGGACGGCGTCCGGGTCCAGTTCGTGTGGGGTGGAGAAGTCGAGGTCGTCGGAGAACCTGGTCATCGGCAGGTAGCCCTTGCGCAGCGCGTTGCCACCCTTGAGGACCGCCGTCTGATTCAGCGTCGACTCGGTGAACAGGCCACTAATGATCCAGCCGAAGACGTAGTCTCGTTGGACGTTGGCCTCGCTCAGGTCGAAGGCGGCTGCTTGGACCAGCAGCTCGTCGCGGCTGATAGGCATCCTGTATCTTCTCCTCCGGTCCTCGAGGACCAAGCCTTGCGCACTGTTGCCACTTTTGGCAACAGTGCGTATTCTTGTGGAATGAGTTCGTCTTCCCCGGGTTCTCCGCGCCGGCCCGGCTCCAAGTCGACTGGTTCGACGGGGTCGGCCGCTTCGCTGCTGCGCAGTCTTCGTGAGAGCCAGGGACGTTCGCTGCGGGTCGTCGCCGAGGACCTTGGCGTCGCTGCGTCGCAGCTCTCACGCATTGAACGGGGGCAACGCGGCCTCGGCGAAGGGCTTCCGGAGCGCATCGCTGACTATTACGGCGTGTCCGCGGATGTCGTCGCACTTGCGGAGGGCCGGGTGCCCGAGGATGTTCTGCTGATCCTTGCTGAACATCCCGACGAGCTGGAGCGACTGCGTGCGAAGTACCAAGAGAAGCCTGTTGACGGCCAGGGCGGCGTAGACCAGCGGCACGGGGAGCCCGATGAGTAAGGCGGCAATTTGGGGCCCGGTCCTCAAGGGAACAAACCTGGGTCAGTACACGGTCGGCGACCCCATCGGCGAGGGCAACTTCTGCGTCGTTCTTGAGGGTCAAGGAACTTCGCCTAAGGGCCAAGTCGCCCTGAAGGTCTTGGAACCCAGTGCCCAGGTCGAGGACCAGGTCGACTTCAAGAACGAGGGCGTTCTGCTCCACAAGCTCAGAAAGGCTCGGGCGATCGTCGACATCGTCGAGACCAGAGTTGACACGATTCAGCTGCAGAGCCCGGTCGGCGTTCCGGTTCCGATGTCTCTGCACACCCACGTTCTTGAGTACGGCGACGGAATGCTCGAAGAACTGGTCGAGAGCGACGTCGTCCGCCAGGACTGGGACTGGGCCGAGCGTCTGACGCACTGGAGAGCCTGCATTCTCGGCATCCACGAGATGCACCTGAAACGTGTCGTGCATCGTGACCTGAAGTCGAGCAACTGCCTGCTCTTCTTGAAGAACAAGGACGTGCCATGCAAGGTCTCCGACCTCGGCCGCGCCCGCGACCTCGACAAGCTGGCGCACTTGCCAGCTCAGGACTACATCGCAGGCCGCGGAGACCTCCGCTTCGCACCGCCCGAGCTGCTGTGGCTCCGAGGCACGCCCGACGACGAGGATGCTCACCGCGCTGCAGACCTGTACGCTCTCGGATCTCTGTTGTTCGAGCTCGGCACCGGCCAAGGCATCACCGCGGCAGCGTTGCCGACTCCTCATGACGTGGTCCAGATAGCGCTGGCAGACCGTCAGGCCGGCATCCGACGCGACCTTGGTGCGCTGCGCCCGCGATACGAGATACCACTCGCGCAGTTCCACCACGCTTGCCCTCCGGCCATTCGCCACGAGACGACTAACCTGATCAGGCAGTTGTGCGATCCTGATCCCAGTGCACGTGGGATGAAGGTCGGCAGCCGCCGCCCGATACGCGGTGAGGGTCTGAACTGGCTCCTCCGGAAAGCAGACATTCTGCAGAAGCGCCTCAAGCACAACGCGGCGCGTCCCCACAAGAAGTCAAGCGCTGCCTGACCGGCGACTAAGAAAGTCGAGTTCACAATGCCGATGCTGACCCTTGAAGACAGCCAGGTCCGCGACGCGTTTATCACTGAGAAGTCGCTGATGAAACCGAGCGTGGACTCCACTCCACCGCCGTCGGTCGGCGGCTGGCGACCGAGCGCGCCCGAGGAAGACCAGTTCGAGGTCTGGCTTGAGAGCGCCAAGCAGGTGGTGTCGGTCGCCCAGGCCCGCGCTGCCGCGGTGCCGTCCCCGACGAACCTGATCAGGCTCGCACAGGCTCAGTACGTCGCCGGTGACAGCCCAGAGGCCGCCGAGAGTGCCATCTCAGCGATGACTGATGCTGTCGGTCTGGTTGAGTCCGGCCAGTGCGATGTCAACGAGCTGGCGTTGGTGTTCGGGTCGGGCGCCACCCTTCTGTCCCAGCTCGATCGGCAGGACGATGCTCTGCGACTCATGGAGCGCGTCGGCCCGTCTCCGTCGCTTGAGCTGACCTACGCCTCGCTGCTCATCGAAGCTGATCGTTTGGTGGACGCACTCCAGGTGCTCATCAGCACCGAAGATGCGCTCGCCGACGCGTTGCGTGGCTACATCTACGCGGTGCAGGGCCAGACGCAAAGGGCGGTGCACTTCCTGCGCCAGTCGCTGCGGCGGAACCCGACGGATGCGGAGACGTCAATTAACCTGGCCACCGCGTACTGGAAGCTCGGCTCGCGCAAGAAGGCGGTCGCGTCCGCGCTCCGAGCAACGCGTCTTGAGCCGAGCCGGCAGGACATCTCCATTGCCTACATGGAGCTACTCATCGAGAACAACCAGCCGGACCTCGCCAGCGCTGAGGCCAAGCGGCTCCGCAAGGCCGGCGTCGTCGAGTGCGCCCGTCTCCTGCTCATCGAGTGCCAAGCGGCACTGGCCAAGGGCGAGAGGAAGACAGCCCTCACGTTGATGAGGCGCGCACGGACGGCTGCCGTCGCTGAGGGAGACAAGCGCCTGGTCGCCGAGGTGGATGCCAACCTGCGTGTGTTCGAGGCCTCGGAGGCCGGCAAGGAACGAGCTGACTTGTGGCGCATCGCGCGCCGTTGCGTGACCGAGAGTCCTCACAACGTCGCCGCGCTGCGACAGTTCGCCGCCTACAGTTACCGTCGTCACCACGCCGGTGCGCTGCGGAACGCGATCGCCGCGGCCGGCGCCTTGACTACCTCAACCCGTCTACAGGTCGAAGAGAAGCTCGCGTTCATTAGCTGCGACTTCGGCCTTGCTCTGGACCTTGCACGGCAGGCCGTCGAAGAAAACTCGATGAACGCCGAAGCGTGCGCTCAGGCGCTGCTCCTAGAGGGATGGCACCTCGGCACGTGGGAGTCGGCTGCGAAAAAGGCCAACCGCTGGGTCGCGCGCGTTCCGCTCAACGACATCCTTGTGAACAACGCCGCCTACGTGATGGCGCTCGGAGGGATGCCGCATGCAGCTCTAACCGTGCTGGATCAGCACCTTCATGGCGACGACGATTACGTGCCGATCGCCACTCGCGGACTGGCCTACCTCGCCGCGGGTGACCTCGACACCGGCATGCGCTGGTATCGTCGCGCTGCGGAGCGTGCGGACTCGTTGGGCGAGGGCGACATGCGTGGGCTCATGGCCCTGCACCAAGCTGCCGGCCTGCGGACCCTGGGAATCGTCGACGTGACCGACGAAACGTTCCTTGCCGCGACGTCGCTTCCGGATACCGGTCTTCCTGCGGACTGGGAGGACCAGCCGGGCTTCGTGATGATCCAGAGAGGATGCGAGCGCGAAGGGTGGCCCTGGCCACCAACCGTCATGGCATGACACATGATGACCAGCTCCACGCGGTCGAGACGTCGCCGATAATCGCGAAGAAGAACCGGCTCTAGCCCTGCGAGAACGCCAGCACCAGAGGCGCGTAATTCCGCCGCGACTCGGGCCTGGCTGCAGGGGCGGCTTAGCGTCGGGGCAGGTGCCTCGCCTCGTGTGCGGCGATCCGTGGCGAGGCTCGGTCTCACTCGCCAGGTGCCCGCCATGACCGCTATGACGCTTCTCCCGTTCCAGCCCGACGCGATGACACCGGCCCAGCGGGCCGCCGTCTCCTACCTGGCCCGCTACACGGGGCACACCCACACCCTCTACGCCTACCAGCTGCGACGCTGGTTCGCGTGGTGTGAAGCCAACGGTCTGGACCCGCTGGTAGGCATCGAGCGCGCTCATGTCGAGCTCTACATCCGACACCTCGGCAATTCAGGGCTGATGGCCTCCTCGGTCAACACCTCCATGCACGCAGTACGCGGGTTCTTCCGGTTCGCCCACATCGACGGCTTGATCGTGGCCGACCCCGCGGTCTACGCCCGGCTGCCGAAGATCCACCGCGACGAGTCCCGCACCCAAGGCCTGGACCGGCTCGAGCTGATCCGGTTCCTCCAGATCGCCCCCACCATCAGCGTCCACCACGGCGCGCTCGCCTACCTGCTGGGCATCAACGCCCTACGCGCCTCCGAAGCAGCGGCGGTTCGCATCGAGGACTACGCCGAAACCCTGCGCGGACACCGGGTGCTGCACCTGGTCGGCAAGGGCAACAAGCCCGCCACCATGCCGCTCACGGTGCCGGTGTTGCGAGTACTGGAGGCCTGCCGCGGCGAACGCACCCAAGGAAGCCTGATTCTTCGCCCGATGACCGGCAGACCGATCGACAGACGCGACGCCTACCGGATGGTCGCCCGCATCGCGAAGACCGCCGGGATACCGCGCCACATCAGCCCGCACTCGCTGCGACACGCCGCGATCACCAACGCCCTCGACGCCGGCGTCCCGCTGCGCGACGCCCAGATCCTGGCCCGCCACGCCGACCCACGCACCACCGAGCACTACGACCGCGCCCGCGGCAACCTCGACCGCCACGGCGTCCACTTCCTCACCGCCTTCGTCGCCGGCGTCTGACCCAACAACGCGTCCTATGCGCAAAGACGCACACGTACGGCGCGCAGAAGGCCTGAAGTCAGCGCCCATCGGAGGGCGCGGGACTGTCTGAAAAACGGTGGATCTTGGTCTTGGTCTGACACGCCGAGCAGGGGTGCTTGGCGGAAAGGATTGATCTTGACCGAGACACTGGAGCCCGTGGCGGACGAGGTGGATCAGCAAGCGCTGGCCGAGCAGTTGCTGGCGCAGGCCAAGGAGCAGGGCGTCGATCTGGTGGGTCCGAACGGGCTGCTCAACCAGTTGACGAAGAACGTGCTCGAGACCGCTCTGGAGGCGGAGATGAGCGAGCACTTGGGCTATGAGAAGCACGACCGGGCCGGGCGGGACAGCGGGAACTCGCGCAACGGGACCCGCACGAAGACGGTGCTGACTGAGATCGGGCCGGTCGAGATCGAGGTCCCCCGCGACACCGAGTCCTCGTTCGAACCGCAGATCGTGAAGAAGCGGCAGCGCCGCCTGAACGGGATCGATGAGATCGTGTTGTCGCTGACTGCCAAAGGCCTGACCACCGGTGAGGTCGCCGCGCACTTCGACGAGGTCTACGGCGCGAAGGTGTCCAAGGACACGATCTCCAGGATCACCGACAAGGTCGTCGGCGAGATGACCGAGTGGTGCGCCCGGCCACTGGAACGCGTATATCCGGTGATGTTCATCGACGCCATTCACGTGAAGATCCGCGATGGTCAGGTCACCAGCCGCCCGATCTACGTCGCCATCGGCGTCACCGTGACCGGCGAGCGGGACATCCTCGGGCTGTGGGCCGGCGACGGCGGTGAAGGCGCGAAGTTCTGGCTGCAGGTGCTGACCGAGATCAAGAACCGCGGCACCCAGGACGTGTGCATCGTGGTGTGCGACGGCTTGAAGGGGCTTCCCGAGGCGATCACCACCGTGTGGGAGCTCGCGATCGTGCAGACCTGCATCATCCACCTGCTGCGCAACACGTTCCGGTACGCCTCCCGCCGGTACTGGGACCAGATGTCACGCGAGCTCAAACCGGTCTACACCGCACCTTCGGAGGCCGCGGCCAAAGAACGCTGGAACGAGTTCGCCGCCAGCTGGGGGCAGCAGTACCCGGCCATCGTGCGGTTGTGGGAGAACGCCTGGTCGGAGTTTGTGCCGTTCCTGGACTACGACCAGGAGATCCGGCGGGTGATCTGCTCGACCAACGCGATCGAGTCGATCAACGCCCGCTACCGACGCGCGATCCGCGCCCGCGGACACTTCCCCACCGAACAGGCCGCCCTGAAGTGCCTCTACCTGGTGACCCGGTCGCTGGACCCGACCGGCCGAGGCCGGGCACGATGGGCCATGAGGTGGAAACCGGCCCTCAACGCGTTCGCGATCACGTTCGAAGGCCGCATCACACCAACCGGAAACTAGCCGATGCCAAGACCGGATCCACCGTTAATCAGACACACCCGAGGGCGCTGAACAGTGGCGTGACTTGGTCCGCTAAGGAGGCTTCAGCTCCAGGCCGACACATGATGCGTTGCTCGCGCTCCGTCGATGCGGCGACCTGCTGGAGCAGAGGACTCAACATGGGCCTGGGTCAGGACGTGAACCCGACGGCGGTTGCCACGGTCGCGACGCCGAGGATGGCGAGGATCGCGAAGCCTTTGACCGCGCGACCGCAGGCATCGAACTTGCGGTTGGCGAGGACAGACAGGTCGATGACCTGTCGCCAGGCGTCGGTTCGCACGTCAACGTTGTGCGTGTGGTCGGTCAACTGGACTGTGGTGGCCTTGATAAGCGTCGGCCACGCGAACCGGTTGAGGGTGTTGTAAGGGACGTTGTTCTGGGGACCGATGGCGCGCACGAGCCAGAACAGCGTGTAGCCGACCGCGAGGAGTGCGAGACCGGCCAGTGTGCCGACGACGTAGGCATCGGGATGACCCTGCTTGATCGCGTCGGTGACGGTGTCGGCGTTCGTCATCAGCATGGTGAGGACGACGCCGAGACCGGCGGTCAGGATTGTGGCCTTGGTGTCGGCGAACCGCACCCAGTTGGCCATCTGGTCCATGGCTTGGAACCCTCCGTCGGGAGGCTTCACGTCGGGCTTGTCCTCGGGAAGAGTCTCCGGGGGCTTCTGCCGCTGCTTGCGACTAGGACGCAACTGCCTGAACCCCTTCGGCAGGCCACTGGCGGCTCATGCGCCACTCAGTGTAGGCGGCGAGCCAGTGCGCGGCCCACGTGGCTGCGGTGGCGACAGTGTGCTCGGCGGGGTCCCAGTCGTCGCGGTCGGCGACACACAGGTTCCCGTTGTTGTACAGGTGAGGAGCGGACTGCCACCAGCGGCCCGCATGGGCGCCGAGGCGGCGGTTGAAGACCACGATGCTCGGCAGCCCCTGGTCGGCGCGGGGAAAGATGCCGATCTCGAACTTGCCTCGACCGGTGTCGATGATGCCGCCCCAGCAGGGGCCGGAATCGTCGTGGGGCGGGAGGTAGACGAAGTTCGGGAACGCCTTGTCCATGGCCTGGATGTGCCGGTTGATCCGGTTCTCGTCGTACCACCAGACTGTGGGACCGTCGTGGCCGTCGTCGGGCTCATCCTCGCCGCCGTGGAAGGTGTGCTTTGCGACCGGGGTGACCGTTCCGTGAACGGCGTGAGCGTAGCCGCCACCGACCTTCGTGGCGCCGTCGAAGACGACCTCGCCGGCTTGGGTGACGAAGCGAGCGGCATCAATGCCGAAGTGGCTAAGCAAGGCGGGCATGGTCATGTCAATCTCCTAGCGGCTGTAGATGTACGAGGTGGGCGTGCCGCCGAGGGTCTCGATCACGCCGGGCAGATGCGGCAGCGTGTTGCGCCACCGGTAGTAGAAGAACCTGTAGGACTCGGACTTGTAGTCGCGGGTGTACCGCTTGGGCGACCGCTCGTGCTCGGCGAAGTGCCCGTAGTCCGGGAGCAGGGCGGAGAGGCCCTCGCCGACGACGATCTCCCAGGAGTTCGCCACCTTCTCGCACTTTGCGGCGAAGTTGGCGGCGAAGCCGATGGGGTTGATCTCGCTGCTGTTGTGGTTCCCGGTGCGCACGAACGTGATCTGGCCGTAGTCGAGGCCTGCTCGCGCCTGCACCCGGGCCATCCCTCGTCGGTCGAGCCACGGGTTGACCTCGTTCTCGACCCCGTCGAGTGCAAACGCGCAGGCGCTCAGCGCCATGCCAGCAGCGAAAGCCGGGTCGCCCGGGCTGAACCCTGCGAAGAGGCCGTCGCCTCGCAGGCCGAGCGGGTGCCCACCGAAGTTGCTGACGATCTCGATAAAACCCGAGAGCACTGCGTCGGCGAGGTCGGCCGCCTCCTCCTGGTCGTCCCAGAACGTGCGGCCCGTGAAGTTCGTGAGGTCGAGGAACACGGTGACCATCGGAGCCGTGCGCATCGCCCCGACGGGAAGATCCTCGAAGTCCGGGTGTCCGAGCGAGCGGGTCTCCAGTGCCGAGCCCGCGCTGGCATACAGCGCCTTCTTCTCGATGATCTCGTTGCGGACACGGCGGTTAGTGAAACCGTTGCGGACCGTCGCCCCGAACTGAGCCCTGGTGTACCCGCTCATCGTCCTGTTCTCCCGCGCCGTGCTGCAACGAAAATGCTGCCACCGCAGGCTTCGAAAGCGCCCCGACAGTGGTAAGCCGCCGACACTAGGCGACCTGCGCGCGCTGTCGGACGCTGACGAAGGCGTCGCCGTCCTTCGCGTTCGACTGCGTGTTGCGGTGAGTGCTAGCGCGCTCCGCGCCGGCCGCCGCGCCAACCCAGCCGCCGACGGGCTTCGGCACGTGCCGGTTGTTGCTGGCCATATCCCACACCCAATCTCCCAGGACCATGTCCTGGGGCTCCGTGCACTTCGTATCGCGCATGATGTGAAGGCGATCAACCGACCCACGTCGACGATAGCACACGAAAAATCGCGCGCTCGGTAAAGTTCTGATGTCAACATGCACGCCGTATATGCTTTGTTCCTTCACCGACTTGGGGGAGAATCGCCGTCATGATCATGGTTTCCTCGGACGCGTCGCTTGCTGAGGTGCTCGCGTCCTCGACCTTGATCGCTCAGACATGGCCTCAGGCGAGCGACGACGTCTTCCTGTTGGTCCACCTCATCAAGGTCACGTTGCCGTCCCTGGCGGAAGTCCTCTCGACCGGACTCGTCAGCCTGACCTCTGCCACCCCAAGCGCTGCCGGGATGTCGCTTGGCCTCGGGCTGGCGGAGCTGACAGGGCAAGCGCAGACCAAAGATCGCGAGCCGGTCACAGACCCCAGACGAAACGCCAACGACGTGGTCCGCATCGACATCGTCGCCGTCGTCGCCGAAGGTCGCTCAGCAGGGAAGGTTGCGAAATGACGCACGAAACGCCCCCAAGCACCACCCCTACAGAGATCCACACCGATTGGTCGCTTCACCCTGGAGTCGTACTCAGCCAGGTGCTGGCACGGCGAGCCATGCGCCAAGCGGAGCTCGCTGAGCGGACTGGCCTGACGCCAAAGCACGTCAACCAGATCGTGAAGCAAGCCGTGGGCATAACTCCCGACGTTGCCGTCCTCCTTGAGAGAGCCCTGGATACGCCGCCACGATTCTGGGCCAACATTGGCGCCGACTGGGAAGTGTATCTAAGTGAACAGAGGGCCAGTGCCAGCCTGAAAGATTTCACCGCCTGGGCGAGTAAGTTCGATTCGGGCACACTCGTGCGGTACGGAATTGTCGGAAGGTCTGACAGTCTTCCCGAGCGCGCCAGCAAATTGCTGCGGTTTTTCGGGGTCGCGAACCCAGAGGCCTTCGAGCAAACCTGGATGCGCCCACGCGTCTCCTTCAAGAGAAGCCAGGCCTACACAGTGGATGAGCAGAACACCGCCCTCTGGCTCAGACTCGTCGAGCACTGCGCTCAAGGCATCGACGTCAGCCCGTACAGGCCCGCCGACCTGCGGAAGTCTGCAGCCCAGATCCCTGCGTTCACCAGTATGCCGTTCACAACCGGGTTCGAGGCCGCCCAGACATCACTCGCCAGAGCTGGCGTAGCTCTCGTGTTCGTCAGGCAGGCACCTGAGACCCGAGTGTGTGCGGCTACTTGGTGGATCGACGACAAGCCGGCAATCGGTATAACCGAACGACACAAGAAGCCCGATATCTTCTGGTTCAGCCTGCTCCACGAGATCGGACACCTGCTGCTGCACCCGCGGCGCAAGACCTTCCTCGATCTCGAAGATGACCGCCACACCGACGACGAGGCTGAGATCGAGGCCAACGATTACGCGGCCTCCGTCTTGTTTCCGGGCGAAGCGAGAGATCGCATCGCCAAGGCCACCACTCGCCAAGAACTCATTCTGCTAGCTGCAGACTTGAAGCTGGGCCTGCCAATTGTCGCCGGACAGCACGGACATCTCACCAACAACTGGCGGGTCGGTGGAAAGCTTCGGAGCACAATCACCGAGCAGGATGTTGCAGTGCTCGAGGAACGGTGCCAGATGCCGGCGATCATAAGTTGATGGCGACGAGGGTTGTCAGCATCTAGTGAACCGCCGATCGGGACAGGCGTGGCCAGATGCCTGAACACAACGAAGGGCGCGCGACGGACGCGATCGCCGGGCTTGGGCCCGAATTGTCTCGGTTCGCACGCTCGAATAGCCGACGACGCGGTGATCAGCGCCAGCCCCGCAGTCCGGTTTCGGTCACCGGTGCGCTGTATCCAATCAGCCGTCAACCGGATGATGCCCGGTCTGTGCACGGACGGCGTCCGCCGGCGCGTCATACCGCCGCCTGTCAGCCGGCTGGTAGCGACACTGATCTGCCAATCCCCCGGGCGTGTTGCATATCGTCGACTACTGCGCTCGTGGCGTGCGATACAGGGGACGTCGGGAGCGGTCCCACGACCGGCGCTCCGGGTGACGCATCAGGGACAGGTGCTCATCCGTCGCCCGCCATCGGGTAGCCGTCCAGTCTCCCTAGCGCGGTGAGCATCTTCTCGTCGAGCGACTCCGCGTCCCATGGCTCGTCGGCGAGGAGCCGCGTCTTGAGCAGTTCGCGCAGAAGGAAGCGACCCACCGATACCGCCGACCACTCGTTGTCGCCGAGTCTGCAGGTCATGCGCTTCGGCGTGACGCCGTGGGCGATCTTGGACCGGGTGCCATAGAACTGCTTGACGAGGCTGTAGGTATTCTCGGGTGGCATCTGATCCGCCAGGGCGACTGCGGCGCGCTGGGCGAGCCGGTGGGTGAGCGCATCCGGCTCCTTACCGAGCAAAGCCTCTAGGCCGATGGCCGCGTCGAGCAGGCGATCCTCTGCATCGTCTCGAAAGCTGACTCGGCGGCAGCGTCGCGCGGCAATGCGGACGTTGTTCGGCGCTGTAGTCAACGCGCGCGCGATCTGCACGATTTGCTCGGTATCAGCCGCATTGATGGTCTCGAAGGACCTGTCCCAGCGCCGCTCGTTCAGTTCCTCGGGATACCCGCGCCCGGTCCAGGCGGACCACAACGGCGGCAAGTCTGCGACCCACGATTCCGCCCAGCCGTGGGGTCGGACCAAGATCTGCGCGTAGCCGGTTGCCCGCCCCGTCACGATGTCCACGGCCTCGTGGACTGATTCCGCGACGATCGTCGACAGCCCATCGGGTGGGGACGGCGGGCGCAACTGGCGGAGGGTATTGGGAAAGCGAACCCCTCGAGTGACGACTGCGTGAGTGGCCCCGGCGGCTACGTAGGGATTGACAGTGTCGTGGCGGTGCCACGGCAGTGCGCGCGCCCGGTGGTCTGCCTCTGTGAGCGGCTCGAGCCAGATGTCGGTGTCAAGGCGGATGGGCTCGTCGAGTTCGAAGGTCACCGCCACCAATGGGACGACGACATCGCCGGTCAGCTCGGCGGCGAAACGCGCCTGCTCCAGTTCAGCGTAGATCCGACGCAAGTCGTCTTCGGCTTCAGCATCAACCGCGTCCGCCCGGTTGAGGATCCGGCCGAGGAGTAGTCGGAGTGTCTCGAACTCGATCTGCTCACGACGCTCGTCCGCATCGTCGATGTGCGGAGCCAATCTGCTTAGCCCGCGCAGCAGGGCCTCGTCGGCGAGAGCCTGGTCGGAGATTCGGCGTAGCGACGACGCTAGATCCGGGATATCGGTGGCGAGTAGGTGTGTGTACCGGCCTTCGTGGAGGCTGAACAGCTCGCCCCAATCGAGGACTCCCTTGCTTCCGCTCGATAGCAGGTCGGCGGTTGTTTGCGGCCAGCCCGCGTCGTTCTCGGAGTAGTCAGTCCTCGATTGCCTCGGCAGATATCGCCCAGTCTCGGCGTAGGCGCGTCCCGCGTGCCGCGCGGCGAGCAACCCAGGCAGGAGATGTTCCCACAGGTCTGGACGCAGAAGGTCGGGACTCGGCAGGGGAGAACTCGGCGTCGGCACGGTACAAGCATGCACGGTGTAGGCGGCGGACATGATCGAGGCTGTGAACCGCGCTGACCTGAGTGAGATGGCGTCGGCCGCCGGGTGCCCACGACTAAAGCTCTCCTGCCCACGACAGTGTCGGGTTCTCGGATCGCGTCAGCCAGGCGCGGTCCGGCATGGGAACTGCGTCATACCGCCGCCTGTCGCGCGTACGGATCTACTGAGATCCGTGCATCCCTTGAAGCGAGTCGCTCGGTCACTGCTCGCCAGTGCCACAGCGCTTTGTGCCCTCGGAAGGCTTCATCTGCGGCGTCCCGATTGCCGCACCGATGTGAAGATCTCGACCGGACGGGTCTATCGGGACGGTCGACGCGCCGCAGGTGCGCCCACGTAGCTCCGTCTTGTTGGTGGTTCGCCAATCGGGACGGCGAATGAACGCTCGGCCGAAAAACGCACGGACATAGCCGATGAGAGCAAGAAGCCTGCTGCGAGCAACCGCGCGGCCCGACCCAGCGGCTGTGAGCCCGTTGTCTATATCTTGCTCGCCACCACCATGTAGTTCTCGGCCTCCGGGTTGAACGTGCTCCTTTCCGCGCGGAGTCCGACCCGGTGCAACTCGACTTCGAGTTCGTCGTGTCGGTAGGGCCAGCACGACAGCAGTTCCGAGCGGACAAGAACCGACCCGGCCGCATCAACTTGCGCGACCGCAATCTCGATGTGGTGCTCCTCCTCCCAATTCGGCGCAATCTCCCAGCGGTAGACGACGACGGCATCGCGACCGTTCCGGCGGACGAGTCGATCACCGATGTCTAGCCGGGAACCTCTGGCCCTCACGAGTTCCCAAGTGCGGGAGGTGAGTACCAAGCGTCCGCCACGGCGCAGAAGCCGTGACATCGACTCCAGGGCAGCAAGCCTGCCTCTCGCGCCCACGGCATGGTGCAGCGAGTTGCCCACGCAGAACACCATGTCGAAGGTGGCGTCATTGAAATGGTCGGGCAGCTCTTGCCAGTCCGCCCGCACTGTCCGGACAGATGCCCTGAACTCCTCAGACAACTCCGCAGTCCGACGAACCATCGCTTCGCTGGCGTCAGTCGCGACAACCTGCATGCCAAGACCAGCGAGGCCAACCGCGAGTTGCCCGGTACCGCACGAACAATCGAGGACTTGAGCGTTTGACGGAAGGAGACAGGTGACGTCAGCGAACGCCGCGGCGAACTCGGGGGGCGTCAACTTCGCGTCCGAGATAAGCCACTCGTACACCTCGGCAAGCACGTCATAGCCCGTCACAACCACTACCCCGTCACGCGGCAGACTCACGCTGGCACATCAGTACATCAGCGGAGCAAGTCGGTTCGCCAATGCTTTCGCGAGGGGCAACCGGTCCGCTCACGCCGTTGCCGGCTGCCGATGTTCTCAACTCGACTTGGCCTGGGGACGACGGCGCTCGGCGCCGGGCGCCGACCGCGATCCGCGCTCCCACAGGGGGATCCCCATCCAGCACACCCGGAACTGCCGCGATCCGCGCAGCCGGCAAGGTGCGTCTTTGCGCCGCGTCGCGGGCCTTGCGATCGACTGCCCATCGGTCGGGAAGCCCGCCGTCCCCGGTTAGTCGCTCGTGACCTTGAACACCTTGCCTGAGCGGCTCCAGCCGCTGCCGCCGTAGTGGAAGACGTCACCGGTGGACCAAGTGCTCATAAGCCAAACATCGGTGATTCCTTGCGGAAGCCTCGGAGCCGCGTCCGGCAGCGGCGCGTCCGCCCGCATGAGCAGATCCGATGCCCTGAACGGTGCCGTCGTGAACCCGGGGAGTAGCACGAACAGGTGTCGCTCCACGGGCAAGGCAGTCCGTAGCTTCTCGAGGTTATGTTCCTGCGTGGGCTCGCGTATCCACTCATCCAGCCACGTGACGAGGCCGTGGCCGCTGTTGGGGACGACGCCACCGGCACGTTCCGCGTCGCGCTCGAGCGTGACGTAGATGGACCCCGGAAAGGCAGTGTCTCCGCGATCCGCGGCTACGACGCCGAGCGCCTTGATGCGCTCAATCGCGCTCTGCCGCCACGGGTCCGTTGGCTCGTTCTCCACGACGCGGAGCAAAGCAGGAAGCTCTGCCTTCAGGAACTTCACCCGGCACCTCGTGGTAACAGTGATCAGCCAGCCGCCGAGAAGGTCCTGTTCGATCCAGCGCTCTTCCGAGCCATTCACCAAGTTCCAGAGCTCGATGGATTCAGCGTCGGCCGCGGCGGTGACCTCGCACGCGGCGAAGACCACACCATCGCGGACGAGGTCGAGGTCGTGCATGCTTGACCGAGACCCGTCATCGTGCTGAACGACCTTGATCCCTGGCAGCGCGGCTTCCATGCAGGCGCCAACCCAAAGCTCCTCGGTGCGCATCTTAGGCATGAACACAGTCTGACCGGCAACAGCGACAGTGTTGTTCCGCTGCTCGCGGTGCCGCAGTCACGCGTAAGCCGCGATCCGCGTCTTTACGCCGCGAACGATCCCTCGACGCCGTCGGGCGCCAGGGGCTCGAGGCCACCGGTTGAATGCTTCACCGAACTTCATCACGAGCGAGCCTCCCGCCTCGGCAGGGCTTCGCGGTCCTCAGTCGACACGACGCCGCCTTGTATGACAAGATTACGAATCCGTCATACGGCGCTACGGGAGGAAGTAGTTGTGGCAGTTCTGAACATCCGAGTCGACGACCGGGTCCGCGACCAGCTGAAGGAGCTGGCCGACGGCCAGGGCGTGACGACCAGCGAGTATGTCCGCGATCTCCTGATGGAGGCAGTCGTGCCAGTCTTCGAGCGCGAGGTGGAGCACGGCGACGTGCCCCCGGCTGAGAGCATGCGGATCGTCGACCGGCAGGTGCTCTCCTTGTTGCACCGGATCCTGGGCCGTGTGCTGCCGAAGGACGCCAACGATGTCGACGGCGACCTGGAGTACCAGCTGATGCGGGCGAAGATCCTTGAGGAAGGCTTCACGGGCGAGTACTGGTACGAGGCCGCGGGCTTCAGGACGGAGCTGTCGAAGCGCGACTGCAGCCGAGTGTCGGACATCTTGCAGATGTTCCGCATCATTACCTACAGCATCAGCCACCTCGAAGGCGAGGGGAAGCGTGTCCCCGAGAAGTTGGCCCAGCTCGAGTTCCTGGGCTTCGACCACAATGACGCGCTCGAGGGGCACATGGCGAGCTACGTCGAATTCCTCATGCGCGATGGCGAGCGCTGGACCGAGCTGCAGCCCCAGGTCGAGCGAAACGATAGCGGCAACTCGCACATGCCCATGCTCGACACGTACCTGCGGATGCTCTCCGAGTTCCGCCGCATCATGGACAGCCGCAAGCGCGGAGTCCGCCGCCTCGACTGTCTCTTGTCGCTCGAGGAGTTGGAACGGATCGCAGATGCGCAGGTCCACCCCTCCCGCCGGACCCCGAAGAGCTGACCGAGTGGAGGGGTGCGTGGCGTCGAAGACCGCAGTTTGCTCCGCCGCTCAGTCGCCTGCCGCCTCGTCAGCCCCGAACGCCACGGCCTCGTCGCGCATGCCCTTCAGAACCTCGAAGTTGCGCAGCACGATATCGAGATTGTAGGTGTGGGTCGGCTTCAGCTGGGAGATCCGCTCGAGCACCTCTTCGTCGGTCAGGTGGTCCAGCCACGCCGCGATCTGCTCGGCGCCTGGGGAGCCGTCCATTTGGCTGAGCGTGTCGACCATGTCGATCCGGACCGACGCCGCGCCCAGGCGCTGCCTGTGCCGGTCGGCTGCTGACATGGTCGCCCCCGCCGAGATCGCGCGGCGCTCGTTGACGTGCCCGACGGCGATCTCGTAGCGCGTCGGCAGCTCGGGTCTGGGCGGCTCCATGCCGGTGACGAGGCGCGGAACCGCTTGGGTGCGGACCCAATGGGGGATCTCCTCGAGCTCCTGCATGAGCACCGGCCACCGGTCCGTGCCGGGCCGGTTGATGCCGATCGTCGGAAAGAGCGTGACCGGCACCCGCGTGCCGAACGGCGTCTCCGCGATGACGTCCCCCACCCGCAGCGGCACCTCGGGCCACGGCGGGAGACTGCGGACCGAGCGCGGCATCTGGTCCTCGTTGTACATGGCGGCGATGCGGACCGCCGTGACCGCTGGAGTCCGGTGCTTCGCATGGTTCGTGTGGAGCACGAGGCGGGCCAATGGGTGGTTCTCGATGTCCTTCCGGTTGAAGGGCTGGAGCCCTTCAACCCGCTTCACCAGGTCGCTGCCTGGATGCAGCGACGCAGGGCCGTTCTTCACGCGACCCTTCGCCCAGGACTCGAAGTCCTCGGCCTTGCGGGTCGCCGGGATCTCGACCAGGCGCGCGGTCTTCTCGTCCAGGGTTCCATCGCGGAACTCGACCTCCGCGAACAGAGCGTGCTCAAGCGCGGCTCGGAGCGCGATCAGAGCATCGGCGACGAGCAGCGGAACCTTCCGCGGCATCGGGGCCACGTGCGTCACGACGGTCCGCGTGTTGGGGAAGGCGAGCTGCTCCTCGAGTTCGAAAGGTCCATCGGGCCGCGTCTGGTAGGCGAAGAGCACGTCGGCGACCTCACCGACCAGTTCATCAGCATGCGACAGGGTCGCGGCCACACCGAGGTGGTGATCAGGCAGCCAATGGTGCATCGAGTCCTTCACGACGGGATTCTACGCAGCGTGCGCATGTGGCGGCGAGGTCGCCGGAGAACCCGCGGGATGGCTGGCTCGACCTTGCCGGTCAAGTCCTCGGGCCGACCCGTTCGTTACGTCCGGGCGCCTCGGTCACCGGCACCGATGTCGATTTATCGCCGTCGTTAGATGCGTCACACCGCCGCGACTGGCCGCTGTCCCGGCGCGAGCGGTCTGCATTCGCTGCGGCACGCCGCATCACGACGCCCTCGACGCCAGCGATCTGCCGCGCGACGCCCAGATCTCCGGGGCGCGCACCCCAGGCCGCGGCCCAGGGTGGAAGGGTGCCGAGGAGCGGCGTGGTGGTGGCCACATCCGCGGAATGATATCGTTGATGCGATATCGTGGAGGTGGTCATCATGGAGCAGATCTTGATCCGCAACCTTTCGGCTGGAACCAAGGCCGCGCTTCGCGCACGCGCCGCGCAGCATCACCGATCGGTCGAGGCAGAAGCCCGCGAGATTCTCGCCGACAGCCTCGCGCGAGAGCCCGTCACGATCGTCGACCTGCTCAGCACGGACGAGGGCGCCGACATCGAATTCGAGCCCTCCCGACTGGGCCTGGCCGCACGAACTCCTGAGCTGTGAAGTACGTCCTGGACACCAACGTGGTGTCCGCGCTGCGAGTCCGAGGACGCAACCGGTCGGTGGAAGCCTGGGCGGCATCGGTCCCCGTGGCAGACCAGTTCGTGACGGCGACGACTGTCGCCGAGATCGAGCGCGGCGTCGTCGCCAAAGAGCGATCCGACCCGGCACAAGGAGAGATCTTGCGCCGGTGGTTCGATGATCATGTGCTGCCCACGTTTGCCAACCGTGTACTGCCGTTCGACCTGGCGGCCGCTCGGATCCTTGCCACGTACCGTGTTCCCGAGCATTCGCCGTTCGATGACGCCCTCATCGCCGCCATCGCGCAGGCATCCGAGATGACCGTCGCGACGCGCAACACCAAGCACCTTGAACCCCTCGGCGTTCAATGCCTCAACCCATGGAACTCACCCACATCGGACCCGACCTCCACGACCGCACGTTAGACACAAACCGTGGCTTCGATCCGCATGATGATGCGTCTTACCGCCGCGACTGACGTGTCAGGACGCGACTGGTGTGCCGCCCACTGCCCTAGCCTGGGATCGTGCTGGTCGATCACGGGAGGGACGATGGCGGCGCGCAAGGTTGACGCGACGGCGATCAAGCGGTGGGCGCGCAAGGCAGCTGCGGCCTCCGCGCGTCTCGAGCGCCGCGAGGTGCCTGAAGGTCACGTCCGCTCCCGCGAAGCCGAAAAGTTCTTGGAATCGACCGGTCCACAGCGCCCAAAACCTGATGTCCTTCGGCCCTGATTACGGCGAGACGCTCGTCGCCGAGGAGATCCTGGAGCTCCTGACAGAACAGGCCCGTGCGGTAGTCGGTAATCCGGCCGCAAGGCCGACGTTTACGACCTGGAAAGGCGGTCTGGCGCAGGTCGCCGTAGATCGGCTGACAGCCGTGTTGGAGGGGTCGCTCACGGCGGACGAGATTTGTCACCGACCACTTCGTTCGCACCCACCATCAGCGTCACCACGGCGCACTCGCTGAGGGCGCTTGGTACACGCCCGATGACCGGCAAGCCGATCCACAGACGCGACGCCTACTGGATGGTCGCCCGCATCGCGAAGACCGCCGGGATACCGCGCCATACCAGCCCCCTGCGGCACGCCGCGAGCCCAACGCACTCGACGCCTGCGTGCCGCCGCGCCGGGATCCGGATGTGCGGCTTCCCGGCGGGAACTCACTCGCCCGGGGGCACCTGGAAGGCCCGGACCTCGATCCGGCCGCCGAGGGCCTTCGACGCGCGGGCGGCCCAGCCAAGGGCGGCCTCCTCGTCAGCGACATCGATCACCCAGAAACCTCCAAGATACTCGGGAGCCTCGACGAAGGGGCCGTTGACGGTGCTCAGTGACTCACCGGTGTTGTCGACAGTGATCGCGCTCGAGGGCGGCATCAGCCCGCCCGCGAAGACGAACGCGCCGGTCGACGTCAGCTCCTCGATGATCGCACCGGTGGCAGCCATGGCCGCCTCGAGCTCGGCCGGGTCCATGGTCTCCATGGTCGGTTCTTCGTCGGAGTTGTGCGGGACGGAGAGTAGATATTGGGTCATGCCTCGTTAGATTATCCTCAACGCCAAAACTCATCGGTCGAGTTTTCGCTCCCGTCTTCGCGATCCTCGCCATCTGGTGTCGCGGCTTTCGGCCGCGAGTGTGATTGCAGGGTCGACGCCTGCACACGCGGCTCGAGCTCGCCGTGATCTTCTCGTGCGACCGCGGGCCGGCGCGGCCGGACCAGCTAGGCGGATGTCGCTTCAATCAGACCCGTCGTCGATCGCCGCCTCGGCGACCTCGAACAAGGGCCCCAACGACGACTTCCACAATCCCTGGATATGGAGTAGCTCCTTGGCTGCCTTGCGCTCCATCACAGCGGCACCGCCTCGCGTCGGATGTCGTCATCCAGCCTGGCCTTGAGCCCGCCGTACTCGATCAGATCGATCGTCCGGCCCAGGACCTGCTCGATGAGCTGCTTGAACCGGATGAACCCAAACGTCGACGTTCCTTCGGGAGCTTCAATGAGAAGGTCGAGGTCGGAGTCGGGACGTGCCTGACGACGAGCCACCGAGCCGAAGACGGACAAGCGAGAGTAGCCGTGCTCCGCAGCCAGTGCTTTGAGGATCGGCGTAGCCGCCTCCAACAAGAGCTCAGGGTGCAGGTTCTCCAGCTCGGCGGCGAACTTGAGCTGCTGGCTGATCGCCGGCTGAGAAATGCCCAGCTCCTTGGCTATCTGACGCTGACTCATGCCGCTCGCCATCATCGCGCGCAGGGCAAGCACCCGCCGCAGGCGCGCGATATCTGCGCCGCGCCGGGCATCGGCGTACTCTGCCGCCAGGGTCATAAGGCAACCTTATCACCCGTCCGCCGAGCAACTGGAGATCGAGGCGCACGTTGGCCCGCTGCCGGCGCTACCCGGGCGGGAGGTTGGCTCGGCAGGCCCGTTCCAGGTCGCGTTGGCGACGGTAGCGTTGCCGCAAGCTCAGACTCGGCTCCAGCGTGGTGCGTTCGGGTCGCCCTGACGCCTTGAACACGCCACCTGCCATCTCGCCGGCGGTGACCCAGGGCGTCCAGCGTTCCAGGTCGGGAACCGAGAAGTCGTGGCCGAGCAGCGAGGCTGGTCCGTCCGGTATCGGCCGTCCGGCCAGACTGGCAACGTGCGGCCGGTCGGTGCTGGTGTCCGTCACGCGCACGGTGTCGACGTGCAACCGGCCGCCGGCCCACATCGACAGCACCTGGGACTGGCCGTCGACCCGTGGCTCGACCGGCACCGGGCCGCCGAGGTCGAGGATGACGATCAGCCGCGGCAGGTACCACCAGTGCTCACGCTGCAGTATGAGCGAGTCGGCCAGCGCCCGCGACGGTGGATACTTGCGCAACTCTTCGCGCAGCAGCTGCGCACGGAACAGCTCACCTTGGGAGTCCTCGACAAGCCGGGCCTGCCCGGCCGCTGTCATGGCCCGCCAGCCGCTGCCGGTCATTCGCGGGTCCGAAAGGGTGAGGGCGACGGCGGGAGAGCCGACGATCTGGCGGGCCAGGTCCGCGTAGGCGTACGGGTAGGCAACCGCCGGCCGCTCGTCCAGCAGCAACGGCGTCACAGGCAGCGCGTCCGGCCGTCCGCCGGGGCCGACCCAGGTGAGCTCCGCCACTGAGGCGGCCCGGACCGGTTGGCGCAGGCTGACGTCCAGAGTGACCCTCCCGGTGTCGGTTCCGTTTCGAAGGCGTATCGGACTATTGACCGGCCACTGTGACCTGCGTCATAGTGCCGTCAACATCCTACGGTGTCCGGCCGCGGGCGGAGGCTGGGTACCTCCGACCTGAGGGGGCATTGATGCCCGCGATCGTCATAGCCGTGGTCGTACTCGTCCTGTACGCACTCGGATACGTCTACTACTCGAAGTACCTGACCACCAAGGTCTATGCGCTGGACCCCGCGTTCGTCACGCCGGCGCATCAGTTCGCCGATGGTGTCGACTACGTCCCGACCAACAAGCACGTGCTGTTCGGGCACCACTTCACCTCGGTCGCCGGCGCCGCTCCGATCGTCGGCCCGGCGATCGCGGTGTTCTGGGGTTGGGTGCCGGCGCTGCTGTGGGTGACCATCGGCACGATCTTCGCCGCCGGTGTGCACGACTTCGGGTCGCTCGTCGTCTCGGTCCGCCACAAGGCGCAGAACATCGGCACGCTGGCCAGCGAGGTGATCAGCAAGCGGTCCAGGATCCTGTTCCTGCTGATCATCTTCTTCCTGCTCACGCTGGTCAACGCGGTGTTCGCGGTCGTCATCGGCAACCTGTTCGTGGCCTTCCCGGGCGCGGTGATCCCGATCTGGTTCGAGATCCCGTTGGCCATCGCCATCGGCCAGTACATCTACCGGACGCGCAGCCCCGCACTGGTGCCGTCGATCATCGGCGTGATCGCCCTGTACGTCCTGATCTGGATCGGCAACAACAACCCGATCGAGATCACCGGCTTGGCCGACGCGCTCGGCATGGAGCCACGCGACGTGTGGGTCGTCATCATGTTCGCCTACACGTTCATCGCCTCCCGCCTGCCCGTCTGGCTGTTGCTCCAGCCGCGCGACTACATCAACTCGCACCAGCTGTTCATCGCGCTCGGCGTCACATTCCTCGGGGTCCTGGTGGGCCTGGACCGGATCGTCGCGCCCGCGCTGAACACCGACCTGCCCGAGGGGTCGCCGAACATCTTCCCGTTCCTGTTCATCACGATCGCGTGCGGGGCGATATCCGGCTTCCACTCACTGGTGTCGTCCGGCACCACGTCAAAGCAACTGGACAAGGAGACCGACGCGCGGCACGTCGGCTACCTCGGCGCGGTCGGCGAGGGCAGTCTGGCGATGGCGTCGATCCTGGCGGTGAGCGCCGGTGTCGCGGCCACTCGGGTGGAGTGGGAGGCGCTCTATCCCGACTACGCGACGGCCTCCGGCGGGGCCACGGCGAATTTCGTGAACGGCATCGCCGCCTTCGCGAACAACCTCGGAATCGAGCTCACCCTCGCCGCCACGTTCGCAGCGGTGGTGGTGATCTCGTTCGCCGCGACGACGATGGACACCGGCGTCCGGCTGCAGCGCTACATCGTGCAGGAGATCGCTACCATCGTCCGCTGGCACTGGCTGGCCCGCAGCCTCACGTTCTCCGGCCTGGTGGCGGTCATCGTCCCGCTGCTGCTGGCGCTGATGCCGGGCAGCACGGATGCGGGGTTCGCGTTCGGAACGCTGTGGCGGCTGTTCGGGACGACCAACCAGCTCACTGCCGGGCTGGCGCTGGCAGTCGTGGCGGTCTGGGTCACCCGGAATGGGCGCAACCCGCTCGCCGTCCTGGTCCCGATGGTGTTCCTGCTGGTGATGACGGTGTGGGCGTTGATCATCCAGCTGGACCAGTTCTGGGCTGCCGAGGAGCGCTGGGTCCTCGTCCCGCTCGACCTCATCATCCTGGTACTGGCGTTGTGGCTGATCGTGGAGGCCGTCATCCGGATGCGCACTCTGGTGAATGAGCGCCGCGCAGGCGTGACGAGCAGCAGCGACACCACCCCGGCAGAGGCTGAGGAAGGAGACGGCCAGCGGTGACCGGGCCCGTCGAATCCACCCACCGTGTCCTGCTCATTCGCCCCTGGGACATGTCCGAGGGCGTGGGTGCGGGGTGCTGCGGGGGCGGGTCCACCAAGGGGTTGTGCGTCAACCCTGAGCACCACGAGGCACACCGCGGTTTCGGCGAGCGGGACGACTGGGACCCGCTCGCCCGGATATATCTGACCCTGCGCGACAACCTGCCCGCCGGTGTCGACCTCGAGATCGTCGACCCGCGCAACCACCTCTACCTGGCCCCGGCGATTGCCAAGGATGTCCGTCGCCAGGGCCTCTCCTGGGGTGAAGCGGTCAAGGCGGTGCTGCGCGGCCCGGCATATGCCGCCATCATGGTCGACGGGCGGACGGTCAGCGCCGGTGCGCTGCCCTCGCCCGGCGAGGCGGTCCGGCTGGTCCGCGAGGCACTCGGCCTCCACGTGATCTGACCAGCCGGGGTGTGCGCGACGGCAGCCTCGAGGTGCCGGACCATGCCCGCCCGGGCGTGCGGTACGTGTTCTGGACCGGCGACGCTACGGCCCACTGTTGGCGCCGGCGCCACCCGGGCAGATTCATCCCCGTCCTGCGGGACGCCTTGCTGGCTTGTGTCACGTCGTGGGCAGGCCCCGTGTGCCATTCGCCCACAACGTCACATCCGCCGGGGACGCTCGGCGCAACGCACGAAGGGGATCGGCTCTCACCGATCCCCGTTCGCTCCCTGCGGCTCGACGTCAGCCGAGCTGATGCAAGGTCACATCCGAACCAAGAACGCCACCACGACCAACGGCCAAAGGTCCCGAAGGATCTGACCAAGGACCTTGGTGTGACGACGAAGCCTCTCCAAGCGCTCCAACGTCGTACGTCCTCGCCTGCTGTAGTGGTTCACTTGAGGTCCTCCCCAAGTTCTGAGGGCACCAGGTGAACCGCTCTAACAGTCCGCCCGGTAGCCCCTCTCTGGACTACGCCGGGCGGATTCCCGATGTAGTTAGTCGATCATCGTGACACTCGGCCAAGATCCCCGTCAACGGGTAAACTTGATTATGGTTGGGCTAGGTGCTCTAACACCCGTGATCCCGGCTGAGCCCCGGCGCGTTCTGTAGTGGTTCCGCGCCGGGGCTTCTTGTCGGAGGGCGCCGGCGGTCCAGCCATGTCCTTGCCGGGCCACGTCCCCTGCTGTGACCCCTAGCGCTGCCCGCGTCAGCGGCGGACGCGGCGGCGCAGTAGACCCGCGAGCAGCCCGACACCCACGACCGTGGCGGCTGCCGCTGCGAACCACGCAGGTCCGATGTCGATCACCCAGCCGCTGACGGTGCCTTGGACGGCCAGTGCCGCGTCGATGACGGGGTCCTGTGGGTCGCCGCCGGCGCGCAACCGCAGCTCGTAGACGCCGTAGTAGACGACGTACGCGCCGGCGGGGATCAGCAGTGCGCCGCTCACCCGGGACACGTAGGGCAACAGCCGCCGAGCGCGGCGCACGACGGTGTCGCTGCCCAGCGCGACCGCGGCCGCCAGGAACCCGACCACCAGGCCCATCCCGACGCCGTACGCGACGAAGGCGAGCAATCCGCCGGCCACACCCGCGGACGAGAAGGTGGCCGTGGCCATCGCCAGGAACGGCGCGACGGTGCAGGAGAGGCTGGCCACGGCATATCCGACGCCGTACCAGACCATCGACCACGCCGACGACGACGGCGCGACGCCGCGCAGCCGGGGCACGGGCACCGCGAGCTCGCGGCCCGCGACCAGCCAGCAGCCGAGCGCGACCAAGGCAATGCCGATCACCACGGTGGCCCACGGCAGCACTCGCTCGACGGACACCGCCGCCGGCACCACCACCAGCCCGAACGCCCCGAACACGGCGACGAAGCCGGCTGTCATCGCCAGGGTCGTGATCCCGGCCCGGCGCAGCGCCTCGGCCGATCCGGGCCGTCCGTTCTGGGCGACCAGGAGGGTGAGGTAGGTGGGCAGCAGCGCGAAGCCACAGGGGTTGAGCGCCGCTACGGAGCCGAGAACCAGGGCGAACTCGATGGGCACCCCGGTCATCATCAGTCCGTCACGAGCCGTTCGACCTCGGCCCTGATCTCGTCCTCCTCCAGCGGCCCGCGGATCACCTCGACGGTTCCGTCGGCCGACACGAACCCGATGTCGTACTGCTGCGTCACTCCGAACCTGCTGTAGACGTCGCCGCCGCTGTCGTCGATGTGCGGGATGCCTTCGACGCCGCCGTCGGCGATGAACTCCTCCATGGCGCTGACGTCGCCGGACAACCCGGCCACGCCGACGAACGCCACCTGCTGCCCGTACTGCTGCGCGAGCTCGGCGATGAGCGGCGCCTCCCGCTGGCACACCGGGCACCACGGCGCCCAGAACCACAGCACGGCGGGCCGGCCGGCCAGGCTCGCACCGTCGAAGGTCCCGCCGTCGACGGTCGACGCCGTGAACGCCAGTTCCTCCGGGACCGAGACCTGCGGCGCCTCGCTCGACGGCGCCGGCGACGTGGCCGTCACCTCCGGCGCACCCGTCGGCGTCGTCTCCGGCGCACCCGTCGGCGTCGTCTCCGGCGGGCTCGTCGGCGTCGCCGCGGTGTTCGACGGTGCCGACGCCGAGCCGGTGTCGCCGTCGTCGGCGGCACCGCAGGCGGTGAGCACGACGGCAGCGGCGATCATGCTCCAGACGGACGGACGCATCGGGTCTCCATTTCGGCCAGTCGGCATCAGTGTCTCGCCACGTCGGCGACGACGGCGAACCAGTGAGAGCCCGATCTTCACCGCGGCTCCTCCCGGATCAGGCGGCGGGTCTCGGCGAGCCGTCGCCGCATGTCCAGCACCGCCCGTGCGGTCCCGCCGACGGTGCCGGTGACTTTGCTCCTGCCGGTGCGCTGACGGTAAGGCACCGGCCGTTCGGTGATCCGCCAGCCGGCCCGTCCGGCGCGCAGCACCATCTCCAGCGGCCAGCCGGACCGGCGGTCGATCAACCCCAGGCCGAGCAGCGCGTTCCGCGGTGCCGCGCGCATCGGCCCGATGTCGCTGACCCGCGCGCCGGTGTACGCGGCCACCCGCCGGGCCAAGTAGCGGTTCGCCAGGCGGGCGTGCGGCGGCATCGCGCCGCCGCGCCGGGCGCCGAGCACGAGGTCGGCCTCCCCCGCGGCGACCGGGTCGGCCACCAGCGGCAGGTCGCCGGGGTCGAGGGAGGCGTCGCAGTCCATGAAACACACGACGGGCGAGGTGGCCGCGGTCAGTCCCGCGAAGCAGGCGGCGCCGAATCCGCGCCGCGGCTCCGAGACGACCGTGGCTCCACGGGCGGCGGCCGCCTCCGCCGAGCCGTCGGTGGAGCCGTTGTCGACGACGATGGCGCGGTACCCGGCCGGCATCCGGTCCAGCACCCACGGGATCGCGGCGGCCTCGTCGAGGACCGGCAGGACGACGTCGATCACGGCGTCACCCGCCCGAGCCGGGCGAACCAGCGGCCCGCCGTCACGTGCCAGCCGACCAGTCGCAGCCCGCCCGCGGCGGCGACCCGGACCAGGTCGTCGGCCGACACCCAGGCCCATGGGAACCAGCCGCTGATCTCGTCGTCGCGTTCCAGCCGGGCCTCACCGCACCGGGTGGCGGCACCGGGTGGCCCGGCCTCGACCACGGCCCGCCCCTCCCCTGCCAGCAGCCGGGCGACCCGGCGCAGCAGGTCCACGGGCGCACCGCCGATGCCGACGTTGCCGTCGAGCAGAAGGACGCTCTGCCATCGGCCCTCCCCCGGCAGCGCGTCGAACACCGAATGGCGCAGTGCCGTGGCGCCACGCTCCCGAGCTCGGTCGATGGCGTGCGCGGACGCGTCGACCCCGAGGGCCGGGACGCCCAGCTCTGCCAGCGCCACCACCAGCCGGCCCGGACCGCAGCCGAGATCGAGGACCGGTCCGCGCAGCGACGCCAGCAACACCCGTTCGGCAGCCGTGGCCGGCGCGGCCCAGTCGGCGACGGCGAGCGGTTGCGCCGATCCGTCGCGGCTACGCAGCAGCACCGTCACCGCGCCGTCCTCTCCCGCCGGCGGGCCCGCACGGCCCGAACCGCCACGGCGACACCGACGGCCAGCCAGAGCAGCACGAGGACGACGACGAGGTTGCGGCCGTAGTCCAGCGGCAGCGCACTCGGCACCGACGGCGAGCGCCCCCATCCCCGCACGACCGGCCAGAACAGGACGGTCAGCATCGCCGACGCGGCCAGGCCCAGCCGAACCGGCAGCCGGGCGGCGACCGGTAGCCGGCGAGTGGCCAGTGCCGCGACGACCACGGCCGGTGCCACCAGCACGTCGTGAGCCACCCCGGAGCCGGCCAGCCAGACGACGAGGTCGGCCGGTCGGGTGTCGGCGCGATCGGCCCACGCCCCGGCCAGGCCGTAGCCGACGATCCCGGCCCCGGCGATCAGGCAGGTCCAGAAGAACGGTCCCGAGGGCGTCGCCTCGGGTACTGCCGGCCGCTCGGTCATGCGCGCACCACCACCAGTTCGTGCACCCATTTCGTCTGCAGGACGCCGGCGCGGTTGGGCCCGATGAGCCGGCACGGGTAGCCGTGGTCGAGGTCGAGGCGTTCCCCGTTCAGGGCTACGGCCAGCATGGTGTCGAGGTCGCCGGCCTGCCGGTGGTTCAGCTCCGACGCCCGGTACCGGCCACGGGCCTGCAACGACTCCACCCGCACGGTGACGCCGTCGTCGGGTTCGACGCCGGCCGCGGCCAGCAGGTCGGCGACCGGGACGCCGCGCCACCGGGCCGACGTGCTCCAGCCTTCGACGCAGGCGATCGGCAGCTCGGCCTCGCGGCGCGCCAGCCGGTCGAGGTCGGTCCCGGTGAGCTCGACCCGCCGGGTCACCGCGCCGGTGACCCGCAACCGGAACGCCGGGTCGCCCGCGGCGTCGACCACGCCGGCCTGGACGGCGCTGCGGTTCACCGGCACGCCCTGCGGGCCGATGTCCGGCCGGCGCTGCGCGAACAGCGTCAGCGGACGCAGCGGCGACACGGTCTGGCCCACGGTGGTGACGGTGACAACGCCGGTGGCGACGGCCACCGCACCCAGGAAGCCGCGCCGGCCGAGCGCGCCGCGCGCCGGCGCCGTCATCGGGTCACCCGACGCCGGATCACCCAGCGCCGCCGCATCACCCAGCGCCGCCGCGTCACCGGGCCGGGCGAGCGCCGCCCGCGCCACGGCGGCCTTCGCCCCCACGTGCGCCACCAGCGCTCCGACGGTGATCCACGCCACCCAGTAGTGGGCGGCCGGGAAGTAGAACCCCCACGGGTACCAGCGCGACACGTTCGCCACCCCGGAGAACAGCATGAACACCGCGCCGCACACCAGCGGCACCAGCATGAGACGCTCGACGGTGTGGGCGGCACCGCTCACCGGCGGCCAGCGGAACAGCCGCGGGTACACCGACCACAGCTTCGCCAGGAGCAGCGGCACGGTGGCGAACCCCGTCGCCACGTGCAGGCCTTGCGTGACCCGGTACAGCGACGCCGGCCGCGGCGGGACCGGCAGCCAGGTCACCGGGTTCTGCTGCAGATGCGAGTAGAGGCCGGTCAGGAAGCAGACCAGGAAGCACACCCCGAGACAGATCCCCAGGATCGCAGCGGTGCGCGCGTCGTGCACCGGCCGCCGCAGCGCCTCGTCACGTGCCACGGCCACCGCCCGCAGCCGGCCCGGTACGCGCGGCAGGTTCACCGCGCCACCGGCCCGGCCAGCAGCGCACGCACCACACCGGCGGTCCGCAAGCCGGGCGCGGCGTCGGCCACCGCGACCGCGTCGGCGGCCGTGTCGATGTCGCGCAACATCGGGAGCGCCGTCACGGTGAGGCCTCGTGAGCGCAGCCGGTCCGCCTGCCGGGCGCCGGTGTGCGCCGTGCTCATGGGAACCCCGTCGAAGAGGCCCGGCCACCAGCGGTGCAGACCGAGCGCCCACCATCCGCCGTCCTCGGCCGGCCCCAGTAGCGCGGTACGCGAGTCGCCGCCGGTGAGCAGACCCAGTGCGTCGTCCAGCAACGACGGTGTCACCTGCGGGGTGTCCATGCCGATCTGCACGCCCGGGCCGCCGACGCGGCGCCACGCCGCGGCGAGCCGTACTCCGAGCGGGCCGCGGACCTGAGGGACCACCTCGAAGCCGGCGGGCAGCCACGGTCCGGGCCGGCCGTCGAGGGCGACGACGCGCCGGTCCGCACCGCATCGCGCGACGGCGTCCAAGGTGTCGGCCAGTGCCGCCGCGGCGACCCTCGCGGCTTCGGCAGGGTCGAGTGGCGGGCAGAGCCGGGTCTTCACCCGGCCGGGAATCGGCTCCTTCGCGACCACGAGCACGTGGGTTCGGTTCACACTCCCGACCGTAGGAGTGACCGGCTGGCGTGATTCTTACAAAGCGCGAAACTCTGCCGCCGCACCTGCCCGACCTGGGGCGAAGCGGTCACCGGCAGTGGCATGGTGGAGCCATGGATCCCGGACCGGGCCAGCGCGTGCTGGTGGTGGACGACGACCCGGCACTGTCCGAGGTGGTCGGCCGGTACCTGCAGCGCGACGGCTTCGAGGTCGACTACGCCGCCGACGGAACCACCGGCCTCGCGAAGGCCCTCGACACCCTGCCCGACCTCATCGTGCTGGACCTCATGCTGCCCGGCCTCGACGGTCTCGAGGTGTGCCGGCGGCTGCGCCGGGTCGCGCCGATCCCCGTCGTCATGCTCACCGCGCTGGGCGAGGAGAACGACCGCATCGCCGGGCTCGAGTTCGGCGCCGACGACTACGTCACCAAGCCGTTCTCGCCGCGTGAGTTGTCCGCCCGGGTCAAGGCGGTGCTGCGGCGAGCCGCGGCCGGCAACGTCCGGCCGGCGACGGCGGCGCCCCGCCTGAGCGGCGCCGGCTGCGACGTCGACCTGGTCGCCCACCAGGTGCGCAGGGACGGCCAGCTGGTTGCGCTCACGACCAAGGAGTTCGATCTGCTCGTGCACTTCATGACGAATCCGGGCCGGGCCTACCGCCGCGAGGAACTGCTCGAGGCCGTGTGGGGGTGGCGCTTCGGCGACACCTCCACCGTGACGGTGCACCTGCGCCGCCTGCGGGAGAAGATCGAGGCCGACGCGTCCGCGCCGAAGCACCTGCTGACCGTCCGCGGTGTCGGATACCGGTTCGAGCCATGAGCCGCCGAGCGACCACCGTCTCCGTCCTGGCGACCGGTCTCGTCGTCGCCGGTGTCATCGCCGCGTCGGCCGGCATCCCGGCCGGTGACACCGTCGTGCTCGTCGCGGTGACGGCGCTCGCCTCCGGTGCGGCCTTCCTCGGCGGCGCGACCGTCCTGCGCCGGTTCCGCGGCCGTCCCGTACGTGCCCAGGTGATGGTCGTCGCGGTGTCGTCGCTGCTGGTGACCGTGGCCGGGGTCGTCGCGGCGGCGTTGGCGATGTTCATCTCGACCCACGACCTCGTGGCCTTGTTCATCGTGGTCGCGGTGGCGACGGCCATGGCGGTCGGGGCGGCGCTGCAGCTGGGCGACGACATCGGCACCGCGACGTTGCAGGTCGGGCACCTGGCCCGCACCATGGTCGACGGCGGCGACGGGCCGGCGAGCGTCACCGGACCAGGCGAGCTGTCAGCGCTGGCCTCCGAGCTGGCCGACGTCTCCGCCCGGCTGGACGAGTCGCGGCGGCGCGAACGGGCGCTGGAGGCGTCGCGGCGTGAACTGATCGCCTGGGTGTCGCACGATCTGCGCAGCCCGCTGGCGACGATCCGGGCGATGGCGGAAGCGCTCGACGACGAGGTGGCCGACGACGCCGCGACCGTCCAGCGCTACCACCGGCAGATTCGTGGCGACGCGGAACGGCTCACGGCCCTCGTGGACGACCTGTTCGAGCTGTCGCGGATCAACAGCGGTGCCGTGCGGCTCGGGCCGGAGCTCGTCTCGATCGCCGACGCCGTCGCCGAGTCGCTGGCCGGCGCGGCCTCGCAGGCCTCGGTCAAGGGCGTGGAGCTGGTCGAGGCGCTCGCCGACCTGCCCGCGACGGAGGTGTCGGCGCACGAGTTCTCCCGGGCGCTGAACAACCTGCTGGACAACGCGATCCGGCACACGCCTGCCGGCGGCCGGGTGGTGATCCGCGCCGGCCGCGACGACGACGGCGCCGTGCTGCAGGTCATCGACGAGTGCGGCGGCATCCCGGAATCCGACCTGGACCGCGTGTTCGACGTCGCCTTCCGCGGCGACACCGCACGCGGCCGCGACCACGGCGGCGGCGGGCTGGGGCTGGCCATCGCGCGCGGCCTGGTCGAGGCGCACGCCGGCTCCGTCGAGGTCGCCAACCACGAACAAGGCTGCCGGTTCACCGTCCGGCTGCCGGCGTGACGGGGTCCGCTACGGTCGTGGCCGGGCCGGCCAGGCCCGCGGCGCCGTCGCGCCGGGCGATCGTCGCGCTCGCCGTGGCCGGTTGGGTCCTGCTCCTGGTGGTCGCACGGGTCTGGGGCCTGGCGCTACCGGCCGAGCCGGACCTGCACCTGGACGCCATCCCGTTCTACGGCCGGTGGGATCCCGTCGCCACCTGGCGGCTGGCCGCACCGGTCGCCGTCGGTGCCGCGGCCGTGCTGGCGCTGCCCGCGCTCATCGCCCGGTGGCCGTGGCGGCGCGGGCTCGGTGCGGTCGCGGCGACGGCCGTCGCCTGGAGCCTCGTGCTGGCCGCCGTCGACGGCGCCGGCGGGTTCGCCGACATCGGCAACCAGTACGGCCGGCACATCGGGCTGGTCGACGAGCGCGGCGGGCCGGCGGCGTTCCTTGGCACCTACGTCGAGCACCAGGACGCCGTCCCGGTCCATCTGCAGGCGCATCCACCGGGGCTCGTGCTGACGCTGTGGGCGTCCGCCCGGGTCGGGCTGTCCGGTCCCGGCTGGGAGACAGCACTGGCGATGGCGGGGGTCGCCGCGGCCGCCGTCGCGGCGCTAGTGGTGGCGCGCGACGTGGTGTCCGACCGGTTCGCCCGCGCCGCGGCGCCGTTCGTCGTGCTGGCCCCGGCGGCCGTCTGGCACACCAACGCCGACGTGGTCTTCGGCGGCCTGGCCCTGACCGGGGTGGCCCTGGTGGTGCTGGCCACCGGCCGGGACGCCCGGTCGCGATGGCTGCTGGCCGGAGCGGGCGGTGCGGTGTTCGGGCTGTCGCTGTTGTTCAGTTACGGAGTCGCGCTGCTCGCCGTGCCGATCGCGGCGGTCGCGCTGTGGCGCCGGCGGCCCGGGGTGCTGGCGGTCGCTGCCGCGGTCAGCGCCGTCGTGGTGGCATTGCCGCTGCTGTGGGGGTTCTGGTGGCTCGACGGGCTGGCCACCACCCGCGTCCAGTACTACGCGGGTGTGGGCGCCGACCGGCCGTACGAGTACTTCCTGCTGGCGAATCTGGCGGTCTTCGCGCTGGCGGTCGGCCCGGCGACGGCGGCCGGGTTGGCCCGGCTCCGCGACCGGCGGGCGTGGCTGGTGGTCGGCTCGGGGTTGACCGTCGTGCTGCTGGCGGATCTGTCCGGCCTGTCGTCGGCCGAGACCGAGCGGATCTGGCAGCCGTTCATGCCACTGGCGTTGCTGGCCGGCGGTGCGCTCGCGTCGTCGCGTCAGGGCGCCCGGCGCTGGCTCACCCCGCAGGTCGCCGTGGCCGTCGTTCTCCAGGCAGCCCTGCGATCGCCGTGGTGACCGCGGCCGTCCATCAGAAGGAGAGCTCATGAAGGTGCTGGTCACCGGTGGTGCCGGCTTCGTCGGCGGACACGTCGTCGAACACCTGCTGGGCGGGGGCGCCGACGTGGTCGTCCTCGACTCACTGGCCGCCCACGCCGAGCCGCCCGCCCACCTGCCGGACGGTGCGGACCTGAGGGTCGCCGACCTGCGCGATGCCGACGCCGTCGCGCACGCCGTCGGCGACGTCGACGCCGTCTGTCACCAGGCCGCCCGCGTCGGCCTGGGCGTGGACCTCGGTGACATCGTCGACTACGTGTCCGACAACGACCTGGGCACGGCCGTGCTCCTGCGCGCTCTGTGGCGGCGCCGGTTCACCGGCCGCCTCGTGGTGGCGTCATCGATGGTCGTCTACGGCGAGGGCCGCTACCGCTGCGCCACGCACGGCCCGGTCGCTCCCGGGCCGCGATCGGCCGCCGACCTCGACGCCCGCCGATTCGATCCGCCCTGCCCGCGCTGCGGCGCGCAGCTGGCCTGGGACCGCGTCGACGAAGACGCTCCACCGGACCCGCGTAACGTCTACGCCGCGACGAAGCTGCACACCGAGCATCTGGCCGCCGGGTACGGCCGCGAGACCGGCGCGCCCGTGTGCGCGCTGCGCTACCACAACGTCTACGGGCCCAGGATGCCCCGCGACACCCCGTACGCAGGCGTGGCCAGCATCTTCCGCAGCGCGCTGGCCCGCGGCGCCGCACCGCGCGTGTTCGAGGACGGCGGTCAGCGCCGCGACTTCGTCCACGTCCGCGACGTCGCCCAGGCGAACGCCCTGGCGCTCGCGTCGACGTGGACCGGCGCGGCGAACGTCGCCAGCGGCGAGCCGCACACCATCCTGGAGATGGCGACCGCCCTGTGCACGGCGTTCGGTGCCGACGCGCCGGCGCCCGTCGTCACCGGCGAGTACCGCCTCGGCGACGTCCGCCATATCGTCGCCTCCCCCGGCCGGGCCGCCGCGGCACTCGGCTTCGAGGCGCGCGTCCCCTTCGCGGCGGGCATGGCGGAGTTCGCCCACGCGCCGCTACGGGCCTGACGCACCTGTCCTGGTCACCGGTCAGCTCGGAGTCAGGTAGCCGCGGGAGAACGCGGCGGCCACGGCGGCCGCGCGGTCGTTGACCCCCAGCTTCGCGTGCACGTGCAGCAGGTGCGTGACAGCGGCTCCGCGGCCGGCTGCCGCATCTGACCCTTGCGCCGGGTGGCAGGCACGACGTCACCATCGGTGTCGTACGTGGTGCGCACCAGGACCCGCGACCGCACGCCGCGCTCGGCGCCGATCGGCTGATACGCGGGTCGGTAGGTCAGGGGCCTTCCAGGAGGGTCTCGAAGCCGGCGATGAGTGCCGTCAACGTGAACTGCAGGCGAGTCTCGATCGTCACGGGGCCCTCGCCGTAGGCCGCGGAGAGCAGGGGCAGCCCCTCGATCGCGAGGTCGACGGCGCCGTCGAGCTGCTTCGACTGGTCGGCGGCGTACCCGAGCCGGTTCCCGACGACGGCGGCCGCGACCGCGTGGACCACGTGCAACGCCGTCCGGGGCGCGAATCCGGCGTCGTGCAGGATGCGAAGCAGGTTCTCGACGGTGGCGAGGTTGCGGGTGGTGTTCGCCGGCCGGGTCGCGAAGAGGATCACGGCGCCGGGGTGCCTGGCGAGCCCGCGATCCAGCTCGTGGGCATGGCTGGCGATGATCTCCTGCCACGATGCCGACTCCCGCGGCGGGTCGAGTGACTCGGCGAGGACGTACTCGACGATGGCGTCTTCGAGGCCCCGCTTGTTCTCGACGTGGTGGTACAGGGTCATGGCCTCGACGTCCAGCTCGCGGGCCAGCTTGCGCATCGACAGCGCCTCGACGCCGTCCCGGTCGACCAGCCGTACCGCCGCCTGAAGTACCTGGTCCCTGGTCAGACCCGCGTGCTTGCCTTGCACCCGCGACCGGCCCACGGTTCCTCCTTGACCTCTCTTACGCCGTAAGACTAGCATCGCAGTGCTCATATACACCGTAAGAGACGGGGAGGCCGACATGGCTGTACGGCAGGAGGCGCGGGTGCGCCGCTGGGAGAGCACGCTGCAGGCGTTGTGGATCGGGGTCGGCCTGCAGGTGGTGTCCATCCTGCTGCCGCTTCTCGATCTGTGGTTCTTCGGCTCGGTCGAGAGCCACGTCGAGGGCGCCTACCCGGAATGGGACCAGAACGAGGTCGCTCTCGAACGCAACGCGATCGTCATCGGCCTGGTGATCGTCGGGGTCCTGGGCCTGGCGGGGTGGCTGGTCGCGATCTGGGCGGCGAAGCGGGACCGCGCGGTGCGGGCCACCGTGACGACGCTCTTCGCGCTGGGCATGTCCACGCTGACGGCGACCGCAGGCATGGGCGGCGAGGCCTACGACCAGATCGTCCCGCTGTGGCTGGGCATCACGCTCCTGGTCATCGCCGCACTGCCGGGGGTCACGGCCGTACTGTCCGTGTGGTTCCGCGAGCACGACGAGCAGCGGCCTACCACATAGCCGGCGGCGCTGAGGTCTGCTCGTGAGGATGCGGAAACGAACAGGTGTCCGTAGAATGAGGGCATGGTTGCAGAGCTCACCCCGCCGGCGCCCGAGTGGGCGGCGCTGCCGGTCGGGGGTGAGCTGGCGGGGGTGCTGGAGCGGGTCGATCCGGCCGCGTTGGGGGATTCGGGTGTCATCGATGTCGTGCTCGCCGCGGAGCGGCAGATCGCGCACCTGCGGGCGCTGCAGCTGCGCTCGATGGCGGAGCTGACCGGCCGGGGGAACTATGCGTCCTGCGGCGGACGCGACGGCGTTGGGTCGCCGCGGCACACTCATGACCCGGTGCGCGCCGCAGGGGTCGGAACCGTCCGCGGCGCTGGCCTGGACACCCGGTCACGCCGACGTCCGGGTCGCGCTCGCGGTCGAGCTCGTCGAGGATCTCCCCGCCACCCTGGAGGCGCTCGACGCCGGCGCCATCGACGAGCGGCGCGCCGAGCTGATCGCGGCGAAGACCCGCGTGCTGGACCCGCCCGCCCGCCAGCGGGTGCAGGCCAGGGTACTGCCCACCGCCGGTGCCCGGACCCTGCGGCAGCTGTCGCGCAGCCTGGACCGGCTGGTCATCACCGCCGACCCGGACGCGGCCGAGACCCGCCGCCTGCAGGGCCGCGAGCAGCGGCGCGTGCAGCGCCCCGGCCCGTACGGTGACGCCGACTCCACCAGCATCATGAGCCTGACCGGCCCGGCCAAGGACCTGGCCGCCCTCTGGGCCGCTCTGGACGCCGCCGCCCGCGCCGCCCGGGCCGACGACGATCCGCGCACCCTGGACCAGTTGCGCTTCCACATCGCCACCGCCCTCGGCTGGACGGCGCTGGCCACCGGCCGCCTGGACGGCTGCGGCACCCAGCACACCAACGGGCAGCGACTGGCCACCCGCCACGGCCGGCCCGCCACGGTGAACGTGACCATGCCGTTCGACACCCTCGCCGGGGCCGGCGACGAGCCGGCCTGGCTGGACGGGCACGGCTGGATCACCGCACCGGCCGCTCGGCACCTCGCCGCCGACGGCACCCTGCGCAGGCTGCTCACCGACCCGGTCGACGGGGCTGCTCGACTACGGCCGCACCACCTACGAACCGCCGCAGGCACTCGTCGACTTCGTCATCGCCCGCGACCGCACCTGCCGGTTCCCCACCAGCGACACCCCAGCCTCGGCGTGCGATCTCGACCACCGCGTCCCCTACGACGACGGCGGCACCACCAGTCCGCAGAATCTGCAATCACTAGCCCGCCGGTTCCATCTCGACAAGACCCTGCACGGCTGGCAACTCCACAGCCCCGAACCCGGCACCCTGACCTGGACCAGTCCCGCCGGACGCACCTACCACGTCCCCCCAGAACCCATCGGGACCACAACCGACCCACCGGCCAGACCCCCAGCAGACTCGCCAGTGAACCCGCCAGCCGCCGTCGACCCGCCACCGTTCTGAGCTGGTCAGGAACCACCGACGCGGTCGGGCCTGCCCGCGGGGGGCGCATGGTGGTGTGTCGTCTGCCGATGCCGTCGTTCGACGTCGACCTGCCAGAGGGCCGCCGTGGCGAGACGAGCGAGGACCAGTGCGGGTGCGGACACGCCGACCTCCTGGTGCTCGACGCCGACCCGTTGGCCGACATCCGCAACACCCGGCAGATCCACGCCGTCGTCGCGCGTGGCCGCTCACACCCAGCCCGCGGGCCGGCTCCGGGCGCTGCGCTCGGCCCACGCGAGCAGGTCGGCCTCCATGGTCTTGAAGCGTTCGGCCTCCACGTCCGCCAGGTTGTGCTGCTCGCCGGGGTCGGCACTCAGGTCGAACAACCCCCGGGCCTCGGCGATCTCCGGGCCCATCGCTTCCCGCGCATCGAGGACGATCTTCCAGGTCCCCTCCCGGGCCGCCAGCTGGGTCGCGTAGTCCCAGCAGATCATCCGGGCGTCGGGTTCGGTTCCCGGCGTCGTCAGGGTCGGCAGCAGCGACCGGCCGTCGTGGTCGTCGCCGGGCGGTGGGGTGCCGTCGATCGCGTGGAGCAGGGTCGGCACCAGGTCCATCATGATGCCGACGTCGGCGCTCTCCCAGCCGGCGGGGATGCGTCCCGGCCACGAGATCATGGCCGGGACCCGGATGCCCCCGTCGAACACCGAGCCCTTGTGGCCGCGCAGGCCGCCCGCCGAGCCGCCCCGATAGGAGATCTCCTCGCCGTTGAGCCAGTTGCGCTCCTCGGTGGATGGGCCGTTGTCCGAGGACACGAAGACGATCGTGTCCTCGCGCAACCCCAGCTCGTCCAGGGTCGCGACGATCCGCGCGACGCCGTCGTCGAGCGCCTTGATCATGGCGGCCATGATGCGCCGGTCGGGCGGGAGGTGGGCGAACTGCGCCACGTACTCCGCCGGGGCGTGCATCGGGTAGTGCGGGGCGTTGAACGGCACGTAGCAGAAGAACGGCTGCTCGGCGTGGTCCCGGATGAACCGCGCCGCCCGGTCCGCGATCAGCGTGGTCAGATACTCCCCGTTGGACCAGATCTCCTCGTCGTCCTCCCACAGGTCGTGGGTCGGGTTGGTGGCGCCCCAGTAGTAGATGTGCGAGAAGTAGTCGACGCAGCCGGCCCGGAACCCGACGTGGGTGTCGAAGCCGCGCTCCAGCGGGCCGAACGAGGCGTCGACGCCCAGATGCCACTTCCCGAAGATCCCGGTCCGGTAGCCGCGGTCACGCAGCTGCGACGCAAGGGTCGCTTGGGGCGGGAGCCCCACCGTCTCGCGGGAGCCGGCCAGGATGTTCTCGACCCCCGCCCGGCTCGGGTAGCGGCCCGTCAGCAGCGAGGCGCGTGACGGCGAGCAGACCGGTGAGTTCGAGTACCACTGGCTGAGCTTCGCGCCCGTCGCGCAGAGTGCGTCGAGCGCCGGCGTGTCGAGGTCGTCCGCGCCGAAGCACCCCAGGTCGCCGTAGCCGAGGTCGTCGGCGTAGATGACCACGACGTTCGGCGGCCTATTCGCCATGACGGCTCCCGCCTGCCGCGCCGTCGGCGAGCTCGATCGCCGCGGGCCGCAGCTGTGCGGCGCGGATCCTGGCCAGGTCGAACTTGTCGGTGCGGTCGAACCCGAAGATGCCGTTCTGCTCCTGGAACACGTCCGTCAGCTGCGTGTAGCAGTAGCCGAACATGTCGGGGTGGTCGAGCAGGGCCGCGACCAGTCCTTCGAAGCGGGTGTAGAACTCCTCGATGTCCCGGACCCGGTCGCCGTATCCCCACGACTCGCTCGCCGACTGCGGCCGGCCGGCTGCGGCGGGGTTCCACCAGATGCCGCCGAACTCGCTGACGAAGAATGGCTGGCCCCGGTACGCGATCGACCAGGAGTCGCCGGTGTTGTCCGAACGGTTCACGTACGGGTCGCCGTCGGCCAGGCGCGCGTAGTTCGCCGCGAACGTCCCCGGATCCTGCTCGTAGTCGTGGCTGTCGAAGACGTCGGACTCCGCGATGCGGTGCGCGTAGCCCGAGGTGTCCAGGACCGGGCGCGAGGTGTCGAACGCCTTCGTCGCGAGGAACATCCCGCGCATCACGTCGTCCAGGGCGGTGATGCGGTCGCCGTAGGCCTGCCAGGTCTCGTTGAGCGGGCACCAGCCGACGATCGACGGGTGGGAGTAGTCGCGCTCCAGCACCTCCAGCCACTCCTGGACGTACGACGCGTCCGGCTGCTGGTTCGTGGTCTCACCCTGCTCGGTGTTGCACCCCCAGTCGCCGAACTCGCCCCAGACGAGGTAGCCCAGCCGGTCCGCGTGGTAGAGGAAACGCTCCTCGAACACCTTCTGGTGCAGGCGCGCCCCGTTGAAGCCGGCGGCCAGGGACAGCTCGATGTCGCGGACGAGGTCGGCGTCGCTGGGCGCGGTCATCAGACCGTCCGGGTAGTAGCCCTGGTCGAGCACCAGCCGCTGGAAGACCACCTCACCGTTGATGCGGATCTGCTTGCCGGTGATGCCGACGCTGCGCAACCCCGCGTAGGAGTCGACCGCATCGACCAGGCGCCCGTCCGCATCCGACAGTTCGAAGCGCAGGTCGTAGAGGAACGGGTCGGTGGTCGACCACACGCGCCGCCGGCCGGCCGGCAGGGCGAGAGAGAGCCGGGGCGCCAGGTCGAGGTCGGCGCGGACCTCGCCACGCGTCACCTCGCCGGCGCCGTCGGACACGACGACCCGCACGACGCCGCCGGGCAGGTTGGCCGAGAGCGGCACCTCGACGTCGAATGATCCCGCGGCGAGGTTGGGCGTGATCCGGGGACGGCGCATCGCGACCTGCGGCACCGGCTCCAGCCACACCGTCTGCCAGATCCCCGTGGTGCGCCAGTACTTGGCCGCGTGCGGCGCGTAGTCGCGCGACTGCTTGCCGCGCGCCTGTGGCGCCTCCGGTTCGTCCCGGGCGCGCACCACCAGCGGCACCTCCGCACCGGCGGGAGCCACGTCGGTGATGTCGAAGGTGAAGCTGGAGAAGCCGCCCCGGTGCCGGCCGACCTCGGTGCCGTCCACCCAGACGGTCGTGTCGTGGTCGACGGCGCCGAAGTGCAGCAGCACGCGCTGGCCGGCCCACTCCTCCGGCACCCTGATCGTGCGCCGGTACCAGACCGCCCGCAGGAAGTCGCGGTCGCCGACGCCCGAGAGGGTGCTCTCGGGCGCGAACGGCACGAGGATCTCGCCGGACAGCGGGGCGTCGCGCAGACCGCGCTCGAGCCCGCTGTCGCCGCGGTCGATCTCGAAGCCCCACCGGCCGTTGAGGTTCAGCCACCGCTGACGGCGGAACTGCGGCCGCGGATACTCGTCCCGCGGCAGCGGTGTCTGATCGTCGGGCATGGAGCGTTCCTTTCCGGAGGGGTCGACGGTCTGACGCGAGTCCATCACGCCGTGGGTTCGCGAAAACGCAGGGTCAGCAGCTCGAAGGGACGCATCAGCAGGTCGACGCTGGAGCCGGGGGTCACCGCGTCGACCGCCTCGCTCGGTAGCGCCCGCTCGAGCAGGTCGGTCGCGCTGACCTCGCGCCAGCCGAACGACGTGCGCACCGTCGCCCGGGAGCGGTTGCCGTGCGCCTCGTAGAGACGCACGACGACGTCACCGGATCGATCCTCGGCCAGCTTGACGCTCTCCACCACCACCGCGGGGTCGGTGACCTCCAGCAGCGGTTCGACCGGGGTGCCGCGGGTGACCCGCAGCGGCAGGTGCTGGGCGTACCCGTCGGCGACCGCCTCGGGGATGCCGCCGGGCCGCAGGCTCACCGTGAACGCGTGCCGCCCCTGGTCCGCGGCCGGGTCGGGGTAGCGAGGCGCACGCAGCAGCGAGAGGCGCGCCGTCGTCATCGGCCGTCCGTCCGGTGCGTGGCCGTTGCGGATGTCGTGGCCGTACACCACGTCGTTCGCGATGGCGACGCCGTAGCCGGGCTCGCCGACGTGGATCCAGCGATGCGCGGCCGTCTCGAACTTCGCCGCGTCCCAGGACGTGTTCTGGTGGATCGGGCGGTGCAGGTGGCCGAACTGGATCTCCGACGTCGCCCGTTCGGCCCGGATGTCGAGCGGGAACGCGAGCTTGAGCAGCTTCTGCGACTCGTGCCAGTCGATCTCGAAGCGGTAGTCGAGCCGGCCCTCGACCAACCGGACGGTCATGTCGATCGTCGTGCCGCCCCACTGGTGGCGGATCACCACGGCGTCGTCCTGGACACCGACCGAGACCGGTTCGCGCAGGTCGCGTCCGCTGCGCTTGTCCTCGTCGTTGATGTCCCACGCATCCCACTCGCGCGGCGTGTCGCGGAACAGCTGGAGGACCCCGCCCGTGACGCCGGAGGGCAGCAGCTCCCGGTCCGCGGTCCGGTCGACGACCGACGCGAGGGTGCCGTCCGGCCCGACCTCGACCCGCAGCCGGCGGTCTTCGAGAACGATGCGGTCACCGTCGCGCCGGGGTGTCGCCGCCGGCGCCGCGGCCGCGGGCCCGATGCCGAGAGCGCCCACGCCACGCCGGGCGTACGGCCCCGCGTTCGCGGCGAGCGGGGTGTCGCCGTCGCCGGCGAGCGCCCCCAGGGACGCGTCGATCAGCGTCGTCAGCTCCTTGGCGAGCTGTTCGTACTGGTGCTCCGCCTCCTGGTGCACCCAGGCGATCGAGGTGCCGGGGAGGATGTCGTGGAACTGCAGCAGGAGCACCGTCTGCCAGGCGCGCTCGAGCTCGTCGTACGGGTACGGGGTCCCACGCAGCACGGACGCCGTCGCCGCCCACAGCTCGGCTTCGCGCAGCAGCGCCTCGCTGTGGCGATTGCCCCGCTTCCCTCGCTGTTGTGAGATCAGCGTGCCGCGATGCAGTTCGAGATACATCTCCCCCACCCAGACCGGCGGGGTCTCCAGCTCCGCCTCGGCCTGCTGGAAGAAGCTGTGCGGGTCACTGAGCCGCACCCGCGGCGAGCCGTCCAGGTCCTGCTTCCGCTCCGCGGCCGCGAGCATCTCGCGGGTCGGGCCGCCGCCGCCGTCGCCCCAGCCGAACAGGCCGAGGACGTGCCGCGCCGCGCCCTTCTGCCGGAAGGAACGTTCCGTCCGGGCGAGGTCCTGCGCACCGAGGTCGGAGTTGTACGTCTCCGCCGGGGGGAAGTGCGTGAACACTCGCGAGCCGTCGATGCCCTCCCAGAGGAAGCTCGAGTGCGGCATCCGGTTGATCTCGTTCCAGGACGGCTTCTGCGTGAGGAAGTACCGCGCTCCTGCCGCTCGTACGATCTGCGGGAGAGCCGCGGTGTAGCCGAACGAGTCAGGCAGCCACACCTCCTCGCTCTCGACGCCGAACTCCCGCAGGAAGAACTGCTTGCCGAGCACCAGCTGCCGCACCAGTGCCTCGCCGCCGGGCATGTTGGTGTCGGACTCGACCCACATGCCGCCGACGGGCCGGATGACGCCGGCCGCCACCGCCTCGCGCACCCGCTGGAACAGGGCCGGCTGGCTCTCCTTGAGCCACGCGTACTGCTGCGCGGACGACGCCGCGAACACGAAGCCCGGATGCCGGTCCGCGAGGTCGAGCACGTTGGCGAACGTCCGCGCGACCTTCCGCACGGTCTCGCGGGTGGGCCACAGCCAGGCGCAGTCGATGTGGGCGTGCCCGACGGCGGACACGATGAGCGAACTCTCGGCCGCGCCGCTGGCCAGCACGGGGGTCAGCACCTCCCGCCCGAGCGCCGCCGTGCCGGGCACGTCGTCGGGGTCCATGACGTCGACCATGCGTTCGAGCGCGTGCACGATCTCGGCGCGACGCGAGCCGTGTGCCGGGAGCACGTCGACGAGCCCGTCGAGCGTGAGGACGTCCTGCAGCAGTTCCCACACGACCAGGTCGCGTCGCGACACCGACAGCTCGGTGAGCCGGTACTGGTGCGCGTCGCCGGCCGTCGCCTTGTCACCGAGTGAGGTGGGCTCGTACTCGTACGGCACCTGGACGACGGGGTTCGCCGCGGCCTCGATCAGCAGGCGGAACGGGCCCGGCTCGGGCAGCGGCACCCAGGCGTTGAGCGGTTCGATCCCCTTGACCACCGTACCATCCGGCCGGTACACCAGCGCCTCCGCCTGGAAGCCGGGCTGCTCGCCGGTGAAGCCCAGGTCGACCACGAGCTCCGTCTCCTCGGGCGCCCAGCCGGGGGGCACCTCGCCGCGGACGTCGAACCAGACGGTGTCCCACGGCCGGCCCCACTCCTGCCCGATCGCGAACGGCTCGAACCGCTGCGCCACCGCCTCGGCGAACGGCACCGGCTCACCGCCGACCGTCCACGCGCTCACCTCGACCGGTCGCGCCTCCCGGTACACCGCGGGCCGGATGCAGAACGTGGTGAACCGCCGGACCCGCAGCATCGCCAGCGCGGTGGCGTCGAGCTGCACTCGGCCGTTCGGATTGAAGTCGTCAAGCAAGGATGTCATCTCCCGATCAGTGGACGTGCCGGCGTAGCGCCGCCGGCCGTGAAGGAACCAGCTGCCGCGTGTCTCAGCCCTTGATGGCACCGCCGAGGCTGGACCGGAGGAGATGCCGCCGCAGCACGCCGTAGAGGATCGCCGGCGGCACCATGTAGATGACGGCGCTGGCGGCCAGCACGCCCCAGTCGACCTGGTTGAACGCCGAGAAGGCGCGGAACAGCCCGATCGACAACGGGTAGAGGTCCGGCGACTGCAGCAGCACCAGCGGGGTGAGGAAGTCACCCCACACGGCCATGAACGTCAGCATCGCCGCGGCACCAAGACCCGGACCGACCAGCGGAAGGATGATCTTGCGGATGGCGCCGAACCGGGTGCTGCCGTCCATCCACGCGGCTTCCTCGAGCTCGAAGGGAATGGCGTCGATCGTTCCCTTCAACAACCACAGGGTCACCGGCAACGCGGCTGCGGCTTCGACCAGGATCAGCCCGAGATAGCTGTTGTCGAGGTTGATCCGCACCATCAGCAGGTAGAGCGCCACGATGGTCGCCGGCGCCGGGATCACCCGGATGAGCAGGATCGAGAACATGAAGAACTTGCGGCCCCGGAAGCGGAAGCGCGACAACGCGTAGGCGCCGAGAATGCCGCAGGCGAGATTCAGCGCCGTCGCCGAGACCGAGATGATGAGGCTGTTCACCAGCAGCCGCGGAGTATCGGCGTTCGTGAAGAACTCCGTGAAGTTCTGCAGCGAGAACGTCGGAGCGCCCACCGTGGGACCGGCGTTCGCGTCCACCGCGCTCAACGCCACCCAGGCGAACGGCACCAGGCAGAACAGCGCGAGCATCGTCAGCAGCACGGTCTGCATCGCCCGCTGGAGCGTCGTCACCGGCGATATACGGCGCCGCGGCTTCCGACGGGCAGCGGTCGTCCTTTGCATCGTCGTGGTCGCCATCAGACGTCCACCTTCGCCAGTCGGACATACGTGAGGCCGAGCGTCATGAGCAACACCAGGAGGATGACGGACGCGGCACTGCCGAGTCCGATCTGCGAGTACTGGAACGCGTGCTGGAAGATGTAGATCGACGTCAGCTGCGTGGCGGAGCCGGGGCCGCCCTGGGTGAGGAAGTACACGAGCCCGAACACCCCCACCGTGGTGATCGTGGTCAGCAGGAGGTACAGGAACACCGGCCCGCGGATCAGCGGCAGCGTGACGTACCGGAACACCTGGATCGCGCCCGCACCGTCGACGCGCGAGGCTTCGATGAGCTCGTCGGGGACGTCTTCCAGCGCCGCCTGGAACATGATCATCGCGAAGGCGATGCCCCGCCAGATGTTGACGATGATGATCGAGAGCATCGGCCACTCCTGCAGCGGCGCCGCCGACGCACCGCCAAAGAGCCCGATCAGCCGGTTGAACGTGCCGTCCTCGCGTGAGGACAGCACGCTCGCCCACGTCAGCGCGGCGACGACCTCGGGCACCACCATCGGGAGCAGGATCGCCGCACCGAACAGGCCCTTGCCTCGCAGCCACGTCCGTCGCAGCAGCAGCGCGGCGAGCATCCCTAGCACGGTCTGGCCGATGATCGCGGAGAAGAGCACGAACTGGCCGGTGTGCCCCAGCGACGCGAGGAAGTCGTCCGATCCCAGCAGGTACCGGAAGTTGTCGAGCCCGACGAACTGCGGATCCCGGGCGGCGAAGCCGGTGAGCTGGGTGTTGGTCAAGCTGAGGTAGATGCCGTACCCGGCCGGCGCCACCACGAACACCGCGATGAGCAGTACCGACGGCCCCAGGAGCAGTGGCAGCATGCCGCGGTCCCGGCGCCGGCGGCCCGGCCGGGCCACCGGCACTGGAACGGACGTCACTGAGCGACCAGACTCTCGCCGAGCAACTCTGCGGCGTCCTCGGCGAACGACGCCGCCGCCTGCTCGCCGTCGGAGTCACCGAGCAGGATGCCTTCGGTCGCGCTCTGCACGGCCTGCGACACCTGGTCGGCACCGTCGCCGAAGGGGGCGCGGATGCTCGTGCTGACCTTCTGCTCCGCGTCGAGCAGGGTCGGCTCGCTCATGTACGGCTCGATGTCCGCGATCCCCGGATGCGGTGCCGCGGCACCGATGGCCACGAGCTGCTCGGCGGCCGCGCTGCCCGTGCTCAGCCACGTCGCGAGCTCGACCGCGGCCTCGGCGTGCTCCGTCTCGGCGTTGACGCCGTAGACGAACCCGCCGCCACTGATCGAGTACGGCTCGGTGCCCGGCACCAGCGCCGGATAGTCCCACGTCGCGACCTTGTTCTGGACGTCCTCGATCGGCGCCGACCCCTCCGGGCCCCAGTCGTACCGCCAGCCCCAGGTGCCTTGTGCCGCGACCGGGAGAGTTCCCTCCGCGAACTGCACGTACTTCGTCGGCTCCCAGGGGTTCGGGTTGAGCAGATCCTGGACGGGCAGCAGCCCGGCCTCGGTGAGCTCGGCGTAGAGGTCGAAGGTCGCGGAGAGGCCGTCGCTCTCCAGCGTCCATCGCCCGGTTTCCTCGTCGTAGAACGTGCTGCCCGTGCCGGCGACGATCGGCAGGAATCCCTCGGACCACGTGCCGCCGCCCCACGCCGTGCCGGCCGGGATGACGATCGACGGGTGCCCGGTCTGCGCCGTGACCGCCTCGAGCCGCTCGGTCAGCTCGTCCCAGGTCTGCGGCTGTGAGGTGTCGACCCCCAGCTGCTCCAGGATGTCCTTGCGGTAGAAGAGGCTCTGCACGCTCGCCTCGTGCGGGATGGAGTAATAGTGGCCGTCGATCTGCTGGGCCGCCTCCTTGACGGGCGCGTAGTACTCCTCCCACGTCGGCCACTCGTCGAGGTACTCGTCCAGCTCCAGCAGATAGCCGGCGCCGGCGAACCCGGTCACATGGCTGCCGCCCATGTCGATCACGTCCGGTGCGGTACCCGAATGGAACTGCTGCGTGATCTTCGTCCGGAACTGGTCGTCGGTCAGGACATCGGTCACCAACTCGACCTGGATGTCCTTGCCCTGCTCCGCCATGGCACGCTCGAACTCGGGGATGAGCTTCTCGACGACGTCGGCGCGACTCTGCTGGTACTCGAGGAGCTGGATCGTCACGGGCCCGTCGCTACCGGCATCGCTTTCCGAACACGCTGCGAGGACGCCGGCCATCAGGGCGGCGGTCGTCGCGGCGAGGAAGACACGATTGCGCTGCATTGCGTCACCTCTCTGCAGTCTTCCCATGGGCGGTTTTTAATCAACCGGATGGAATAAAGAGCGGTCCTGATGCTAAAGTGACCGCTCGACGACGTCAAGCCGGCCAGGACGAACGGCAGCGGCGCCGAGAAGGTGCTGCTCGCACTTTCATCCATCCTGTAGACGAACTTCGCAGTTCATCACCACCCGAGACGGCTCCGATGCCGTCGGCGCGGAAGGAGTCGCATGCGGCGAGGCAGCAACCAGCTCCGGCTGGCCGACTTCAACCAGGCCGTCGTGCTCGACGTGCTGCGCCGCTCCCCCGGCGTCAGCCGGGCCGACCTGCGGCGCGTATCGGGCCTGAGCTCGCAGACGATCTCCAACATCACCCGCCGCCTGATCGACGACGGGCTGATCCGCGAGACCACCCCCGGCGGCAGTGCCCGCGGGCGTCCCAGCATCCCGCTGGTCATCGACCGGGACGGCGCGTTCTCCGTCGGAGTCCACATCGATCCCGCGCGCCTGACCACGGTGCTGCTCGACCTGGACGGCGAGGTGCGGCTGCAGCGCCAGCAGCGCACCCCGCAGGCGACGAACCCGCCGGAGGTCACGGCCACCATCGCCGCCTCCGTCGACTCCATCATCGACGAGGCCGGCGTCGACCGCGACCGCGTGCTGGGACTGGGCATCGCCACCCCGGGCCCCCTCGACGTCCAGGCCGGCGTCATCCTCGACCCGCCGCAGCTGCCCAACTGGCGCAACGTCAAGCTGCGGGCCGATCTCCATCACGCCACCGGTCTGCCCGTCCTGCTCGACAAGGACGTGACGGCCGCCGCCACCGCCGAGCTGCGGTCGTCCACCGACGCCACGAACGCCTTCGTCTTCCTCTACCTGGGCTCAGGCGTCGGGGCCTCCGTGGTGCTCGACAACCAGGTGCTGCGCGGCAGCACGAACAACATCGGCGAGGTCGGCGACATCATCGTCGATCCCGACGCCGAGCAGCTCGAATGGACCGGCCGGCGCGGCGGGCTGGCGGCAGCGTGCGTGCCCGAGGCGCTCGTCATCCAAGCCGCGCACGTCGGGTTGCTCCCGCTGCCGAACCTCAACGACTACCTGGCCATCGACGACGCCTGTACGGCGCTGTGCGATCTGGCCTCGGCCGGCGACGGCGGCGCCGTCCGGATCCTGCGTCGGGCGGCCGGGCGCGTCGCCGTCGGGCTCGGCGTCCTGATGAACCTCCTTGACGTGCCGCGCGTCGTCGTGGGCGGCCCGCTCTGGAGCCGGCTGAGCGAGTCGTTCCTGCGCGTCCTACCCGAGCTGGTGACCCGGGAGCTCGTCGTCGCGCGCGAGCACATCGTCGTCGAAGGCTCCGCCGTCGGCGAGCACGTGGCAGCGCAGGGTGCCGCAGAACTCGTCATGGACCACTTCCTCGCGCCCCGTGCGTCAGCCCTGATGGTGGGCGAGAGCTGAGCCCCGTTGACCGGCGGACCATCACGCTGACGCCCATCGCGGCGAGCACGCGCGTCACCCCGCCCGCAACGGGTTCGCTGGCATCGGCAAGCCGGAACGCACCGGAACTCTCGATGCCTACGAACGCGGCACGGACAAGCACCAAATACTGCAGAAACGCGCGGAGGTTGTGACGTCGGCGCGTACGGGCGGGAGGGTTGGGTGAGGCGAGGGACGCGAGAGCAGGATCGGGATGGGAGCTGGGCTTGCATGATCATGCAGAACCCTGCATACTTTTGCTTGTGTCTAAGGTCATCACTTCCCTGCCCGTCGGCGAACGGGTCGGCATCGCCTTCTCCGGAGGGCTCGACACCTCGGTCGCCGTCGCGTGGATGCGCGACAAGGGCGCGGTGCCGTGCACCTACACCGCCGACATCGGGCAGTACGACGAGCCCGACATCGACTCGGTGCCCGGCCGGGCCAAGCTGTACGGCGCCGAGATCGCCCGTCTGATCGACTGCCGCGCGGCGCTCGTCGAGGAGGGGCTGGCGGCGCTGACCTGCGGCGCGTTCCACATCCGCTCCGCCGGCCGGGCCTACTACAACACCACCCCGCTGGGCCGCGCGGTCACCGGCACGATGCTGGTGCGTGCCATGCTCGAGGACGACGTCCAGATCTGGGGCGACGGCTCGACGTTCAAGGGCAACGACATCGAGCGGTTCTATCGCTACGGGCTGCTGGCCAATCCCCACCTGCGCATCTACAAGCCGTGGCTGGACGCCGCCTTCGTGGGCGAACTGGGCGGCCGGAACGAGATGAGCGCGTGGCTGCTCGAGCACGGGCTGCCGTACCGCGACAGCGCCGAGAAGGCGTACTCGACCGACGCGAACATCTGGGGCGCCACGCACGAGGCCAAGACCCTGGAGCACTTGGACACCGGCGTCGAGACGGTCCAGCCCATCATGGGCGTGCGGTTCTGGGACCCAGCCGTCGAGATCGCACCCGAGGACGTCACCATCGGCTTCGAGCGGGGCCGGCCGGTCACCATCAACGGCACCGAGTTCAGCTCCCCCGTCGAGCTGGTCATGGCGGCCAACGCCGTCGGCGGCCGGCACGGGCTCGGCATGTCCGACCAGATCGAGAACCGGATCATCGAGGCCAAGAGCCGGGGCATCTACGAGGCACCCGGCATGGCGCTGCTGCACATCGCCTACGAGCGGCTGGTCAACGCGATCCACAACGAGGACACCATCGCCAACTACCACGCCGAGGGGCGGCGGCTGGGACGGCTCATGTACGAGGGCCGCTGGCTCGACCCGCAGGCGCTGATGCTGCGCGAGTCGCTGCAACGGTGGGTGGGTGCCGCCGTCACCGGCGAGGTCACGCTGCGGCTGCGGCGCGGCGAGGACTACTCGATCCTCGACACCACGGGCCCGGCGTTGAGCTACCACCCGGACAAGCTGTCGATGGAGCGCACCGAGGACTCCGCGTTCGGCCCGTTGGACCGGATCGGCCAGCTGACCATGCGCAACCTCGACATCGCCGACTCCCGCGCCAAGCTCGAGCAGTACGCCGGCTTCGGCATGGTGGGCACCGGTCACACCGAGCTGCTCGGCGCGGCCACGCACATCGATCTGGTCGGCGAGCTGCCTGAGGGCGGTGCCGAGGCGATCGCCTCCCGCGGCGAGGTCGACAGCGACGACGAGGCCCTGGACCGCGCCGCCATGGAGTTCGGCACCGACTGAGGCAGCGACGCCATCCGATGATCATCAAGAGTTGACCCGGTCATAGCCGCATCAACTCTTGATGATCATGGGGCTGCCGGCGGGGGCGTCAGCAACCCCAGCACCGAGGCGGTGACCAGCTGGGCCACGTCCGCGGCATCGACGCGCCCGGCCCGCTGCTCCTCCGCAGCGCCCTTCAGCAGATAGTGCACGGCGCTGACCAGCCAAGCGACGGGCAGGTCGGTACGGAACACGCCGTCGTCCTGGCCGCGCCGGACGAGCTGCTCGACCCGGTCGGCGGCCTCGGCGTGCAGGAGCCTGACCCGGCCTGGGGGTAGGACGTCCTGTGCCGCCTCCAGCAGCGCCGACGACTCGGCGACGAGCGACCAGCTGGAGGCGAGCAGGCGGCCCATGGCGTCGCGGGCGTCGCCGGTGAGGTCGACAGCGGAGAGGGTCTGGTCACCGGCCCGCAGCGCGTCGGCGAGCGCGGCCTCGACCAGCTCGGCGCGGTTCGGGAAGTGTCCGTAGAGGGTCATCCGGCCCACGCCCGCGGTCTTCGCGATGTCGTCGATGGTGGCGTCCGGATCACGGCCGAGGCAGTCGCGGGCCGCGGCGACGATGCGGGCGATGCTGCGCTCGGCGTCGGCGCGCCGGCGCGGGCGGACAGCGGAAGACATACGCACCACTCTAGCTCGTACTGGAATATACGAGTTAGCCTCCCTGTTCTGAGAACTCGTACATCGACATACGAGTTATGGATCCGGAGGCGACAACCATGACGTACGACACAACGGAAACCGAACGGACGCCGCATCCGTGGCGCTGGCGCATCCTCGGGTTCCTCGGCGTGGCGCAACTGATGCTGATTCTCGACGTGACCGTGGTGGCGATCGCGCTGCCGCATATCGAAACCGACCTCGGCGCCAGCCGCGAGGCCCTGACCTGGACGGTCAGTGCCTATGCGCTGGCCTTCGGCGGCCTGATGCTGCTGGGCGGGCGGCTCGCGGACCTGATCGGAGCCAAGCGGGTCGTGCTCGCCGGCCTGGTGATCTTCACCGCCGCCTCGCTGGCCACCGGGCTGGCGCCGTCGTCGGGCCTGCTGCTCGGCGGCCGCATCGCGCAGGGTGTCGGGGCGGCGCTGCTGTCACCGGCAGCGCTGTCGCTGGTCGTCACCCTGTTCGACGGCGATGAGCGCAACAAGGCCCTGGGGGTGTGGTCCGCTCTGGGCGGTGGCGGTGCGGCCCTCGGCGTGCTGCTGGGCGGCGCTCTCACCGCCGGCCCGGGTTGGCCGTGGGTCTTCTTCGTGAACGTGCCGATCGGCCTGGTCATCCTCGTCGCGCTGATCCGGTTGCTGCCCCGGCAGGCCGCGGCCGCGCCACGGGCCCGGCTGGACGTCCTCGGCGCACTCCTGGTGACCGCGTCGACCGGCACCCTGATCTACGCGTTCATCTCCGCCGGCGACGGTGGCTGGCTGACGGCCGTGACCGGCCTGCTCGTCGTCCTGGCGGCCCTGGGCTACCTGGTGTTCGCGCTCTGGCAGCGACGGGCGGCGTCACCGCTGATGGATGTGCGGTTGCTCGCCCGCCGGCCGGTAGCCACGGGCACCTTCCTGATCCTGCTGGCCACCGCGCTGATGATCGCGGTGTTCTTCCTGGGCACGTTCTACTTCCAGCACGCCCGCGGCTACGGCGCGCTACGCACGGGGTTGCTGTTCCTTCCGGTCGCGCTGGCGACGATGGCCGGCGCGAACCTGACCGGACGGGCCATCGCCCGGGTGGGTGCCCGGCCGCTGGCCGTCATCGGGTTGCTCGTCGCCGCGGCCGGGATGGCCGCCCCCGCGGTGTCGATGCATCCGGCGACCGTCGTGGCCGGTGTGTCCGTCGCCGCGGCCGGCACCGGTGCCCTCTTCGTCGTCGCATCGGCGACGGCGCTGGGACAGGTCGCCCCGCACGAGGCCGGCATCGCCTCGGGCATCGTGAGTACGTTCCACGAGTTCGGCGCCGCCGGCGGTGCCGCCGTCGTCTCCAGCGTGGCGGCGGCCAGTTTGGTCGGCGACACCCTCAGCGGGTTCACTCGCGGCTTTGCCGCGGGCGCCGTCGCGGCGGGTGTCGCCGCTCTGGTCGCGGCCGTGCTCACACCACGGAAGCCTGAAGCCTTTCGAAAGTCCCGTACGACCGGCGCGTAGGTCGCCGACTGCTGGGTACCGGCTCTCGCAGCGTAGGAGAGGGGGCGAAGCGTTGACCGACCTCATCGCCGAGCTGAACCAGGCCCTGTACCTGGCCACGCCAGCGGAACGCCGGGCGTTCATGAGCGCGCTGCTGCCCACCATCAGCCGCTGGCTGGCCGACGCGGTCGAGTCCTGTGTCGAGTCGGACGATGCGGACGAGCGGCAGTGGCCCGACCTGGTGATGTCGCAGCTGATCGACCCGGTCAGCACCACGATCCAGCGGGCCCACCGAGTCGAGCCGCCGGCATCCACGGGAGGCGTCGTGCTCACGTCGCCCGACGAGAAACGCGGCACGGAGCAAGGATTCCGCTAGCGGTTCTCGGCGCATAGGACGCGCGGTTCCGGGAACCGGGAGCCGCATGCGGATCCTGCTCTGGCACGTGCACGGCGCCTACACGACGGCTCTGGTCCAGGGCGGCCACGACTACCTCGTGCCGGTGACAGCGGACCGGGACGCCGACGGCCGCGGCCGGGCGGACACCCACCTGTGGCCCGACTCCGCCGTGGAAGTGCCGGCCGGGGAGCTGCGCGACCGTGAGATCGACGTCGTCGTCCTGCAGCGCCCGCGCGACCTGCGGCTGTGCTGGGAATGGACCGGCCGGCGGCCCGGGGTCGACCTGCCCGCGGTGTATCTCGAGCACAACACGCCCGGCGGCGGCGCCGTCACCACCCGCCACCCGATGGCCGACCAGCACGCCGTCCCGATCGTGCACGTCACCCACTTCAACCGGCTCGTGTGGGACAACGGCGACGCCCGCACCGTCGTGGTGGAGCACGGCATCATCGATCCCGGCTACCGCTACACCGGGGAGCTGCCACGCGCCGGAGTCGTCGTCAACGAGCCGGTGCGGCGTGGCCGGGCCGTCGGCACCGACCTGCTGGGGTCACTCGCGTCGTCGGCGCCGCTGGACGTCTTCGGCATGGCCACCGACCGGCTGCACGCCGAACTGCGCCTGCCCGACGAGCGGCTCAGGACGTTCCCCGATCTCTCCCAGGACGCGATGCACGCCGCCCTCGCCCGCCGCCGCGTCTACGTCCACACCCACCGGTGGACCTCGCTGGGGCTGTCACTCCTGGAGGCCATGCATCTGGGCCTGCCCGTGGTCGTGCTGGGAACGACAGAGGCCGCGGCCGCGGTGCCGCAGGAGGCCGGTTGCGTGTCGGTCCGCCCGGACCAGTTGGCCGCCACCGCGGCCCGGCTGCTCGCCGACCCGCCCGCCGCCCGGGCCGCGGGCCGCGCCGCACGGACGGCCGCGCTCTCCCGGTACGGGCTCGACCGGTTCCTGCGCGACTGGGACGCCGTCCTGCACGACGTCGCGTGCTCGCACCGACCAACACCACGCCGGGCCGGCCGCGGGAACTCGTCGAGGTGAACCGGGCTCTCTGCTGGCTGGCCCGCTTGTCGGGGACCTTGTCAGTCCGGCGCGATAATCTGGACGTGTGTTCGAAGAAGTGGTGAGAGAGCTGACCGGTGTGGTGGACCGGCTGGGCGAGCTGCCCTCGGCGGTGACCGATGACGCCGACCGCATCGATGCGATCGCGGCATTGGAGAAGGTGAAAGCCGCCGCCGGTGCGGCACAAGCACACATCATCGCTCAGTTCGCCGCCTCGCAGCAGGCCGCGAACACCGCCATGGGGATACGGGCCCGATACGCCGGTCGCGGGGTACCCGAACAGGTAGGACTGGCCCGCCGGGTGTCCCCGGCTGCCGCGGCCCGGCACGTCGCCAAGGCCCGCGCACTGATCGAACAGCTGCCGAGCACGTTCGCGCTGTGGCGCCGCGGTGAGATCTCCGAGCACGTGGCCACGATCGTGGTCACCGAAACCTCCCACCTCACCGCCTCCGACCGGCGGCTCGTCGACGAGCAGCTGGCTGGGCAGATGGCTGGGCTGAGCCCGAAACGAGCCCACGCCGCCGCGCGACGGCTGGCCATCCAGGCCGACCCGGCCGCCGCGGTCGCACGCGCAGGACGGGCCAGGGAAGACCGCCGCGTCTGGGTGCGCCCGGCACCGGACACCATGACCGTGCTGACCGCGCTCCTGCCCTGCGAACAGGGCGTCGCCGCCTACGCCGCACTGCGCCGGCACGCCGACACCCTCACCAGCGCCGGCGACGAACGCAGCCGGGACCAGATCATGGCCGACACCTTGGTCCAACGCCTCACCGGCCAGGCCAGCCCCGACGCCGTATCCGCCGAAATCGGGCTGGTCATGACCGACACCACCCTGCTGGCCGACGACGACACCCCCGCCGACCTGACCGGCTACGGCCCCATCCCGGCCACCCTGGCCCGCACCATCGCCCACGGCGGCAGCGACCATGACTCGTCCGCGGACCGCGCCACCGGCGACGCCGAGCGGGCACGAGTGTTCCTACGCAGGCTGTTCACCGACCCAGCCACCGCCATCATCGCCCACACCGACCCGCGGCGGCGCCGCTTCGACGGCGCTCTGGCCACCCTGCTGATCTACCGCGACCGCACCTGCCGCGACCCGTACTGCGACGTCCCGATCCGGCACCTCGACCACATCCGGGCGCACGCCACCGGCGGATCCACCACCCGCCACAACGGACGCGGCGTGTGCGAACGCGGCAACTACGTCAAACAGATGCCCGGCTGGACCACCCGCCTCGCCGACCCGTACCAGCACATCGTCGAAACCACCACCCCCACCGGCCACACCTACCGATCAGCACCGCCGCCCGCCCCCGGCGTCCACCCACGAAGATCACCGTGACGAACCGTCATGGGTCGGATGCCGCTCCTTCGGTAAGGAGCAGGCGTTGCGGGTGTTCACCGAGGCGGTGGCGAAGAAGGTCGCGGCTACGGCAGGACCGGCGAGGGGTCCTGACGCCCAGGTCGTCATCCAACGTGGCGTCCGACAATGGGGGCGCGCCGGGTCAGCCGGCGGGCGTGATGACCACTCCGCTGCGCGGCCGCGCCGGGATCCGGGTCAGGTCGACACGCAGGTCCTGGGCCGGCAGGTCGTAACCGGTGGTCGCCAGGTGCTCGACGGCCTGCTCGATCATCGCGAGCGTGACCGTCTCGCCCGGACAGCGGTGGCCGGTCGCCACGTCCCCTCCGCCTTGCGGCACGAGGCTGTCCGGGTCGGCCGGGGGCGCGAGGAAGCGGCCGGGATCGAAGCGGTCCGGCTCGGGCCAGCGCCGGGGGTCGTGGTCGGTGCCGTGCACGTCGAGGATCACGTAACCGCCGTCCGGCACACCGACGCCGAGGACGTCCTGGGCCGTGGGAGCCCGCGCGGCCAGGACCGGCACGAACGGGTAGCGGCGGCGCACCTCGTGGGCGAAGGCCGCCCGGGCGGTCGGGTCGCCGGCGGCGATGAGGTCGCGCCAGAACGGCTGGTGGTGCAGGGCGATCCCGGCGAAAGCGATGAACCACGCGACGGCCACCATGGGCCGCACGACGTTCAGCAGGGCGACCGCGGCGGCTCGCTCCGGCAGCAGTTGTCCATGTGTGTCGTGCGCGTGCACCACGGCGGCCAGGGCGGTGCCCGGCCGTGGATGCACCTCATGAGCGCGCGCGGCCCGGATCAGGCGGGTGGCCCAGCGCTCCAGCGACCGGCGGGCCAGGACGGCCCTCGCGTAGCGCGGGCCAGGGCTGGCGAAGCCGTCCAGCAGCGCTGCCAGTTGACCCGCCCGCCGGCCCGTGCCGGCGGGCTCGGCCGGGACTCCCGCCCACGGCAGCGCGGTGGCCGTCAAGACGTGGACGGCCTGGTCGAACAGGACGACGGGGCGGCCCGCCTCCCATGTCCGCGTTGCCTCCCGCCACTGCTCGCGCGCCCCATCACGCAGTCGCGCCACCGCGGCGGGGGCGAGCACGTCGAGGAACATCGCCTTCTGGTGGTGGTGCTCCGCGCCGTCCAGGCCGTGGATCGATCCGTGGCCGAACAGCACGTCGCTCACCGGCGGCGGGACCGCGCCACGCCGCCGGAGCAGCGGGTCGTAGAAGCGGCGCACGCCGTCCGGCCCGCCGACGAGCACAGACTCGCGTCCCAGGAACCGGACCGGAACCGCCGGCCGCCCACCGCGCAGCCGCGACGCCCACAGATATCCGCACCGGACCAGGCCTGCCGACTCGTCGATACGCATGATCGCCGACTACCCCGGCGCCAGCACTTCACTCCGCTGCCCGTGTCAACGCAGGCCGGCCGGGTACGGGTCGTGGCGTACGCGGTCGAAGGAGGTTCTCATGCCCAGCAAGTCGGCGAACGTCAAGAACGAGAAGCAGTACGAGGCCCTGAAGGACAAGGGCATGTCGAAGGAGCGGGCGGCGCGCATCGCCAACTCCCCCGGCGCGTCCAGCCGTGGCGGCAAGCAGAGCGGCTCCGGCGGGGACAGCTCGCAGGGCGGCACCACCGCGCAGAAGAAGAAGGCCGGCAGCAAGGGCGGCAAGGCGGCGGCGCGAAAGAACAGCTGAGCGCCGTGGCTGAACAGCGAGTGGTCGCCGATCTCATCGTCGACAGGTTGCGTCAGTGGGGTGTGCGCCGGCTGTTCGGGTACTCCGGCGACGGCATCAACGGCGTGATGGGTGCCCTGCGCCGGGCCGGTGGCGACCCGGAGTTCGTGCAGGCCCGGCACGAGGAGAACGCGGCCCTGATGGCTGTGGGGCACGCCAAGTACACCGGGACGGTGGGTGTCGTGACGAGCACCCAGGGTCCGGGCGCGGTGCATCTGCTGAACGGACTGTACGACGCGAAGCTCGACCACGTGCCGGTGGTCGCCGTCGTCGGGCAGCAGCACACCACGGTGCTGGGCGCGGAGTACCAGCAGGAGATCGACCTGACCAGTCTGTTCAAGGACGTGGCTGCCCAGTTCGTCCAGACGGTCCTGGCCGCGGAACAGGCGCCGATGGTGCTGGACCGCGCCTTCCGGACCGCGCTGGCCACTCGCTCGCCCTGTGTGGCGATCGTGCCGCACGACGTCCAGACCGAGCCGGTGCCGGACGAACTGCCGCAGCAGCACGGCGTCGTCGTCACCGCGCCCGAGTGGCGGGCGCCGCGCGTCGTACCGGCCGACGACGACCTGCGCGCCGCCGCAGACGTCCTCGGCGCCGGGCGGCGGGTGGCCGTCCTGGTCGGCCAGGGCGCCCGGGACGCCGGCAACGAGGTCAGAGCGGTCGCCGAACGGCTGGGCGCAAGCGTGACCACGAGCCTGCTCGGCAAGCCGTGGTGGGACGAGTCGCTCCCCTACAGCTGCGGTGTCATGGGGCATCTCGGCACGTCCGCGTCCGGTTTCCTGCTGGACTCGTGCGACACACTGCTGATCGTCGGCAGCAACGACCCATGGACGGAGTTCTACCCCGCGCCCGGGCAGGCCCGGGCGGTGCAGGTCGACATCGACGGACGGCACCTGGGCAACCGGTACCCCGTCGAGGTGGGCCTGGCCGGCGACGCCGCCGAGACCATGCGGGCCCTCCTACCCCTGCTTCCCGAACACTCCGACGACACCTGGCGGCACGACGTCGACGCCGCCGTCACCGAGTGGCGTGACATCGCCGAGGAGCGGGCCGCGCTCGCGGCCGACCCGGTGAATCCCGAGCAGGTCGTGCGTGCGCTGAGTTCCCGGCTGCCGGCGAACGCCAGGGTCAGCGTCGACGTCGGCTCGATCACCTACTGGTACGCGCGGCACCTGCTGTTGCCCACCGGTGTCCAGGCACACCTCTCCTCCACGCTGGCGTCCATGGGCTCGGCGCTGCCGTACGGCCTGGCCGCGAAGCTGGACCGGCCCGGCGCTGCGGTCGTGGCACTCAGCGGTGACGGCGCAATGCAGATGAACGGACTGAACGAGCTGGTGACCGTCGCCCGGCTCTGGCCCGGCTGGGAGGATCCGCGGTTCGTGGTGCTCGTGCTGAACAATCGCGAGCTGGCGGAGGTCACCTGGGAACAACGAGAGACCGAGGGCGAGCCCCGGTTCGACGCCAGCCAGTCGCTGCCCGACGTCCCGTACGCGCGCTACGCCGACCTGCTGGGGCTGCGCGGGATCCGGGTGGACGATCCGCGGGACGTTGACGCCGCATGGGACGCCGCTCTGGCCGCCGACCGTCCGGTTCTGATCGAGGCCGTCGTCGACCCGGACGTGCCGCTGCTGCCGCCTTTCCCAGCCGGTGCGCAGAAGCTCGAGCCGATGCGCGAGGCCCTGCGACGTGAGGGCCCGCCCGGCCGCCACGCACGAGAGCTCCTCGATGCCCATGCCGGCATGGAACGCCGGCGCTGACCGGCACCAGCCCGACCAACCGCGCCCTTTGGAGGCACCGATGCAACCCCGCTCCTACTGGCTGGACAGCACCGGCGACCCTTCGCTGGGACGCGCCGAGCACCCGCAAGAGGCCGACGTCGTCGTCCTGGGCGCCGGAATCGCCGGCATCACCACGGCCTACCTGCTCAAGCAGGCCGGGATGACGGTGGCGCTGATCGAAGCCGACGACCGGCTGGCCGCCGGAGTCACCGGGCACACGACGGCGAAGGTGACGAGCCAGCACGGCGCGATGTACGCCACGCTCACCAGCTCCTTCGGGCCGGACACCGCACGGGCCTACGGCGCCGGGCAACACCTGGCGATCGACTGGATCGAGACCGAGGCCGCGGCGATCGGCGCCGAAGCCGACCTGTCCCGGCGCGACAGCTATGCCTACGTCGAGGACGAGTCGTCGGTTCCCGGGCTGCGCCGTGAAGCCGGCGCGGCGGCGGAGGCCGGCCTGCCGGCGCAGTTCGTCACCGGAACCGAGCTGCCGTTCCCCGTGGCCGGGGCCGTCCGGTTTACCGGACAGGCCCAGTTCCACCCGCGCCGCTGGCTGCTCGCGCTCGCCGCCCGCATTCCCGGCGACGGCAGCGAGATCGTCACCGGCACCCGCGCCACCGGGCTCACCGAGGGCGACCCGTGCGTCGTCGAGACCACCTCCGGACCGGTACGCGGCCGGCACGTCGTCGTCACCACCCACTATCCGATCTTCGACCGGGGCGTCTTCTTCGCCCGCCTCGAGCCGCGTCGCGACCTCGTCGTCGCCGGCCCGGCGGATCCCGACGACGTCCCCGCCGGCATGTACATCTCCACCGAGGACCGGCACTCGATCCGCACCACGCCACTCGACGACGGGCGGGTCCTGGTCATCGTGGGTGGTGAGCCACACCGGGTGGGCGCTCGCACCAGCGTCGCCCGGCACTACGACGAGCTGCACGCGTGGGCCCAGGACCGGCTGCCGGTCCGGGAGTACCGGTACCGCTGGCTCGCCCACGACCTCACCACCGTCGACTCACTCCCCTACATCGGCCGCTTCCACCCGCGCACCCGCAACGTCTGGGTGGCCACCGGCTTCGGGCACTGGGGCATGACCAACGGCACGCTGGCCGGCCTCCTGCTCCGCGACCTGATCACCGGCGAGGAGAACCCTCTGGCCGGGGTCTTCGACCCCACCCGCCGTACCGTGCGCCAGTCAGCCACCGAGTTCGTCCGCGCCAATGCCTATGTGGCCGCCCGGCTGATCGGCGACCGGGTCGACACGCTCGCCACCCGGCCAGGGCCGGCCGCGCTCCGGCCGGGCAGCGGCCGGGTCATCACCGCCGGCACGAGGGCGATCGCGGCCTACCGTGACGACGAAGGCTCGCTCCATTGCCTGTCCGCGCGCTGCACCCACCTCGGCTGCCTCGTCGTGTTCAACGACGCCGAACGGACCTGGGACTGCCCGTGTCACGCCTCGCGCTTCGACACCGACGGACGGGTCCTCTCCGGCCCCGCCGTCCGCCCACTACCGCGCGTGGCACCGCCGGAGTGAACCAGCGCGTCCCTTGCGTCTCAGCCGTCGCCGAGCAGCGTGCCCAGCGGGCCGAGGTCTATGTCGAGGTCGCGGACGGTCAGGCCGTACCGGCCGCGCAGCTCGCTCATCGCCTCGTCCAGCCGCATCAGCGCCACGCCGAGGCTCTCCACCTGCTCGTCGGTCAGGTCGCCTTCGTCGACGCGGCGCAGGGCCTGGCGCTCCATCAGCTGACGGATCAGCTCGATCACCGTGAGAACCAGCTTGAACAGGTCCCGCTCGACCGAGTTTGCGGTGGTGTCCAGGCGCCGGGGCAGGACGTGGACGGGGTCAGTCATCCCGCTCACCCGCCCGGACAGAGCTGATCAGGGCGTGCAGCCGGACCTCGACGAGGTCGACCCCCGCCAGGGAGATGGTGATGTCGCCGGCCAGCACGACGCCGGTGGCCAGCAGCCGGTCGAGGAGGTCCACCAGGGCGATCTGCGCGCCCTCGGGCCGGGACGGCGTGAGCGCCGGGGCGACGGTCACTGTTCCTCCACGGTCACGAACGAGTACGCGGGCCACGGCCCGGCGACGTCGAGGCGGCAGCGTGGGTGCCGTTCCCGCAGGCTGTGCACGACGTCCATGAACTCGTCGGCGCGGTCGTTCGCCACGAGGTAGGCACCGTTGAGGCTCATCGGTGTGTCGCTGCCGGTGAGCCGCTGGTCCTGCACGGCCAGCCGGCGAGCATCCGCCGCGGCGTGGGACAGCGCGGCGTGGACGTCGTCGGCCGCGGCGAGCGACGCGGCCAGCGCGTCCTCCCGCCGGGTGGCGGCGGCCTTGCGGCGGCGCAGATACGCCGCACCCGACCCCGGGGCGCCGATCGGGGCCGCCGGCGCCGGCTCGGGCGACGCCTCGGTGGCGGGCGGCGCGTACACCTTCACGCTCCATTCCGCCCGGCCCGTCACCTCGTCGAGTGCGCGCCGGAAGCCGTCGTGCCACCGGTCGAGCCGGTCGCGCACGCCGTCGTCGTCGTCGCAGATCGTGGCCAGACGCAGCGGCGCGGTGGGCACCACCCGGGCGACCCCGTCGACCACGGCGTGGTGAGCCCGCACCATCCCCTCCAGCCACTGCAGATCGTTCAGGTGGTGACGCAGTGCATCCGCACCGAACCCACCGTCCGCGCCGGTGTCGACGGTGCCCACCACCGCCACCAGATCTCGGTGCCGCACGGTCCGGACCGGTTCGCCGGCCACGCCGCGCAGGCCACCGATGACGTCGTCGTCGACCGGCTTGGCGATCGCGTAGAGGTAGCACCCGGTGTCACTCATCCCCGGACCGCCCGTTCCCCGACAGCATCGGATCGTGACGCCACCAGTCGATGCCCATCTCCTGTGCCTTGTCGACCGAGGCCACCAGCAATCTGATCCGGATGGTCAACAACTCGATGTCGAGCAGGTTGATCCGGATGTCGCCGGCAATCACGATGCCCTTGTCCAGCACGCGTTCCAGGATGTCCGCGAGATTCGCCGGCTGGGGCGGAGCCGCCATGGCGGATCCGTACGGTCGCGTGAGCGGTGCCCGTTCTCGCGACTCGGCCATGTCAGTCCTCCCTCGACGCGCCACGGGTGTACCGCCGGACTCTCCGGTAGCCGGTGAGCCCGGCGTCCTCGTCGAGGTCGACGGCATACTCCGCGAGGAGGTCGGTGGACTGCGGAATGCGTTCCAGCTCGACGACCTCCACCCGCACCCGCCATCCGTCGTCGGTGCGTTCGATCCCGGTGACACCCTCGGCGACCCGGCCGCTCAGGCCGTGCAGCTCCTCGACCGCCCGCGCGGCCACGTCGCCGGCCTTCACAGCAGCCTCCCGATGAGCTCGTCCTCCATGGCAGCGGCCTCCTCCTCGGACAACAGGCCGGCCTCGCGGTCCTGGTCGACCTGCTCCAGGGCGCGCCGCACCGCGGCCGGGTCGCGGTACTGACGTTCGGCCTCCGCTGCGACCACGCGGGCGACAGCGACGACGCCGCGCACCGGCGCGAGCGGCAGCGTGATCAGGCCGGTCAAGAGACCCACGGCTCGTCGCCCGGAACGAAGTCATAGGGCGCGGTCGGCCCGACCAGGCGGACCCGGCCACGCCCGGCGAGCCTCTTCGCCGCCTGCTCGGCAGCCGCCTCGAACCCGTCGCGTTGCTCGTCGGCCACGAGGAAGGCGATGTCGACCAGGTGATCGACCTCGCCGGCGGAGCGGATGTTCCAGCTCGCGGCATGCGGCGCCAGCAGGTCGAGCAGCGCGGAGCTGTCGACGTCGCGCTTGACCTCCAGCGCGCGGGCGACCAGCTCGCCGAGCCGGACCCGTTCGTTCCAGCTCGCCTCGACCGTGAGTTCCCGGGTCTGGTCGCGCAGCCGCGCGATCTCCGGGTTCTCGCTGACGATCTCGGCCAGCACCGCCTCCTCGTCGTACCGGGCCCGGAGGACGAACTGCTGATGCCCCGCCAGCTCGTCGATGACGCCGGCGAAGAACTCGGCATTCGGCGCCAGCAACTCCGCCACCACCAGCTCGGCGTCGGCGAGCACCGAGCCGAAGCGGACCGGGACGACCGGGCCCCGCTTCGCCAGCGTGTCGATCACCCGGTTGTGCGCCAGCAGATCCTCACGGCGACCGTACGCACGGCCCGTGACCAGCGTGCCGACCGCCGCCGCGATGTCACCGTGCGGCACCACCTCGACGGGCGCGTCGTCGATGCCCTTCAGGCCCGCCGGCACGACCGTGTCCGCCGGGACGATCGCGTACACGTACCGCGCCGTGACCACGGCCGCTTCGCCCGCCGCCTCGTCCGTTGTCACCTTCGGTTGGGTGAGCGTCATCCGTTCTCGCTCCTTCGCCGCCGCGATGCGGCCTTCTTCGCCGGACGTTTGTCCTCCCGGCCCTCGTCCTCGTCGTCACCGGTGAAGGCCTCCTTGATGCCTTCGAGCGCGCCGGAGGTCTTCCCTTTGGCCGCTGACTGCACGCCGTCACCCATCAGGTCGGTGAGGTCCTTGCCACCGTGCTCGTAGAGATCGAGCCGGTTGGTGGCCTCCGCGAAGCGCAGATACGTGTCCACGCTGGCGACGACGACGCGGGCGTCGATGGTCAGCAACTCGATGCCGACCAGCGAGACGCGCACGTAGGCGTCGATCACCAGGCCCTTGTCGAGGATGATGTCGATGACGTCGGCGAGCCCGCTCGACGACGGGCGTTGGAGCTGACCGCCGCCTCCGGAGCCTCGCTGGTTCACCATGGTCATGTGCTCACCTTTCGTCGGTCGTGCTGACGTCGCGTAGGGCGGTCACCGGGACCGGCGCCGGCGGCGCGGAGCCGGTTCCTCGTCCGGCTCCTCCTCAGCCGGCTCCTCGTCCTCGACGAGTTCGTCCTCCTCGGCGGCCTCCTCTTCGTCGTATTCGTCGTCCTCGTCAGCGGCGTCCTCGTCCTCCTCGGCGTCCTCGTCCTCGTCGATGTCCTCGTCCTCGTCGACGTCCTCGTCCTCATCCGCTTCGACGACGTCCTCCTCGTCGTCCACGGGCTCCTCGTCGTCCTCGTACTCGTCCTGGGGCTCGCCCTCGTACTCCTCGTCCTCGTCCTCGGCCTCGGCCTCCTCGGCCTCGCCCTCACGCGCTTCCTCGTCGGTGACCTCGACCTCGCCCTCGTGGATCTCCCCGCGCCAGCCCTCGACGGCCGCGTCGGGGTCGCGGAGCAGATGCACCATGACGTGGCGCCGGAAGTGCTTGAGCTCCAGCCGGGCACGCCGGCCCTGTGCCCGCCAGATGTTCCCTGTGCGCTCGAACAGGCCCTGCGGGTAGTACTCGAGCACGATGACCACCCGCGTCAGCCGCGGCGCCAACTCGTGGAACGTGACCGCCCCGTCGACGTGACCCTTGGGGCCGGAGGACCGCCAGACGATCAGTTCCTCAGGGACCTGCTCGAGGATCGTCGCAGACCAGGTGCGGTGCGACCAGAACACCTGCGCTTTGAAATCCAGCTTCTCGTCGGACTTCTGCTCGACGCTCTCGACCTTCTTCATGAAGCCCGAGAAGTCCTGGAACTGCGTCCACTGGTTGTAGACGAGGTCAATGGGTGCGCCGATGTCGATTTCCTCGACGATGTTGGTGGCCTTCGTGGCCTTGCCGCCGCCGCCGTCGCCACCACCACCGGAGAACATGCCGGTGATCTTGTCCTTGATGCCGGAGAGCGCACCCTTCGCGGCGCCGGCCACACCACCACCGGCAGCACCGGCGACGGCTTGCGCCACCGGCCCGCCCTCGGCGATGTCATCGAGCTTGCTGGTAGCACTCGTGAGACGGTCACCGGCTGATTGCAAGGCCCACTCGCCCAGCGACGTGAGGCCCCGTTTCGCTTCCTCCTTCAGGCGGTCCAGCGGCAACTCGTCGATCAGCCCGCGCGCGCCCTGGCCCTGGTCCTTCTTCTCGGTGTCGGTCGTCATCGCGGTCACCCCTTCGACCCGGCGGAACGAGACCGTGTCCGCGAGGTGGATTTCTTGGTCGCGGACCGCTTCGCAGTGGATCCGCTCTGGCGAGATGACGCCTTCTTGGCCGGAGCCTTCTTCGCCGGTGCCTTCTTCGCCGGGGCCTTCTTGGCCGGGGCCTTCTTGGCGGCTCGCTCGCGTGGCCGGCTCTCGGCCGGCTCCTCCGCCTGCTCGTCGCCGCCCTCGTCAGCCTGCTCGTCGCCGCCCTCGTCAGCCTGCTCGTCGCCGCCCTCGTCGACCTGCTCGTCGCCGCCCTCGTCAGCCTGCTCGTCGCCGCCCTCGTCGACCTGCTCGTCGCCGCCCTCGTCAGCCTGCTCGTCGCCGCCCTCGTCAGCCTGCTCGTCGCCGCCCTCGTCAGCCTGCTCGTCGCCGCCCTCGTCAGCCTGCTCGTCGCCGCCCTCGTCGACCTGCTCGTCGCCACGGGCCGGGCCTTCGTCTTCCTCATCCGATTCCGCGCTCTCGTCCACCTGACCCGTCAGCCGCTCGGACCGGTCGCGGATCGAGTCGCTGAGGCGGTCGATGCGCTGGCTGACGACGCCTACCGCGGCGCCGCGCGCGGCGGTCAGCAGGGTGGTGCGTGCCTGCTCGGAGAGCTTGGCCAGCTCCGGCCGGCTCTCGACCAGTTCGTTGGCCTGCCGCAGCATCCCCCGCGGATCGGTCGCCAGCCGCTTGCCGGCCAGCATGCTGCCTACGGCGATGGCCAGTTTCAGCTTCTTGGTGCGGCCGAGGATGTAGCCGCTGGCCGCCGCTGCGGCGATCCGTGCCCCGGTGTTCATCACGCACTCCCCTCGTGGACATTTCGTCCTAGTTCAGTACGAATCGGCCATACCCGGCCTGGGCGGCCGCTAACGACGGCGGTCAGGCGAACCGCTGCAGCCGGCGGATCATCGGGATGCTCGGGTAGGCGTCGCCGTCGATGTGCGACAGCAGCAGCCGCTCGTACTGAGGAAGGTCCTCCTCCGTGAGGAGCGACTCGATCACGTCGAGCATCGTCGACGACGGATAGAGGTCGGCGTCCGCCTTGCGCATGAGTGCGGCGAGGAGGTTGCGGCGGACGGAGTCTCGTTCCTTGTTCGGCATGGGACCTCCAGAGCAGAGTCGCGGACGATCCTCGTCAGGTACCACTGCCGAAGGCACTCAAACGGGGCGAATCGCCGCCGACGGAGCGTGGTCGCCTCAGGTCGAGCGCTCCGGCCTGATCGCGGCGTCGTCGCCCTTCTCCGGGCCGACCTCGCCGGCCCCCACGTGCTCGTGGATGTTGTCGATCTTCCGCTCGATCCGTTCCAGGTCCTCGGCGTCCGCCTGGAAGATCAGGTGCTTGGCCGCCAGCAGCAGCACGGCCTGGAAAACCAGCTGGAGCCACTCGCTCTGCCAGTTCTCGAACGTCGAGGAGAAGAAGGTCGCGAAGTAGTCGGACCAGGCGAAGGGCTCCCCGTGGGCCTGCTGATCGTTCGAAACTGCGCCAGCTGAGTCAGGAACTGGCCCAGCCACGATCCGAGGAACAGCAGGATCAGGACGTACACCGCACCCCAGCGACGCAGATTCCGCATGACGCCTCCTCCGGTTCGCCCCCGGCCTGCTACTACCCGGTGGCATCGGCCGGAAACGAGCCAAGATCACCTCCAGGCCGGCGCCGTCGTGCACGAGGGCGAATCACGTACCGAGACGCGGGTACTGGACACCCAACGACCAGGTACCACCGATGAGAGGACCCACGATGCAGTGCACCGTCTGCGGCAACGACTACGAGGCCGCCTTCACGCTGCGCACGGCCGACGGCCAGGAGTTCGTGTTCGACAGCTTCGAGTGCGCCATTCACCAGTGCGCGCCGCAGTGCGCGCACTGCGGCTGCCGGGTGATAGGCCACGGCATTCAGGCGGGCGCCCAGGTCTACTGCTGCGCCCACTGCGCACAGGAAGAGGGCGTCGGTTCGGTCAGCGACAACGCCGCGCACGCCACAGCATGAACCCTGCGACGACTTCACCGCCCGCGGCCGCCGTCCACGAATACATGACGTTCGGGTCGCTGTCGATCGGCTTCGACGACCGGGTGTTGCGGCCGCGGCCGTGGACGGTCAACCAGGCCCGGTGGGCCGCCGACTTGTTGCGCGCCGCGCCACCCGGGCCGGTGCTGGAACTGTGTGCCGGCGCCGGACAGATCGGGCTGCTCGCCGTGGCCGGCAGTGGGCGCCACCTCGTCCAGGTCGACGCCGATCCGGTGGCCTGTGGCCACGCTCGCGCCAACGCCGCGCGAGCGGCCGGCCGGGGCGTGGGCCGCGTCGAGGTCCGCCAGGGGACGATCGACGAAGCACTGCGGCCCGGCGAGCGTTACGCGCTCATCCTCGCCGACCCCCCGTGGGTGCCCAGCGACGCCGTCGGGCGGTTCCCGGAGGACCCGGTGGCCGCGATCGACGGCGGAGCCGACGGCCTGGACGTGATGCGGCGCTGCCTGACGGCCATCGACGCGCACCTCGCCGACGGCGGCTCGGCCCTGGCGCAGCTGGGGACGCTGGAGCAGGCGCTCTCCGTGCGCGACCATGCGGCCGACCTGGACGTTCTCGCCGTGCGGTCCTACCAGCCGCACGGCGTCCTGGTGCTCCTCCGCCGGTTCACGGCTTCTGCTTGTCGGGAATGACCTTGTGGGTGCCGTCGCACCAGGGTTGGGTGGCCGATTTGCCACACCGGCACACCGCGCTCACGGGCCGCGTGGTGACGTGAGTCTGCCCCTCGGCATCCTCCACGACATGCCGCCCACGCAGCAGTAGCGGACCGCCGGGGCAGACGACGACATCGGGGTGCTCGAAGGTGCTCATGCTCCCCACTCCGTCAGCATCCGGCGGGCGAAGCGGTCTTCCAGGCCGAGGCAGGTCGACGCGCCGAACATGATCTCAGCTGCCTGAGCCGGCTCCTGCGCCACCAGCGCGCCGCAGATGGTCCGGATGGCCAACTGTTCGTGGACGGCATCGGCCTCGACGTGCTCCGTGTAGTAGGCGACCATCTCCGCGGGGAAGCCGAGGCGTTCCAAGCCCTGGGCCATCCGGCGCGACGGGAGCGAACTGGTCGCCTCGAACGCCGCGAGGTGTCCCATCGCGGCACCACGCAGCCTCCGATGCAGGCCGAACAGCGACATGGCGTTGTTCTGCATCAACACCTCAACGGGGACGTCGTCGATGTAGGCGCCGTAATCCGAGCGCAACCCGGATGCTTCCAGGCCGAGCGTGAACAGGTGGGCGTGCAGCCGATTGGGGTCGCCGCAGCCGTACTCGTCGTACTGCAACTCCATCAGGGCTGCCTTCGGCGCCACCGGCAGCCGCGGCACCACCCACGTGCTCGGATCGGCCTCCTTCAGGTGGTAGATCGACCGATGCCGCAACAGCTCCAGCACGTGCTCGCGGGTGGCGGAGCGCTGCACGAACGACGCCACCGACGCTCCGTCGTCGGCGTCGATGAACTCGGCCAGCGCATCGGCGAACGGCCCGGCCGGTTCCGGGGCGGCGAAGTCCGTGCGTAGCTCGTCCTCGAACCGGCGCTCGAGCGTCCGGCGCACCCGCACCGCGTCCGGGTGCCACTCCAGGTCGTCGTCCACGTCGGCGAAGCCCCGGTAGCTGAGTTCGTACAGCATCCACAGCGTCACGTGCAGGTCGTCCGGGCCCGACGGGCCGGCCCGCATCGCGGTCTCCCACGACGAGTCCCGGCCCCGCAGCGCCGTGGACACGAGTTGACTCAGTTCTCCGCGTGGTTTCGGAAGGTTCATCCCCATGCCCGCGTCATACCCGAGCAGCCCCGCCTCACGCGCGCCGTCGGCGCCCAGCATGGCCGCGGCGCCGACGGGTACGCGGAGTGCATCCGTGTCGGACACCACGAGATGGGGCAGTGTGATGAGGGCAGTGACCTGGCAGGGCATCCGCGACGTCCGGGTCGAGGACGTCGCGGACCCACGCATCGACGCGCCTACGGACGCGGTCATCCGCGTCACCACCACCGCGATCTGCGGGTCGGACCTGCACCTGTACGAACCCATGTCGCCGTTCATGAAGCCCGGCGACATCCTGGGGCACGAATCCATGGGCATCGTCGAGGAGATCGGCAGCGAGGTGACGGGCATCGCGCCGGGCGACCGGGTCGTAGTGCCGTTCCAAATCTGCTGCGGGACCTGCTACATGTGCCAGCAGGGTCTGCACACGCAGTGTGAGACCACCCAGGTACGCGAGCACGGGATGGGTGCGGCGCTGTACGGCTACACCAAGCTGTACGGTCAGGTGCCGGGCGGGCAGGCGCAGTACCTGCAGGTGCGGCAGGCGCAGTACGCCCCCATCTCGCTGCCGCCGGAGGGGCCGGACGAGCGGTTCGTCTACCTGTCCGACGTGCTGCCTACGGCCTGGCAGGCGGTCGAGTACGCCGGCGTCCCGCGCGAGGGCACCGTCCTCGTTCTGGGTCTGGGACCGATCGGCGACATGGCCAGCCGCATCGCAGCGCATCGGGGCCATCGAGTGATCGCCGCCGACCCGGTGCCCGAACGGCGGGCCAGGGTGGCCGAGCGAGGCGCGGTCGTGCTCGATCCCGACGCCGAGGACGACCTCGCCGGCACCGTGCGTGACCTCACCGACGGCCGCGGCGCGGACTCCGTGATCGACGCCGTCGGCATGGAAGCCCACGGTTCCCCGGTCGCCCAGGCCGCGCAGAAGCTCGCGGGCTTCCTGCCCGACGCCATCGCCGAGCCGATGATGCAGAAGGCCGGCGTGGACCGTCTCGCCTCGCTGTACATGGCCATCGACGCGGTTCGCCGCGGCGGGACGATCTCGCTCGCCGGCGTCTACGGCGGCATGGCCGACCCGCTGCCGATGCTCACGCTGTTCGACAAGCAGATCCAGCTGCGCATGGGTCAGGCCAACGTGCGGCGGTGGTCCGACGACATCATGCCCCTGCTGACCGGCGACGACGACCCGCTCGGAGTCGAGCATTTCCACACGCACCGGCTGCCGCTCGAGGAGGCGCCGGCCGCCTACGACCGGTTCCAGAAGAAGGCCGACGGCATGGTCAAGGTGCTGCTCACTCCGTGATGCTGGGAGCGGTATCGTCGGTGACCGTGACGGCGGCCGATCGAGACGCGGTGGGTGGCGCGTGTGCCGAATGCGGCGGCCCGCTGCCAGCGTCCGGTGACTGCTGGGACCGGGTCGCGGAGCTGCTCGAGATCGAGACCATCGTTCTGGACGGCGGCGAGGCGTCGCTGCGCGCGCACTTCTACGCCATCGGCGCCTACCAGTTGCAGCACCCGTCGCGCCTGACCGCCGAGGCTCTGTTCGGCCTCCGCGATCGCGTGGCGCAGATGGTCGAGAGCCCGATCCCGGTCGCGATGCTCCGCCGTGAGGTGCGCCGCCGGACCCGCGGCACGAAGGTCACGTCCGGCACGCCGGGTTCCCGCGACCACGTGCCCGGCGCCTGGCCCACACGGTGGTCGATGACCGCCGCGGACGTCGTCGCCCGGCCCGCTGACGCCTACGTCGCCTCCGTGGGTGAATGGGCCGCGACCACCGTCACCGAACTCGCCGGCATCCCCGCGCCACGCCGCTGACGGCGCAACCGAGCCGGCACGGCCACTCCTCCGTCGCCCCGGCCGGCTCTGGCAGGATCGAACCATGGAGGTCGGCAGACTGCGCGGTGATCGGGTCACGTTGCGGGCATGGCGCGCCGGCGACGCCGACTGGTACGTCGCGGCCCGCGACGAGACCGTTCTCGCCTTCACCACCGAACGCGACGAGCTCACCGTCGCCGAGATCACCGACGGAGCCGCCGAGATCTCCTACTTCCTGGCGCCGGACGGCCGCGGCCGCGGCCTCGTGACCGACGCCATCCGTACCGTCGTGCGCTGGCTTCGCTCCCAGCCGGTCGCCTTCGTCCGGGCCGTCACCACGAACGGCAACGACGCGTCCGCGGCCTCGCTCACTCGCGCCGGCTTCCAGCCCGCCGGCGTCACCGAGCACCTGCAGCTCGGACCGTCGACACGGTGGGAACTCGCGCTGGCGGCCGGATGAGTGTCCTGCCGGAGAGCACCGGTGACCGCGAGCGGCCGGTGCTGCACGCCGCCGGGCTGCGCAAGACCTACGGCGACCTGATGGTCTTCGACGACCTCACGTTCGACGTCGCCGGCGGCGGTGTCGTCGCGCTGGTGGGGCCCAACGGCTCCGGCAAGTCGACCCTGCTGGAATGCCTGGCCGGGGCCACTCCCCTCGACGCCGGGACCATCGCCCTGGACGGCCGGCGCTCGGACCCTTCGTCGGCGGTGCACTGGCGGTCCGTCTTCGGCATCCTCGACGACTTCACCTGGCTGCCGGATCTCACCGTCGCCGACCACATCCTCCTGATGGCCTCCGGCGGGGACGACGACGCCGTCGGCGCCGCGCTCGAGGCGTTCGGCGTGGCCGGCCTGCGCGACCGGCTGCCGGAGTCGCTCAGTGCGGGTCAGCGCCGCCGTGCCGCGCTGGCCGCGGCCCGGGTCCGGCCGTGGCGGGTGCTCCTGCTGGACGAACCCGAACAGCACCTCGACGCCGACGGCATCGATCTGTTGGCGGCCGAACTGACATCCATGGCGACGCCGGACCGCTGCATCGTGTTGTCCAGTCACTCCATCGGACTCGTCGACCGGCTCGGCTGCCCGGTGCTCGACCTGACCCCGTCGGAACGCAGGTGAGGCCACGCACGGCCGGCGGCTGGTACGAACTGGCCGTCGGTGCCGCTCTCACCGCGATGGTGCTGTACGCCGTCGCGGCCAGCGGTGTCCCGGAGATCCTGGCCGGCGCCAGGGACCGCGGCCACTCCCCCGGCTGGGTCGCCGTCTCGCTGCTGTGCTTCGTGGTCGGTGCCTGGATCGCGGGCTGGCACTTCGCCGGCCCGCTCGCCGTGCCCGCGGCGCGCCTGCACTGGCTGGTGTGGCGACAGCACCCGGCGCAGTTGCTGCGCAGCGCCGCCGCCCAGGTGCTGCTCGTGTCCATGGCGCTCGCGACCCTCGTCGCCGTGGTGGCCGGCCTCGCCCTGGCCGCCGTCGGTCTTCCCGCCGTCGGGCCGTCCGTCGCGGTCTGGTTGACGCTCGAGCTCCTGGTCGTCGCGACGATGTACCTGCAGCGGCGCGACCTGGACGGGCCCGCCCGCTGGGCCGCGTTCGCGGCCGGCGCCGCCGGGGTGAGCGTCGCCGCCGGTGAGGCGTGGGGCCCGGCCGGCGTGGTGGCCGCCGGGGCGGTCGCCGGCATCGTCGTCACCGCCGCGCTCGTCGCCGCCATCCGGCGCGGAGCCACGGCCAGGCGCGGCAGGGCCGCCGAACTGACGCCACGCTGGCAGCTGTACCGCGGTGCCCGGCATCGCTGGGCGGTGAGCGCTGGCTTCACCCTCATGGAGGGCGAGGTCGTCCGCCTCGTCCGGCAACGCGACCAGACGACGCGCCGGCGGCCGATTCCGGCCGCCGCCTACCGGTGGCCGCGGCCGCTCGGGCTGAGCGCGGTGGTGCTGCTGCGCAGTACCCGGCCGGTAGCGGCCATCGGCGTCCTCGCGGTGCCGCTGGCGTTCGCCGCCAACGAGATCCTCGGCAGTACCCCAGCGGTGACCGTCCTCGTCCTGACGCAGTTCGCCCTGGTCATGACGACGGCACGGGCCGCGGAGACGTGGCTCACCTCGGAGGCACTGCCGCGGATCTGGGGCGCCGGTGCCCACGAGACGTCGGCCGCCCTGGCCGCACCGTGCGTCGCCGCGGGTCTCGTCCTCGCCGCCACCGCCGTCATCGGGTTCTCACTCCCACCGGCGGCTGGCGCTGTGCTCGCGGCACTGCCGGTCGCGATCCTGCTCCGCCGCCGGTCCGCTCGCCGGCCGGCTGCCGGGCTCACGCTCATCTCCACGCCGATGGGCGCCGTGTCGGTCCAGTCGGTCAACAAGGTGATCGCCGGCCCGGACGTCGCTCTGCTCGCCGTACTGGTCGCGGACGGCCTCGGCTAGCGGCGGCCTCGAGCGGCACCCTGCTCGTCGCCGTCGGCTCGGCGCCGTGCGCCGTCAGCCGCAGCAGCCGTCGTCACAGCCGTCCCCGCAGCCGGCCTCCGCCTCGGGGTCGTGCAGCAGGGCGCCGGCACCCGCGGCGCACGCGTCGCCGCGCCAGGCCTCCCAGCCCTCACGCGCCGCGAAGCCGGCGATGACCAGTGCGGCCAACGGGTCGGCCCACCACCACCCGAGCACCGAGTTGAGCAGTAGGCCGACCAGCAGCACGGCGGAGAGATAACTGCAGATCAGGGTCTGTTTGGAATCCGCGACCACGCTCGCGGAGCCGAGCTCGCGGCCGGTGCGCCGCTCGAACCACGACAGCCCGGGCATCACCGCCAGGCTCACCGCCGCCAACACGATGCCCACGGTGCTGTGGTCGGCCTCGGCCGCGTCGGCCAGGGCCCGTACCGCCTCCACCGAGACGTAGGCGGCCAGTGCGAGGAACGACACCGCGATGATCCGTAGGGCGGTCCGCTCCCGGGCCTCGTGGTCGCGGCCGGCGAACTGCCACGCGACGGCGGCGGCCGACAGCACTTCGACGGTGGAGTCGAGGCCGAAGCCGACCAGCGCCGCCGAGCCGGCCACCGTCCCGGCGGCGATCGCGACGACCGCCTCGACCACGTTGTAGCTGATGGTGGCCGCCACGACCAGGCGCACCCGGCGGCGCAGCACCGCGCGCCGCGCCGCACTAGGCTCCGCACCCGCGAGAGGGAGACTCATGCGCACTCGCAGGCGTCCGAGGAGCAGCAGTCCGGGTCAACGAACAGCATCACCTTCAGCAGTTCGTCCAGCGCGTGGGCAAGGTGCCGGTCGGCCAGCTCGTACCAGACGTGGCGGCCGTCCCGGCCGGCCACGACCAGGCCGCACCCACGCAGGCAGGCCAGCTGGTTCGACATGACCTGCCGTGACACCCCCAGCGCCTCGGCCAGGTCGGACGGGACAGCCGGCGCCTCGCGCAGCGCCAGCAGGATCCGGGTCCGGGTCTCGTCGGACAGCGCGTGCCCCAGCCGGGTCACCGCCTCGGCGTGCGACAGGGTCACCGCGGTACTCACCGTCATGCGTGCGACAGTACACGGAATCCTGTACTGACAGCAACGGCGTCGAACCCCGCGCGGAACGCCGGCGATGCGGTCGGTATAGACCAGTGGGTACCATGGCCGCCAGACGTGCCGCCGGATATCGGCGTATACCCCCAAACCGGATGCACGTACGGCGGAAGGGGCTGATGTGACGACGTCATCCGACACGGACCCGTTCGACGACGACTTCTGGCGTGACCCTGGGCTGGACCTCGACGCCATCGGACTGGCCGACCACTTCGCGGCTCACGCGCGGGGACGCGACGTCCCGCCGGAGGAGCAGCGACAGGCCCTCGGCGCCTGGCTGGACGGCCTCATCGACGAGCTCGAACACGACGACGCCGAGAACCCACCGCACTGACCGCACGAGCGTGCGACGCACCACCGTTCACCGCTGCGTCACCTCCTGTCGCCCCGGACAGCAGGTAGTGGTCATGCTCGACCGGCAACCTTTCGGCTGTTTTGCCGCATCATTCCCGTATGCGCAGAGGAGTCGCAGGTGTCGGTCCGTTCCCGTGTGGCATCCGCAGTGGTTCTCATCGTCGCCGCGGCCGCGCTCCCGGCGCTTCCACCCACCGTCGCCGCCGCGGCGGACGACCAACCGACGTACCTCGGCAAGCGCCATTACACCGGTGAGTTCCACGCCCACACCGCGATCAGCGACGGCGTCCAGACACCGCTGGACGCGTTCGAGCACGTCGCCACTCACAGCGACGCCGACTTCTTCACCGTCTCCGAGCACGACGTGCTGTACGACCGGCGCAACAGCGACGACTTCACCACCGACTGGCGGCAGGCGGTCTCCGACGAGTGGCGGCACCTGCACGAGGTGACGGACTCGTACAACGCCTCGCAGGACGACCTGGTGACGATCCCGGCCGAGGAGATCACCTGGTACGACGACTCCGGCCACATGAACCTGTTCAACACCGACTGGTTGGTGACGGCCCGGAGTGAGGGCGACTCGCTCTCGTTCGGCGCCGCCACCGGCGACCTGAAGTACGACCTGCCGACCTTCTACGCGCGGCTCAAGCAGGACCCGGACGCCATCGCGCAGTTCAACCACCCCGACCCGAGTGGCAAGGGCTCGTTCGCCGGCTTCGCTCACCTGGATCGCGCGGTGGACGAGCGCGTCCAGCTGATCGAGGTCAAGAACGCCGTCAACCTGGCGCAGTTCCAGGTCGCCCTCGACCGGGGCTGGCACCTCGCGCCGGTGTGGAACGGCGACGAGCACAGCGCCACCTGGGTGACCGGCGACGAGTCCATCACCGGCGTCTGGGCGGCGGAGAAGACCCAGGACGCGGTCTACCAGGCGATGCGGGAGCGGAGCATGTACTCCACCCAGGACGTCAACACGGTCCTGGAGTTCGGTGCCAACGGACAGTTGATGGGCTCGGTGCTGCCGCCCGACACCACCGGCGTCGCCCTCGACATCGCGCTCACGGACGCCGACGCGGCGGAGTCCTTCACGTCGGTCCGGGTTCTCACGAACGGCGGTGCGGTGGCCTACGACGTCCCTGGCGTCTCCGGCCGGGAGGTGCGGGTCACCCAGGCGCTGCCAGCCGCCGACGGCGACTATTTCTACGTCGTCGCGACCCAGGCCGACGGCGACGTCGTCGTCTCCGCGCCGGTCTGGGTCGGTGAGACGACCCGCGGCGCCGACTACGCGCCCACGATCACCGTCGAGTCCGGCGTGCCGTCCGCGGTGGCCTTCGGCGAGCGGGTCGCCCTGCCCGAGGTGACCGCCGACGACGACAGCGGGCAGCGGCCGGCTGTGACGTACGAGGTCTGGGACGACAACGGCCAGGTGCCGGTGGAGGACGGCGGCTTCGTCGTCCGCGGCTACTCCGACCACGTCGTCGTGGTGAAGGCGACGGACGCCGCCGGCAACATCGGTGCGGAGCTGCTGCGCCTGGAGGTGTCCCAGGAGGACGCCGACCCGGCCGGGGTCTTCCAGTACACCGGCACCGTCGCCACGGTCGGCGCCGAGCCCGGGACCGCCGGCCTCAGCGTGACGACCGACGCCACCGTCGACCGGGTGTACGCCCAGGTCCGGCCGGCCGGTCACCGCACCTGGCGCAGCACCCCCGTGCTCACGTCGACCGGCGACACGACGTACGAGATCAACACCGTCGGCAAGCCGGGCGAGGTCTACCAGGACACCGTGACCGGGCAGCCGCTGCGCAGCCACGAGTTCGAGCTGACCGGGCTGCGGGACACGACCCGCTACGAGTACCGCTTCGGCGTCGCGGTCGACGGCGCACCGCCCCGGCCGCACGACGACGCGGCGTGGACCGACGTGCGGGGCTCGTTCCTGGCCGGCGGCGGGCAGAACCGCCCGATCTACCTGCTCGGCGATCTCGCCGCGGACTCCCGCGAGCCCGCCGACCTACGGCTGCTACCCGACCTGCTGGCACGGCTGCGGGACGAGGCACCCGGCGGCGACACCGTCGTGCAGACCGGTGACCTGGTGCCGCGCGGCGCCAACCGGGAGTACTGGGAGGACGCCTTCGCCCATGCGTACGACGGCCTCGGGCTGCAGCTGGCACCGGTGGCCGGCGACGCGGAGAGCGCCGGCGACCTCGAGTACAACCTCCTGTCGCCGCACCGCAACGCCATCTTCTCGAGCATGTACGCCCTGCCGGGCGACGGCCCGATCGGCGAGACGAACTACTCGTTCGACCGCGGCGACGTCCACGTTGCCGTGCTGAACACCGTCCACGACCTCGACGCCCAGCTGGAGTGGCTGGTCGGCGACATCCACGCCGCCGGCAAGCCGTGGAACGTCGTCGTGGGCCACCGGTCGTTCTTCGGCGGCACGGGCGCCGACGGCCCCGGGATGCGCCAGCGGCGCGAGGAGATCTCCCGCGTGTTCCAGCGGCTCGGGATCGACCTGTACGTCGGCGGCCACGACAACGTCTACAAGCGCTCCACCATCTACGACGGCCGGCTCGCGCGGACCCCGGACGAGGTCGCCGCGGGGACGACGTTCGTGACGCTCGGCCCCGGTGGGCCGAATGCCGGCGACAACGCCGAGAAGCCCTGGGACGACGTCGTCGACGACGAGGACGTCCCGATGGGCAGTGTGCTGCGGGCCACCGGCCGGGAGCTGTCGATCGCGACGTACACCGTCGACGGACGGCTCGTCGACACCGCGACGATCGCGCGCCCCCGCGGAGAGTGGAGCGTCAGCACCGCGGAGCTCGCCGACGGTGCCGTCGGGGGCGTCGGGCTGATCAGCCACCCGGGCAGCCGCGACGCCGTGGCCGTCGAGGCGGTGCGCTACGACGCCGCCGGTCAGGAGGTCCTGGACCGGCGCCTCGCCGAGGTCGAGCTGGACCACCGCGGCGCCGAGCAGTGGGTCGCCTTCGACCCCGCGCTGCCGGTCGCGGCGAACGACACCGTGAAGCTGCACTTCTGGGACGGCCCGGACCGCGGCGAGGAGCTGCGGCCCGCGCTGGTGCTGCAGGAGGGCCTGACCGGCTCCGGCACGGCCGCGGATCCCTACCTCCTGGACTCCGCCGACGACTTCGGCAAGGTGGCCATCGACCCCGCCGCGTCCTATCGGCTGACCACCGACCTCGACCTGACCGGCCAGGAAGTCGCCCAGATCGGCGACACGGAAGCGTTCACCGGCGACCTGGACGGCGACGGGCACACCATCACCGGGCTGGCCACCACGCACGGCGGGCTCGTCGGCGTCAACGCCGGCACCATCCACGACCTGGCGATCGTCGGCGCCGACATCTCGACCGCGACGGCCCGCGGCGGCATCCTCGCCGACACCAACACGGGCACCGTCGAGCGCGTGTACACCACCGGCCTGATCACGGCAGGCTCCCGGGCCGGCGGGATCGTCGGCGACAACGCCGGCGTGCTGCGCGACGCGTACTCCACCGCCCGCGTGCACAGCTACGGCACCGAGGCGGGCGGCACCGTGGGCGTCGCCCTGGCCGGCTCGACGACGCAGCGCGTGTACGCCGCGGGCCCGGTCGGCGCGTCCACCCGCAACGCCGGGGGCGTCGCCGGTTACGGCTACACCGGCACCGTGCTGCGCGACGCCGTCGCGCTGAACCCAGCCGTCACCGCTCCCAGCTACGCCCACCGGGTGCTCGGGCGGGTGCTGGCCGGCCACACCGCCACCCTGGCCAACAACTGGGCGGCGCAGAGTGTGGCCGCCGACGTGCCGGGCGTCCCGGACCAGCCCGCCGCCGACAACCTGATGGGCGCCACCGCGACGGCGGCACAGGTCCAGGATCCGGCGTTCTACCGCGACACGCTCGGCTGGGACTTCGACACCGTCTGGGCCTGGGACGACGACGGCCTGCGCCCGGTACTGCGAGCGGTCACCGAGGACGTGACGCCGCCGCCGTCCGAGCCGGGCACCCCGGCGCTGCCGCGGGACAGCGACGGCGCCTACCTCGCGTCCGCGGTCGCCGACCTCGCCGAGGTGACCCGCTTCCCCGACCAGCGGTACCGGTTGGCGGCGGACCTCGACCTGAGCGGTCATCCCGGCCTCACCGTCGCCCGCACCGGCTTCTCGGGCGAGTTCGACGGTGCCGGCCACCGGATCACCGGCCTCACGTCGTCCACCGGCGGGCTCTTCCCGCTGGTCACCGAGGACGGTCACCTCCACGATGTCGCGGTGGAGGGCGCCGTCGTCGATACCGCCGCCTCGAACGTCGGCATCCTGGTCAACACCAGCCGAGGCACGGTCGAGCGGGTGGCGACGTCGGGCACCATCGCCGGCGGATCCACCGTCGGCGGGGTGATCGGCTACTCCTACGGCGAACTGCGCGACAGCTACTCCACCGCCAGCGTGTTCGCCACCGGTGGGCGCCAGGCCGGCGGCGTCGTCGGCATTTCCGGAGCCGGCAGCCTCACCGAGCGCGCCTACGCCACCGGCCACGTCGAGGTGTTGGACAACGCGAACGCCGGTGGGATCAGCGGATACGCCTACATCGGGACCACCGTCCGCCACAGCATGGCGCTCAACTCGCGGGTGGTCGCCACCGGATACGCCCACCGGGTGGTCGCCCGCGTGCTCGCGGGGCATACCGCCACGCTGGTCGGCAACGCCGCCTCCGATGCCGTCGTCGCCGCCCACCAGTCCGTCCCCGCGACGGGGCCGGACACCCTCAACGGCCAGACCCGCACCGCCGCCCAGGTTGCTCGCCAATCGACGTACGAGGCCATGGGCTGGGACTTCACCGACGTCTGGACGTTCGACACCGAACGTGGACGGCCAGTGCTCCGCTGGACGTGACCGCGCACCGGCCACCATGTACATCGTGCCGACGCGTTGATCACGCTGGCGGGAGGCCGAGCTCGCGTCGGCCGCCCCGACGACGCCGTGGCACACGCCGCGCAGGCCCTGTCGATCCACCGCCGTACCGAGCACCACCTCGGTACGGCACAGGCTCAGTGGGCGCCGTTGAGCTGGCCCGTAGTGCGTTCGTGCAGGTGGGCGCTGTGGGTGTTGAGGCCGATGATCTCCGCGTCGACACCGCGGGCGGCGAACTTCGCCACCACCGCGTCGAGGGTGGCCACCGCCGAGGTGTCCCAGACGTGCGCGTCGGTCAGATCGATGACGACCCGCGGGACGGGGTCGGCGTAGTCGAAGGAATGGACGAGCTCGTTCGTGGAGGCGAAGAACAGCTCACCGGTGATCGCGTAGACGCGGATGCCGCCGTCGGGGTCGAGCACGCTGGACACCTCCACCAGATGCGCGACGCGGCGGGCGAAGAAGATCGCCGCGAGCAGCACACCGGCCACGACACCGTAGGCGAGGTTGTGGGTGGCCACCACGATGGCGACGGTGGTGACCATGACGGCGGTCTCGCTGAGCGGGGTGCGCCGCAGGGCGCCGGGCCGGATGCTGGACCAGTCGAAGGTGGAGATCGACACCATCACCATCACCGCGACCAACGCGCCCATCGGGATCGCGGCCACCAGGTCGCCGAGCACCAGGATCAGGACCAGCAACCCGACCCCGGAGACGAGCGTCGACAGCCGGGTCCGCCCGCCGGACTTCATGTTGATGACCGACTGCCCGATCATCGCGCAGCCGGCCATCCCGCCGAGGAACCCGGTGGCCACGTTGGCGATGCCCTGCCCGCGGGCCTCGCGGGCCTTGTCCGACGTCGTATCGGTGAAGTCGTCGACGATCTGCGCGGTGAGCAGCGACTCCAGCAGGCCGACGAACGCCAGCGTCACCGCGAACGGCAGCACGATCGTCAGCGTCTCGAGGGTGAACGGCACGGCCGGCACGCCGACGACCGGCAGCGCGTTCGGCAACTCCCCCATGTCACCCACGGTCGGGACGTTGATGCCGAACGTCACGGCAGCGGCCGCGAGGACGACGATCGCGACCAGCGGCGACGGCACGGCCTTGGTCACCCGGGGCAGCAGGTAGATGATCCCCAGCCCCGCGGCGACCAGCACGTACACCGGCCATGACTCCCCCACCACGTGCGGCACCTGGGCCAGGAAGATCAGGATCGCCAACGCGTTGACGAACCCGACCATCACCGTGCGTGGGATGAACCGCATCAGCCGCCCGACACCCAGTAGCCCCAGCAGCACCTGCAGCACGCCGGTCAGGACCGTGGCGGCGAACAGGTACTCGACACCGTGCTCACGCACCAGCGGAACCATGACCAGCGCCATCGCACCCGTCGCGGCGGAGATCATGCCCGGTCGTCCACCGGCGATCGAGATGATGATCGCGATCGAGAACGACGCGTACAGGCCGACCTTCGGGTCCACCCCGGCGATGATCGAGAACGCGATCGCCTCAGGGATCAGCGCCAGCGCGACGAGCACGCCGGCCAGGACGTCGTTCTTCGGATTCGACAACCACGCCCGGCGGAACCGGGCCCAGTGGGTGCCTGCGCGTGTCTGCGGGTCCGACGGGCGAGGGCTCACGGGCAAGGCAGGGTCGGGCGTCCTGGGCAAAGAATGATCCTCCGGTGCGGCACACCCGCGTGGCAGCAAGAACCAGTCGCGGATGGTGCTGGCGGTCAGCGGCGCTCACTCAGCGGCGACGACGACGGCGCGCACCGGCACCCGGCACAGCCGGGACGGCAGGTGAGGTCGAGCGGGTGGTGCGGGCCAGCACTCTGGTGCCGGGTCTTACCTACGTCGGGGGCGCGGAAGCGTCACGCGCCCTTCCATGGTACCGGACCGTGCGGACGGTCACGAACCGGGACCATCCCGGCCACCGTCACCAGCGGACGGCGGCCGGACGGCTGCCGAGGTGAACTCGGCGCCGTCCCCGCTGTCGGTCTGCGTGGCGCTACGCACCATCATCAGTGCCGCCATGCTGACGATGGTGACGAGCAGGAGCGCCACGATCACCTTGAGAGAAGAACCCGGCTCCAACAGCCATCGGCGCAGCGGCATCCGCAAACCGTATTCCCTCACGGAGCCCTCCTTCCGATCGCGACCCAGAAACGGCGAGTGACGCACGAACCTGGCCACGCTTCAAGCAGATTCGGCAGCCGTCCGTGCCGATCGGCGCCGATGCGGCATCGGCACCTCGGCGCCGTCGACCCCGATAGCGGTGCGCAGTTCGCGAAGGATGCGGGCCAGGAGGCGGGAGACCTGCATCTGGGTGACACCCAGCTCCTGGGCGATCTCCTGCTGGGTCCAGCCGCGGAAGAAGCGCAGGTAGAGGATGCGCCGGTCGCGGGGCCGCAGGTCGCGGCAGGCCGGGGCCAGCGCGACGACGGCCTCGGCGCGGGCGAACCCGGCCTCGGACTCGCCCAGCGAATCCGCCAGCGGAGTGTCCTCGCCGCCCCCGCCGCGGTAGTCCAGGGAGGCCACGGTGAAGCACTCGTGCGACGCGCTGGCCTCGAGCACGTCGTCGACCTCGACACCGAGGTGCTCGGCCAGGTCGGCCGGCGTGGGTGCGCTGCCCAGGGTCTGGGTCAGCTCGGCGGTCGCGGCGGCGACCGCGGCATGCAGTTCCTGCACTCGCCGCGGCGGGCGCACCGTCCAGCCGTGGTCGCGGAAGTACCGCTTGACCTCACCGGTGATGGTCGGCACGGCGAAGGACACGAAGTCCTTGCCGAGGTCGGGGTCGAACCGTTGCGCGGCGTTGACCAGGCCGAGGTTGGCCACCTGGACCAGATCGTCCCGGTCGATCCCGCGGTTGCTGTACCGGCGGGCGATCGACTCGGCCAGCCGCAGATGCAGCAGGACCACCTCGTCGATCAGCCGCTGCCGCTCCTGCCCGCCGGCCTGGGCGGCCCGGCGCAACATGTCGTTGGTCAGCTCACCGCGATCGAGATTTGCGGGGCTCTGGTCGGGGCTCGTGCGTTGGTGAAACGACGATTGGGTCCGCATGCCGACACCTGTCCAGATATCGTGTGTCGTGGCGACTTGCTTGACCACGTGTACCCACCGAAACACGTGACGGGTTCGTAATCAACCCCCTGAGGACAGAAAGGTCCGTCTACTCACGCTTTCCATCGGCATGCCAGGCCCGGCGGGTGCATACGCGCGACCGACATTCGCCAGGGACCTGCGGCGACCCCGACGTGTCCCGACCCTCCCGGCGGCCGTGCTGGTCCGGACCAGCACGGCCGTTCACACAATCGGGCGCATGCTCAGCGCTGGAAGAGCCCCACCAACGTGCCGCGCCCGAGCGCCGCGGAGTCCGCCGCGCGATACACGTCCTCGACCGTCGGCTCGTCCGGCAGGTCGGCCGGCTCCGACAGGACGTACAGCCTGAAGAAGTAGCGGTGCGCCGGATCGCCCGGCGGCGGCGCGGGGCCGCCCCAGCCGACTTCCCCGAAGTCATTGGGCCATTCGCGCCCGCCGGCCGGCGTCTGGTTCTCCGGCACGCCGGCGGCGTGTGGGTCGATGCCGGTCACGAGCCAGTGCAGGAACGGGCCGCTCGGGGCGTCGGGGTCTTCACACAGCAACAACAGCTCCACCGCCTCCGTCGGAACGCCGATCCACTCCAGCGACGGCGACACGTTCTCGTCGTCGTGGGCGTGCCGGCCCGGGATGGGCGTGTGGTCACTGAAATCCGGGCTCCGAAGCTCGATACCGATCATCTGGCTTCCCCCTCCTCGCGCTCACGAAGTGTCCGTTCCCGATGGCGGGCGGCGGAAACGCTGGCTCGGGTCGGCACTGCAGAGGTTTGAGGGCGCGGCGGAGGGGCACCCACCACATGGGTCCGGGCAGGCGATGGCCCGGACCCATCGAGGGGGAGGGATCGTGACATGACAGAAGACATCGGCAAGTCCGGCCTGGCGGCGACGCCGGTACAGCTCGCCGCCACAGTGGTGGGGGTCGTCTTCCTCGCCGTAGGCGTGCTCGGTTTCGTTCCCGGGGTCACCACCGACATGGACACGCTGGAGTTCGCCGGCCACGAGTCGGAGGCCATGCTCCTGGGCGTGTTCCAGGTGTCGATTTTGCACAACATCGTGCACCTGCTGTTCGGGGTGGCGGGCCTGGTGCTGGCGCGGAGTGCGGGCGGCGCCCGTGCCTTCCTCGTCTGGGGTGGGCTCGTCTATGCGGTGCTCTGGCTCTACGGCCTGTTCGTCGACCACGACAGCACCGCCAACTTCGTGCCTCTCAACAACGCCGACAACTGGCTCCATCTCGGTCTCGCGATCCTCATGGTCGTCCTCGGCGTCGTCCTGGGCCGGACCTCCGGCCGTACCACGGGGGCGCCGTCGTGATCGAGGTGTCGCGCCGCGTGGACGCCTCTCCCGACGACGTGTTCGCGGTCGTCGGCGACGGCTGGACGTTCGCGAACTGGGTGGTCGGTGCCGCGCACATCCGCGCCGTCGACCCGGAATGGCCCGCCGTCGGGAGCCGGCTGCACCACAGCATCGGCCCGTGGCCGGTGTCGATCCAGGACGTCACGACCGTGAGGGCGGTCCGCCCCGGGTCCCACATCGAGCTGGCCGCCCGGATGTGGCCCGTCGGTGCCGCCCGCGTCCGCCTGATCCTGACGCCCGTACCCGGCGGCGGCACGGAGATGACCCTGGCCGAAGAGGCAACTGAAGGACCGGTGCGGCGAATACCGACGGCTGTGCAGGGGCTGTTCCTGCGTCCACGCAACGAGGAGTCGCTGCGCCGGTTGGCCGACCTCGCGCTCGGCAGACGGCGCCAGACCGACGTTCCGCCGGAGCGTGACGACTCGACCCGGCCGTGACCGCGAGGTAATGGTCCGGGTTCGTGGGTACTGCGGCTGGAAACGGAAGGGAGCGAGGCGGGATCATGGGCGTCGTCGAGGCGGTGCGCGGGTTGCTGTGGGCGCGGCGGCGCCAGCCCGAGGACGTCGCGTACGGCGTAGCTCTCGCGCACGAGCGGTTCTCCGCCGACGAGCTGCTGCGGCAGGCCGGCGAAGCCGAGCGCGCCGGCTTCGACATCATCTGCTGCAGCGACCACCTGGCGCCATGGTGGGAACCGGGCAGTCCCGCGCCGGCGGCATGCGGCAACGCCTGGGTGTGGCTGGGAGCGGCCGGCCAGGTGACCAGCACGGCGGCGCTGGGTCCGGCGGTGACCTCCCTCGTCCACCGGTACAACCCGGTCGTCGTCGCGCAGCAAGTGGCCACGTTGGAGATCCTGTGCCCGGGCCGGGCCTTCCTGGCTGTCGGTTCCGGCGAGGCGATGAACGAGGTGCCCGCGGGCATGAGCTGGCCGTCGGTGCCGGAGCAACTGGACCGGACCGAAGAGGCACTGACCATCATCGGGCGGCTGCTCGACGGCGAGACCGTGACGTACCGCGGCCGGTACTTCCGAACCGAGTCGGCGCGGCTGTACGACCTGCCCGAGCGTCGGCCACCGATCTTCATGTCGGCGTTCGGCGAGCGCGCCGCCGGCATCGCCGGCCGGCTCGCCGAGGGCGTGTGGACCTTGGCCGACCCGCGCTCGGTGCCGAGCGTCATCGCCGGCTACCGGCGAGCCTGCGAGGAGGCGAGCAAGGAACCCGGTGAGATCGTCCTGCAGGCCGCCGCCGCCATCGACGACACCCAGGACGCGGCCCTGGACAGCGCTCGCGAGTGGAAGGCCACCCAGGTCAAGGCCCACTACAGCGACGACATCCACGACCCGGGCCAGATCCACGCCAACGGCCGCGATCAGGTGTCCGACCTGACGTTCGCGACCGGGAGCCTGCTGTCCCCTGACCCTCAGGACCACGTGCGCAAGATCAAGGCCCTGCAGCAGTTCGGCGCCACCGCGATCGTCGTGATGAACGTGGCCGGGAGGAACCCGCTGGGCACCATTCGCACCTACGGCGAGTCGGTCCTCCCGCAGTTGCGCGGCTGAGGGCGCCGGCTCGGTCCGACGCGGAGAACCGGACGACGGAAGGACATGGCATGAAGGTCGAGGCCATGATCTTCATCGTCGTGACACTGTTCTTCGCCGTCGTGACACCGACGTACTGGGTCCTGTCCAGGGACCCGACCGGGACGACCACGCTGGCGCTCACGTTCGGTCTCGGTGGAATGATCGCCTTCTACTTCGCGCTGGTGTCCCGGCGCATCCCGCCGCGGCCGGAGGACCGGGCGGACGCCGAGGTCGAGGAGCTGGCCGGCGAGTACGGCTTCTACAGCCCGCACTCGTGGTGGCCGCTGGCCGCCGGTGCGGCCGCGGCCGTGGTGTTCCTGGGTCTCGTGTTCGCCTGGTTCATCTTCATCATCGGTGTCGCGCTTGCCGCGATCGCCGCGACCGGCTGGATCTTCGAGTACTACCGAGGCGACTTCAGCCACTGACGCCGGGTCGATCGGGCGGGACCGGGGCCGATTGACGCCCCCGGATCCGGGTACGCCAGGTGTCGTACGGACCCCGCCGCAACCAGGAGGCCGACATGCAACGAGACGGCAACCCGGGCCCAGGGCCGGACGACGACGTCGAACGCGACCTGCAGGAGATGGAGCGCGCCAGCAGGGATCGCCTCGAGGACTGGCCGGAACGCTCGCCTTCCGGGGCCGCCCCGCCGAGCGACGTCCGCGGGACGCAACCACAGACCGTGGCCGACGTCATGACCCGCCCGGCCGTGACGATGCCCGTCGAGGCATCCGTCGTCGAAGCCGCGGAGGCCATGCGCGACAACGACATCGGAGGCCTGCTGGCCGCGGAGGGCGAGCTGGTGCAAGGCTTCGTCACCGACCGGGACCTGGTGGTCCGGGTTCTCGCCGAGGGCTTGGACCCCACCACGACGACCGTCGGCGACGTCTGCAGCGCGGACCTGCTGACGACCCACCCGAGCACTCCGGTCGACGACGCCGTGCGGCTCATGCGCGACGCCGCGGTGCGCCGCCTGCCGGTCGTCGACGACGAGGGCCGTGCGCTGGGCCTGGTGTCGCTGGGCGACGTCGCACTCGCGCGAGACCCGCGCTCCGCCGTGGCCGACATCAGCGCGGCGCCCCCGAACACCTAGGACGCCGGTGCGCGTAGCGGCTTACGCCGGAGATGAGTAGCCATGCCACGAGACGACGATCACGACAAGCAGCCCGGTGGTCAGCGCCAGGAGAGCGCGGGAGGGTACGAGGACCCCGCGCAGCGTCCCGCGTCCGAGGCTCCGGGACGGCAGCAGGCCGGTGAGCAGGACCTGGACGAACAACACCGCGGCAGATGGCCGGCGCGGACACTCTTCGTCGCGGTGGTCGCGGTCCTGCTCACCGGCCTGCTCATCCTCGGCGTCCTCGGATTCCTGGCGATGAACTAGCGCGAGCGTCCCGGTCACTCGCGGGCTTTGCGCGTCCGCCTCTTGTTCTCCTTGTCGATCGCCTCGATCAGCTCGTCCTTCGTCATGGTCGAGCGACCCTGCACGCCGAGGTCACGCGCGGTCTCGTACAGGTCGCTCTTCGAGGCGTTCGCGTCCACGCCGCCCGCGGTCTTTCGCGGCCGGGTCCGCGACTCCGGCGCCGAGCGGCTGGCCTGCCGGTCCGACGGGCCCTTGCCGTTCTTGGGCTCCCAGTGGTCACCGACCTTCTGGAACTCGTGCTTCAACGCCGAGAACGCGGTGCGGTGCGCCCGCTCCCCTTCGCCATACGTCTCGACGGCCGAGTCGTGGGCCTTGGCCCAGACCTCCTGCGCCCGCTTCGGGGAACGCTGGATGGTCGACGGCATCTCCTGCTTCGCCGGCATGATCATCACACCTCCGTACCTCTGGCGTGTGTTCACCTACACCTGGCACGTACCCAGGTGCGAGGCCGACTCACGCGGCACGCGTAAGCCGGTGGCGTCCGCCGGATCCGCGTCAGCCGGCCGAGCCCCGGCCGACGTCGAAGCGCTCCTCGTAGCGTCTCCTGGCCTCGGCCAGCGCGTTTCGGCCCACCCGGGCCACCGGGCGCATCTCGGTGACCAGCGGTTCGTGGTCGGGGCCGTAGCCGACGACCCGGGCGGTGAGCAGCCAGGGAAACCTGTCCTCCTGGTCGAGCTCGTCGTACTTGCACAGCCGCCGGGCGACCCAGTCCGCCGTGGATCGTGTCCACCACGGCTCAGGCTCCACGGTGGTGACCGACCAGCCCGGCAGGTCGACATCGGCTTCGTAGTCGCGGCTCGGGCCGTTGCGCAGATCGACGGACGGCCCCTTCGAGTACCGGACGAACAGGCCGGGCCGGTCGTCGACCGTCCGCAGGACATCGTCGAGTGAATCGAGCATCGGCAGGTCGTCCCCGTCGCGTGGGTCGTCGTTCATCGGCTACGCCGCCTGCCGCAACACGCGAACGACATCACCGGCGCAGCACCCGGATCTCGGCATCAGGCCACTCCCTCTACTCCTACGCTCTCCGATGCCCCATCCTTACCCAGCCCCGAGCCGATCATGGGCACCGGCAGGCTGCTCCCGGCCGGCGCACATCGATCACTGCGGCAACGGGTACGGGCCCGGACAACGGCTCGAGAGACGGAGGAACGATGCCCAGTCTGATCCGGCAGTGGACCTTGGACGTCCACGATATCGACCGCATGGCCCGGTTCTGGTCCGACGTGCTCGGCTACGAGATCGACGACGACGGCGACGGTGTGCATCTGCGGCCGGCCGAGGGATCACCGCCGGGCGCGTTGAGCGTGTGGTTGCAGCCCAGCGCCGGCCCCAAGCGGGACAAGAACCGCAACCACCCGGACCTGGTGGCGACCGCGGGCACGGCCGAGGACGAGGTCGAGCGCATCCTCGGGCTGGGCGCCACCCGTGCCGATGTCGGGCAGACGGGTCACGAGGGTTTCACCGTCCTGGCCGACCCCGAAGGCAACGAGTTCTGCGTCCTGGACCACGGGCCGTCCTGACACCACGGCAACGTGGCGGCCGGTGGCGTCGCCAGCGATAACATGGTCCCGGGTGCGCCGGGGAAGTTTGGTCGGCGAGGTCGGTGTTGGACTCGAAAAACCCGTGAGGAGCCGCCGTGCCCACGTCCCGGTCCGAGGTGCCACGCCCCGTCCGCCGAATCCTCGGCCGAAGGAGCTACGGCGAGACGACACGCGTCGCCGAGATCCTCCGCAAGGAGACGGTCGGTGGTTTCCTGTTGGTGGGCGCCGCGTTCGCCGCCCTGGTGGCGGCGAACTCGCCGCTGTCCGACGGCTACGAGGCGCTGCGCGACTTCCGGTTCGGGTACGAGCCGTGGGAGCTGGACCTCACCCTCGGGCACTGGGCGTCGGACGGACTGCTCGCGGTGTTCTTCTTCCTCGTCGGCCTCGAGCTGAAGCGGGAGTTCGTCGCCGGGGACCTGCGGTCGGTCTCGACGGCGGTCGTGCCGGTCGCGGCGGCCGTCGGCGGCGTCCTCGCACCGGCGCTCATCTACGTCGCCGTCAACGCCGGCGGAGCGGCGATGCACGGCTGGGCGATCCCGACGGCCACGGACATCGCGTTCGCCGTGGCTGTGCTGGCCGTGATCGGGTCCAGCCTGCCGAGCGCTCTGCGGCTGTTCCTCCTCACCCTGGCTGTCGTCGACGACCTCATCGCGATCACGATCATCGCAGTCTTCTACACCGACGATCTCAACCTCGTTCCGCTACTCATCGGCGTGCTGCCACTGGCGTTGTTCGCGCTGCTCGCCCAGCGGCACCCGGTGTTCTTCGGCCGGCGCACGGGCGCGGCATGGTTGATCCTGCTTCCCATCGGCATCGTGTTCTGGGCACTGGTCCACGCGTCGGGAGTCCATGCCACCATCGCCGGCGTGCTGCTCGGGTTCACCATCCCGGTGCTGCGCGGCGCGCCCGACCGGCCCGCGGCGGGCTTGGCCGAGCTCTTCGAGCACCGCTTCCGGCCCCTCTCCACCGGCGTGGCCGTGCCCGTGTTCGCCTTCATGGCCGCGGGTGTGGCGATCGGCGGGCGGGACGAGATCGTGTCCGCGGCGACCGACCCGGTGACGATCGGCATCGTCGCCGGGCTGGTGGCCGGCAAACCGCTCGGCATCATGGCCACGACGTGGATCGTCACCCGGGTGACGCGAGCCGAGCTGGACCGGTCCGTGCGCTGGATCGACCTCCTCGGCGTCTCCCTGCTGGCCGGGATCGGTTTCACCGTGTCGCTGCTCATCGCCGAGCTCAGTTTCGGCGCGGGCAGCCCGCACACCGATCACGGCAAGATCGGCATCCTGACAGCGTCGGTCCTCGCCGCGCTGCTCGCGTCGTCGATCCTGTTGGCCCGCAACCGGCGGTACAAGGTGTACGCGGCCGAAGAGCTGGCCGACGAAGACTCCGACGGCATCCCTGACGTGTACCAGCGGCCCGACTAGGGCGTGACCGCTGGAACGCGGCGCGGCCGGCAGGTGCACACGGCGCTGGTCGAGAGCTAAATTGGACGTAACGCCCAGTCGTCAGGGGTTGGTCCCATGCCGTGGCTCATCTGGTTGATCGCCGCAGCGGCACTCGGCGTGATCGAGTTCTTCACCCTCACCCTGGCGTTCGGCCTCCTCGCCGGCGCCGCGGTGGTGGCGGCCGTCGTCGCCGGGCTCGGCGGGCCGTGGCTGGCGCAGGTGCTGGCCTTCGCGCTCGCGGGCGCCGCGGCGCTGGTCATCGTGCGCCCGATCGCTCGGCAGCACATGAGCCATCCGCCACTGACGCAAGAGGGAACTGACGCCCTGGTCGGCAGGAAGGCCGTGGTGCTCGAGGAGGTCACCGCGTCCAGCGGCCTCATCAAACTGTCCGGAGAGACGTGGTCGGCCCGCGCGCTGGACGACGATCACGTCATTCCGGCCGGCGCGTTGGTCGATGTCATGGAGATCGAAGGAGCGACGGCGATCGTCTACCCCCGCGAGTTGCTCCCCTGAGCGCAGACGCACGGAACGACATCGGAGGAGACATGGAACTCTTGGTGCCGATCATCATCGTCGCGGTCCTGGTGGTGTTCGCTGTCGTGTCCACCGTCCGGGTGGTTCCGCAGGCCCGCCGCTACAACGTGGAACGGTTCGGCCGCTACCGCACCACCTTGCAGCCCGGGCTGAACTTCATCATCCCGGTCGTCGACCGCATCAACACGAAGCTCGACGTGCGGGAGCACGTGTTCTCGTCGCAGCCGCAGCCGGTGATCACCGAGGACAACCTCGTGGTGAACATCGACACGGTCCTCTATTACCAGATCACCGACCCCCGTGCCGCCGCGTACGAGGTCGCCAACTATCTGCAGGCCATCGACCAGCTCACGGTGACCACCCTGCGCAATGTGATCGGCAGCATGGACCTCGAGCAGACCTTGACCTCCCGCGAGAACATCAACGCCCAGCTGCGTGCCGTCCTGGACGAAGCCACCGGCAAATGGGGTATCCGGGTCAACCGCGTCGAGATCAAGGCGATCGATCCCCCCTCCACCATCAAGGAGGCGATGGAGAAGCAGATGCGCGCCGAGCGCGACAAGCGCGCCGTCATCCTGCACGCCGAGGGTGAACGGCAGTCCCGGATCCTCACCGCCGAGGGCACCCGGCAGCAGGAGATCCTGGAGGCTCAGGGCAAGCAGCAGGCGGCCATCCTGCGCGCCGACGGCGAGGCCAAGGCCATCGAGAGGGTCTTCCAGGCCGTGCACCGCTACGACGCCGACCCCAAGGTGCTGGCGTACAAGTACCTGGACACCCTCCCCCACCTCGCCGACGGCGACAACAACACCTTCTGGGTCATCCCCGGTGAGCTGACCCAGGCCATCCGCGCGGTCACCGACGCGTTCGGCGGCCCGGCCCGCGCGGCCGGCGCCGTCGACGAAGCTCCGGCGGGCAGCGACGCCGCCGACGACGACGAGCCCGCGTCGGTCACGCAGGGACCGGCGCGCCTGGACGCCGCGGCAGCCGCCGACGAGGTGGCCGAGCTGGCGGCGGCCGCCGTCAAGGACGCGAAGGCCGAGGCCGCGGCGGCCGAGAACGGCCAGACCAACAGCTGAGAAGACCAACGCTGCCGATCTCAGGCGACTGAGCCGCACTCGTCCGACCCTGCCGATGATCGGGGGCCCTGAGCAAAGCGAGCGGGGGAGAATCAGCGCATGCGCTCAGTAACTGTGCAAGCCGAGGACCGGACCCGCCTGCACGTGGGAGTCACGGGAAGCGGATCTGATGCCGTGGTCTTGTCAGGAGGGCCGGGATGCGTCCATTACCTCGAGCACGATGACATCGCGCCGCGCGGAATGCGGGCTTGCTACGCCTTGGACCACCCCTCCCGTGTCCGTGCAGTGGTCGGCGTTGCCGGTCACGGACTTCACAAGGACCGGACCTGGTCCCAAACCTACGAGGCCCTGAAGCACACTGAACCCAAGATCGACATCGACTGGAACCCCATGGTCCACCAGGCGCTGAGCGAGTCGTTCGTGGAGTGGATCCACGGCTCCGACCTACTGCGGCGCTTGGCTGATTGCCGGGTCCCGATGACCATTGTCGCCGCCGAGCACGACATCCGCCCCTCATGGCCACTCCGTCAGCTCGCCGCTCTGGTCAAGCAAGGAGTCTTCGTAGAGGTCTCGGGCGTACCGTACGACCTGTGGTCTACCCACCCCGAGGTATGGGTCGACGTCGTCACGAATGCTTGCATTGCTCCGGCTGACCAGCGGCTGTGACGTAGCAGCCTTACCGGAACGAACCCTCCTCGTCCGCGGCCATCGTGGGGCGGCGCCGCCAACGGGAAGTGGGTTGACCACCACTTGAGGCACGTCAACGTGACGTGGACCGCTGACGCGACTTGCCTGGGTGGCAGCAACGTGTGCTACACCAACACGATCGGCGTCGTCGCCGCAGCGGTCCTCTTGAAGATGATCAACTTCAGCTGTTGACGGTAGATTAAGCCGGCATGGCTGATCCTCCTTCCGTCGAGGTCGCCGACGTGGTGGTCCGCTACGGGCGACGTGTCGCGTTGGATTCGGTCAGCCTGACCGTCCGAGGCGGGATCGTCGGCCTGCTCGGCCCGAACGGTGCCGGCAAGACGACCCTGTTGTCGGTGCTGGCCACGGTGAGCCGGCCGCACGCGGGCCAGGTGTCAGTCCACGGCCACGATCTGCTCTCGTCCGCGGGCCGGGCGGCGGCGCGGTCGGTGATCGGGTGGTTGCCGCAGCGGTTCGACCTGTCCGGGTCGATGACCCTGCGTGACACCGTCGCCTATGCGGCGTGGTCGCACGGCGTGGATACGCGGTCTTGCGCGCGGGCGGCGGCGAAGGCGCTGGCTGTCGTCGGGTTGGCCGACCGGTCGTCCGACCGGGTTCGGCGTTTGTCCGGTGGTCAGCGCCAGCGGCTGGGGTTGGCGGCCTCGATCGCGCACGAGCCGGACGTGTTGCTGCTGGACGAGCCGACGGCGGGGCTCGACCCGTCTCAGCGGGTCCGGTTGCGGCAGTATCTGAAGACCATCAGCACGGGCCGCACGATCGTTCTGGCCACTCACCTGATCGAGGACGGCGCACATCTGTGTGACGACCTGGTGGTCCTACGGGAAGGTGCGGTCGTCTATCACGGGCCGCCGCAAGCCCTCGCCGACGACGCCGACGGCTGCAATGACTCGGGCCTGTCGACGCCGTTGGAACGCGCCTACCAACGCCTCATCGGGGACGGCGCATGAGTTGGCTGCGGCGCCTGCTGTGGCCGACACCAGTCTCGCTCGCCGGCACCACAACGCTCATGGTCGCGCTGGCGGTGTTGATACACAGCTGGTCGCTGATCAACTGGCCGGTCGCGGATTGGGTGAGTGTCTCGGCCGAGTTCCATGAGTCGCTGGTCGTCGCCGGGCCACTGCTAGCCGGCTGCGCGGCCTGGACGGCCGGAGTCTTCACCGGGCGACGCAGCGTCGTGTGCCCGCCTTCGGCGGCGCGGTCGGGTGTCCCGATCGCGGCTCGTCACCTGACCGTGCTCGTCGCGGCCGGTCTGCTGGGGTACGCGCTCGGCCTCGCACCCGTGCTGGTGTCCACCGCGACCCGAGCCACGATGGGAGGGCCGGATCTGCTCGTCCTGATGGGCAGCGTCGCAGCGTTGGGTGCGTTCGTCGCGATCGGATACCTCGCCGGTGCCGCGCTGCCCAGATCGCTGAGCGTGGTCGCGGCCGTGATCGTTTCGTTCGCGTTCGTGCTGGCCGGAGGAGGAGGATCCACGGCCTGGGCGCTGTCCCCGGTGTGGCTGACCGGCCTGGCCGTCGCCGGCTATCAGGAGAACACGACGTTGTCCCTGTTCCGGTTGCTCTTCTTCGTGCTGCTCGCGGTCTGCTGCGCGACCGCCGCGGCACGCTGGGTCTTCGGCCGTTCACCGACGTCGCTGCGGACTTCTACCTCCGGCCTGCTGGTGCTGGCGCTGCCGGCCGCGCTGGCGATGATCGCGGTCAACCGGCCGATCGATCCGCTGGTCCGAGACGTGGCTGCTCCCCGAGCCTGTGAGGACGTCGGACACGTGCAGGTGTGCGTCCACCAGGCGAACACCGCGATCCTGGACCCGCTGACGCAAGTGGTGTCCCGGACCCTCGATGCGGCTGGACCCGCGGTCTCGCAGCCGGTCCAGCAGGTCCTCGATGCGGTCTTGTGGGAGGAGAATCCGCCCAGTCACGTCGCGCTGCACTTCCAGTTCCAGAACGGCGAGGCGTGGACGGCTGATGCGGCCCAGCACCTGGCCATGGAGCTGTCCGGCACGAGAGCCTGCTACGAGCTGCGGCGCGGCACGGCGAACGTGTCCGGCGAACCGGACGAGTTCGCCGTCGCCCGGGCCGTCATGCAGTGGATCTGGGTCGAAGCCGGTTACACCTCGGCATCACGTAGCGGCATGTACCTCTCCCCGGACTCGCAGATATTGTTCGAGAGCATGAGCGCGCAGCC
>NZ_KI911782.1:4183584-4210596 GCF_000515395.1 Jiangella gansuensis DSM 44835 | reverse complement strand
ACTTGCATGTGTTAAGCACGCCGCCAGCGTTCGTCCTGAGCCAGGATCAAACTCTCCATCAATGACATATGACAACCCCAACCCCAAAAGGCCAGAGCTACCAAACCAATGAAAAGAACAACCCCAACAATAACAACAACCCCAAACAAGGGCTGCCGCATCATCAAAGGAACCCCAAACCCACCCCAAACAGGGCAGGCACGAGGACACAAACTAAATTGGCGTCAACAAACAACCATCAAAAACACACTGTTGAGTTCTCAAAAATCGGACGCACTCACCGACCCCCGCTAAGGGATCAACGTGAGACGCTGTGGTTCTTTGAAAGATTAGCTTCGGTCACGCCGGTGATCAAACCGGACTCGGACGGTCCTGATCAGGACCCCTGCCCGAAGCAGCTCCTTCAGCCTACTGCATCCGGCCCGCCGAAACAAAGCCGCTTGCAGCTCCACCGTTCCGCTTCCGACCAGCCCAGGCATGGGCCTGCTCAGATGAGCTGAAGTGGTGGGACTCCCGGGCCGGCCACCAGTGTTTCGGTGTCCCGCTCCCCGTGAGCCGAAGAGAAACTTACGCAGCTCTCGGCGCCGAGTCAAATCGTGGCGCGGCCGATCTCTGTGACGCCCGTCTCGTGCGCGTCAGCGCAGGTCAGGGCGATGTGGATCGGCCGCGCCACGAGTGGCGCGGCGCGGGCCGGCTCAGGCGCGAGCGATCTCCACGCCCCCGACCGTCCGCTTGCCCCGCCGCAACACCAGCCAGCGGCCGTGCAAGAGGTCATCGCGACCCGGCCGGGCGTCCGGCGCGGTGCCCGGATCGAGCCGGATGTTGTTCACGTAGGCGCCGCCGTCGCCGATGGCCCGCCGCGCCGCGGAGCGCGAATCGACCAGGCCCGCCGACACGAACAGGTCGACGTAGGTGGGTGGTTCCTCACCCGCTTCGACGACCGGTGCGCCGGTCTCGTCGAGCGCGGCCTTGAGCGTGCCGGGGTCCAGCTCCTCCAGAGCACCCATGCCGAACAGTGCCCGGGACGCGGCCACGACCTTCGCCGTCTCGTCCGCGCCGTGCACCAGCGTCGTGACGTCTTCGGCCAGCGCCCGTTGCGCACCACGGGCGGCCGGTTTCTCGGCGAGGTCGCGTTCGAGTGCCGCGATCTGCTCGGGGTCGCGGAAGGTGAAGACCTTCAGGTAGCCGATGACGTCGCGGTCGTCGGCGTTCAGCCAGAACTGGAAGAACGCGTACGGACTGGTGATCTCGGGGTCGAGCCACACCGTGCCGGATTCGGTCTTGCCGAACTTGGTGCCGTCGGCCTTGGTGATCAGCGGCGTGGCCAGCGCGTGCACGGCCGTCTGCTGCACGCGGTGGATGAGGTCGACGCCGCTGGTGAGGTTGCCCCACTGGTCACTGCCACCGGTCTGCAGCACGCAGCCGTAGCGGCGATGCAGCTCGAGGTAGTCCATACCCTGCAGGATCTGGTAGCTGAACTCGGTGAAGCTGATGCCCTGCTCGCTGTTGAGGCGGGCGCTCACGGACTCCTTTGACAGCATCCGGCCGACCCGGAAGTGCTTGCCGACGTCGCGCAGGAAGTCGATGGCCGACAGCGGAGCCGTCCAGTCGAGGTTGTTCACCATCCGCGCCGGGTGCGGGCCGTCGAAGTCGAGCAGCGGCTCGATCTGCTTGCGGATGCGCTCGACCCAGCCGGCGACCGTGTCACGGTCGTTCAGCGTCCGCTCGGAGGTCATCTTGGGGTCGCCGATGAGTCCCGTCGCACCCCCGACCAAGGCCAGCGGGTCATGGCCGGCCAGCTGAAGCCGGCGCATGGTGAGCAACTGCACCAGGTTGCCGATGTGCAGGCTCGGCGCCGTCGGGTCGAAACCGCAGTAGTAGGTGACCGGACCGGCTGCCAGGGCGGCGCGCAGCGCCGCCTCGTCGGTGGACTGCGCGATGAGCCCGCGCCAGTGCAGCTCGTCCAGGATGTCGGTCACGGTGCCTGGTCTCCTCATACGGTGTGCGGTGTGCTGACCCGCCCATGATTCCGCACTCCGAACCGCAACCGCACGCCAGATACCCGCCGACGACGGCGTCAGCTCACCTCGGGTGCCGGGTCACCGCCGGCGACGGGGCACGTGCGGCCGGTACGTCGACACCGTCGGCTCCCCGTCCAACCAGAACCGCCACGGGAACGCGTCGCCGTCACCGCCGGGGCCGCTCACCCCGACCCGAGGCCCGTTGCGCACGGACGTCGCCGGTACCGGCGGGCCGCTCAGCAGCACCGTCGTGGATCGAGACGTACAAAGGTCGGCGCCGTCGTCGGCCCGTCCCAGGCCCAGCGCCGAGGTCAGCCGGGCCGGTCCGCGGGCGAGGTCGCGCGGCCCCTTCGCCGAGCGGCGGCGTCCCCGTGCGAGCTCGGCGCCCTCGATCACCTCGCCGGCCCGCAGGAGGACCGCCGTCGCCGTCCCCTCGTCGCCGCAGACCACGTTGGCGCAGAAGTGCATGCCGTAGGTGAAGTACACGTACAGATGCCCGGCCGGGCCGAACATGACCGCGTTGCGGGCGGTGCGGCCGCGGAAGGCGTGCGAACCCGGATCGTCGGCGCCCATGTAGGCCTCGACCTCGGTCAGCCGGACGGCCACCGCTCCCTCGGCCGTCTCGTGGCGCAGGACGCACCCGAGTAGTTCCGGTGCCACCTCGAGCCCGGCACGGGTCAGAAACTGTCGATCGACCGTCGCCGCCGGCGACCCGCTGCGCTCCACCGCGCCAGTATCGGTGCCGCAGGTGACCCTCGACGCGTCGGGGGTGTGGCCGCACCGGCGTCACCCGGGCAGCGCCACCCGCAAGCTCACCGTCCCGCGCAGGTCGAGCCAGGCCGCGTCCGGGCCGCGGACCAACCGCATCATCACCCGATCGCAGCCCGGGCAGCGCGCCACCAGGCCGGGCGCATGCGAGTACACCCGCAACTCCGCGACCCGGCCACTGCGGCCGCAGCCGGCGCATCGCCCGATGGCCGTGGTGACGTCGACGGCGAACAGCTCGCCCAGCGGGCCGGCCAGCGCGTTGCCGTCCTCGTAGTCGTCGGTGAAGTCCTCGCTCATGTCACCCTCCTCAGGTGGATGGGCCGAACCGCTCGGTGCGGATCCGTCGCGGGTCGTGGCCCAGGTCGACCAAGGCCCCGGCAGCGGCCTCGACGAAGCCCGTCGGGCCACAGACGTAGCAGGTCGGCTCGAACGACGCCGGCCAGCCCAACGCCTCGAGGTCGGCGGCAGTGATCCGGCCGGCCGGCCGCGCCCAGCCGTCCGGCGCGGACCGCGTGTAGACCACCGCGACGTCCAGGCCGCCGTCGGCACGGGCGGAGCGGCGCAGCTCGGCGGCGTAGAACTGATCCGCCGGTGTGCGCACCGAGTAGACGAGCCGGAACGGAACCCGGCTGCCGGCCTGTCGGCGGGACCGGATCATCGCCATCAGCGGGACGATGCCCGAACCCCCGGCCACCAGCAACACCGGCGCCGGGTCCGGCGGACGCCACACGAACCAGCCGCCCACCGGCCCGCGGATCTCGATCGGGTCGCCGACGGCGTACGTGTCGGCCAGGTAGCCGGAGACCTCACCGTCGGGAAGCCGCTGGACGGTCAGCTCGATCCGGTCGCCGTCGGCGGGTGCGGCCAGCGAGTAGCTGCGCTGGGTGCTGTATCCGTCCTCGTCGGTGAGGCGGACGTCGACGTGCTGCCCGGGCAGGTGGCCCGGCCAGCCCGGCACGTCCAGCCGCAAGGTCCGCGCCGTCGCCGTCTCGTCGTGGAACTCGGCGAGAGTGGCGACGCGCCACGTGAGCCGGGTACTCAATCGCCCTGGTAGCGCTGTTCGCGCCACGGGTCGCCGTAGTCGTGGTAGCCCACGCTCTCCCAGAACCCGGGCTCGTCGTCCAGCAGCAGCTGAATGCCGCGCACCCACTTCGCGGACTTCCAGAAGTACAGGTGCGGCACCAGCAGCCGGGCCGGGCCGCCGTGCGGCGGTGACAGCTCGGAGCCCTCGAACTCGTACGCCACCCAGGCTTTCCCGTCCAGCAGGTCTTCCAGCGGCAGGTTCGTCGTGTAGCCACCGTAGGAATGCACCAGCGCGTAGTCGGCGGCGGTCTCTACGTCCTCCATCAGGACATCCAGCGAGACGCCGCGCCAGGTGGTGGCGAGCTTGGACCACTTCGTGACGCAGTGGATGTCGACCGTGGGCTCCTCGGCCGGCAACGCCAGCAGCTCGTCCCACCGCCACCGGTGCCGCACCCCCGCCTCGGTGACGACGGCGAACTCCCACTCCGGCAGCGGGATGCGCGGCGTCGGACCGGCCGACAGGACCGGGAAGTCATGCGTGAGGTACTGCCCGGGCGGCAGGTCGGCGTCGTCACGCCGCCGTCGCCGGAACCCTGGAGACACGATGCCCATCGGCCCACCATTCCCCTCGCGCGAGTGCGTCCTGGCGTCATGGTCCTCGCCGGCCGCGGCCGCGTCCAGTGGTCCGCGCCACTCGGCCGGCCGCGTCGTCGAGGCGTCCCTCGGCGCCGTCACGTGCCGAACTCCGCGCGCACACCGAGGAGACGGACCGGGCGGCGGTCGGTGAAGCGTTCCAGCGCGACCAGCGCGGCCGCGGCGATGGCGGGCGCGTCGCTAGTGGGTTCGGGGAGCTTGTAGCCATGGGTGGAGGTGAAGAAGGGCGCGTAGCGGACCTTGACCACGACGCGGACGGCGGGACGGTCCTCGGCGACGACGTCGGCGGTGACCTCGTGCGCCAGCCGTTCCACCTCGCGGCGGACCTCGTCCCAGTCGGCGATGTTCTGCTGGAACGTGCGCTCACGGCCGCGGGAGCGGGCCAGCCACGGCTCGCCGGTGACCCGCGCCGACGCCACGCCGCGCGCGACCCGCACCAGCCATGGCCCGATGGTGGGCCCGAGCTGCGCGGCGACCACGTCGGGGTGGGTGGTGGCCAACTCGCGCACCGTGTGGATGCCCATGCCGGCCAACCGCTTGGCGGTCTTCGCGCCGATGCCCCACAGCGCATCGGTGGGGCGGTCGCCGAGCACCTCGAACCAGCTGTCGTACGTGAGCGTGTAGACGCCGGCCGGTTTGCCGAACCCGGTGGCGAGCTTTGCCTGCAGCTTGTTCTCTCCGATGCCGACGGTGCACTCCAACTCGGTGGCCTCGCGTACCCGCCGCTGGATGCGCCGCGCGGTACCGGCGGGGTCGTCGTCGCCGGCGTCGACGAAGGCCTCGTCCCAGCCGAGGACCTCGACCACGCCGAACTCCCGCAGCGTCGTCATGACGTCCTCGGACACCGCCTCGTACGCGGGTTTGTCGACCGGTAGGAAGACGGCGTCAGGCGACCGTTTCAGCGCGGTGCGCAGCGGAATCCCGGAATGCACGCCGTGCTCGCGCGCCTCGTACGACGCGGTGGCCACGACGCCGCGCTTGGTGGGATCGCCGTCGCCGCCGACGACGACCGGCTTGCCGCGCAGCTCAGGACGGCGCAGCACCTCGACAGCCGCGATGAACTGGTCGAGGTCGACGTGCAGCACCCAGCGGGACACCCGTTCATTGTGACCGCCGGCACCGACGGGCGACGGCGCACCGACGGTTCATCCGCCATACACGGGCTCGTCGCCTGGCCTGGGAACCATGCCGCCATGGCTGATCTCTCCCGGCGTTCCCTGCTCACCGGATCCCTCGCGCTCGGTGCCGCCGCCACTCTGGGCACCGCGCTCCCGGCCACTGTCGCTGCGCGCACCACGGCTGGACGGCTTCAACCGGCTGGAGCTCCCGCCCTCGTCCGCACCGGGCGGCCGGTCCTCACCCACGGCGTCCAGGCCGGCGACGTCGGCCGCACCGCCGGCACCGTCTGGGCCCGCGCGGACCGGCCGGCCCGGCTGATCGTCGAGGTCTCCCGCGACCCGTCCTTCCGCGGCGCCCGGCGCGTCCGCGGCGACGTCGTCACCCCGGACTCCGACCTCACCGGCCGCGTCCTGCTGCGGGGCCTGCGCCCTGGCACTGAGCTGTACTACCGCGTCACCGCGGAGGACCCCGACACCGGCGCCGTCGGCGAGCCCGCCGTCGGGCGGCTGCGGACCGCGCCGGCCCGCCGCGAGGACGTCCGGTTCGTCTGGTCCGGCGACATCGCCGGGCAGGGTTGGGGCGTCAACCCCGACCACGGCGGCTTCCGGATGGCGGACACGCTGCTCGACCTCGACCCGGACTTCTTCCTGTGCAGCGGCGACACCGTCTACGCCGACGGCCCGGTCACCGAGACCGTCGCGCTGCCCGGCGGCGGCACCTGGCGCAACCTCGTCATCCCGGAGAAGACGAAGGTGGCCGAGACCCTCGACGAGTACCGCGGCCAGTACAAGTACAACCTGCTCGCCGACAACTGGCGTGAGTTCCTGGCCCGCACCCCGCAGGTCAACCAGTGGGACGACCACGAGGTCACCAACAACTGGTTCCCCGGCGAGATCCTCACCGACGACCGCTACACCGAGAAGCGGGTCGACGTGCTGGCCGCTCGGGCCCGGCAGGCGTTCTTCGAGTACCTGCCGATCGCCCCGACGTACGCCGACGGCGACGGGCGTGTCTACCGCAAGATCGAGTACGGGCCGCTGCTCGACGTGTTCGTGCTCGACATGCGCACCCACAAGGACGCGAACACGCCCGGAACCGAGACCGTCCCGGACGGCGGCGTGCTCGGCCACGAGCAGACCCGCTGGCTCATGCACGAACTACAGCGCTCGCGGGCGGTGTGGAAGGTCATCGCCGCGGACCTGCCGATCGGGCTGATCGTGCCGGACGGCGAGGCGCAGGAGGGCATCGCGAACGGCCGGCCCGGCGCGCCCGCGGGCCGCGAGCTCGACATCGCCCCCGTGCTGTCGTTCCTCAAGCGCAACGGCATCCGCAACCACGTCTGGCTCACAGCCGACGTGCACTACACCGCCGCACACCACTACTCCCCGGAGCGGGCCGCGTTCACCGACTTCGACCCGTTCTGGGAGTTCGTCTCCGGGCCGCTCAACGCCGGCGCGTTCGGTCCGAACACGCTTGACCCGACGTTCGGGCCGTCGGCGGTGTTCGTGGAGGCCCCACCGGCGCCGAACACGTCACCCGCGGAGGGCTTCCAGTACGTCGGCGAGGTCGCCATCGACGGCGAGACCGCCGAGCTGACCGTCCGGCTGGTCGGCGTCGACGGGTCCGTGCGCTGGCAGACGACGCTGCGCCCGGAGCGTCGCTGACCGCCCCCTGGCCCGGCGCCGGCTGCTTGCGCCGTCCCGCCACCGGAACGATCAGGTGACCTCGGTGGGCGGCAGCGGGCCGTTGGGTCACCTGATCACGGACCGTCCACATCGTGGAGACGATCAGGAGGCATGGTGCCCGGACGAGGCGGCGGCTGGGCCACCTGATCGTTTCGGTCACGGCGATCAGGTGACCTATCGGAGATCAGGTGACACAGCCGCGAGCCCGGCCCGGCGCGGTCAGGGTCCGGGCGCGGTCAGGTTCCGGGCGTGGGGTCGTCGGTGACCTTGCGCCAGACGTCGCCCTCGGCGCGCGACGCACCGGGAGCGCCGTCGGCCGGCGAGGCCGCATCGCGATCGCGGTCACCGTCGCCCGGCGCTGCGCCGGCGCCGTCGTCGCCGCTGTCGTCGTCCGGCGGGGTCTCGACGGAGGCGGTGCCCGCGGCAGGCAGCGGCTCCGAGCGGCCGGACGCGTCTCGCCGCTCCGGTTCCTGGGTGGCATCGCCTCCGCTGAGGAACTCGCGGACGCGCTGGCCGTAGGAGGCGGCCTTCTCGGGGTCGACGGGGAACGTGACGTCCTCGACGATGCGGGCCATGGCGTCGCGCACCCGGGACTGCCCGACGTTCGCCGCCGCGCCGCCGATGACCGAGCCGACCTGGTCCGACACCGACGACAGTGTGTCGCCGACCAGCTCGCGCAGCCCGGACTCGTGGGTCGGGCAGCGTGGCAGGACGGACCGTTCCGGACGCACCGGCCGCTGCCGGCGCCGCCATGCCGGATCGTGCAGGTAGTCGCGGCCCTCGACGGTGTAGCGGCAGATCAGCCCGGCGTCGGCCAGCGCGGTGAGGTCGGCGGCCATGAATGCCGCGGGGTGCTCGTCGATGCGCAGCGGCCAGAGCATGCCGTTCAGGACGGCCGGCTGGTCGACGGCGCGGCCGTCGTCGTCGAGGACGGCGGGCAGGTAGGCGTAGGTATACGCGGCCGTGAGCGGCAGCCCGGCGACGCGCTCGTCCTGGATGTCGCCGGCCTGGATGGTTCGAGGGCTCTGCGCCATGATCGGCTCCTGCGGGTCGGGCGACATGCCGGCGTGGTCCGCCGACACCCTCGAATCTACGCCAGGTTCGGCCGACAGGGACGGACAGCACTCCCGGTCCCGAATCGGTTCCGGCAGGGGCACCGAGGTTTACGCTGGCGAGGTGGGGCACTCTCTCCCGGCGGTGTCAAGGGGGCCATGATGAGTGGACAGGTCGTGCACTTCGAGATCCCGGCCGACGATCTCGACCGAGCAAGCGGGTTCTACCGAGCGGCGTTCGGCTGGAATCTCCAGCCGATGCCCGAGGTGAACTACATGATCGCGGGCACCACGCCGGCGGACGAGCAGGGCGTGCCGACGACTCCCGGCGCCATCAACGGCGGACTGTTCCGCCGTGGCGAGCCCGTGGACACGCCGATCATCACCATCGACGTCGACGACATCGACGCCGCGCTGGCCTCGGTGGAATCCCTCGGCGGCTCCATGGTCCATCCCAAGCAGGCCGTGCTCGACATGGGATTCGCCGCGTATTTCCGCGACACCGAAGGAAACGTGATCGGCCTCTGGCAGAACGCTGCCGCGGCGGGCTGAACCGCCGGTCAGCCCGCTGGCCGCGGCGCGGTGGCCGGCCACAGTCGGACCACGACGCGACGCGGCAGCGATCGCGAGCGGATGAGGCTCCGGCGCAGTCGGGCGGCGTCGCGCTCCAGCGTCGGCACCGGGTCGACGTGCGGACCGTATCGCGCCTGTTCGACGGCCCGGACCACCTCGTCGAGCAGCCGCCTCGATTCCGGGTCGAGACCGACGACGGCGACCAGGTGACGTGCCGTGGCTCGGGGGCTGGCGACGGCGGACCGCCCCACGCCGAGGTCGATCGCCGTCAGCCGCAGGTCGGCCCAGGCGGCTTCGGCTTCCAGTGCCGGGACACCGGCGGCGCGGCGCCAGCGCCGTCGGTGCCGATGCCACGACGATGCGGCCCGCAGCCCCAGCACCACCGCCACCAGCGCGGCGACGGCGGCACCCAGCCAGCGGCCCGCACGAGCGCCGTCGTCGGACAGATCCCACAGCGCGGCGGCGTCGTCGCTGCCCCGATCGGGATCCGGCGGGGTCGGCTGGAACGGGATCCAGCCGGTCCCCTCGAAATACAGCTCCGGCCAGGCGTGGGCGTCGTGCGCTGTGACGACGTAGCTGCCATCGGTCTGGCGTTCACCGGGCCGGAAGCCGACGGCGACCCGCGCGGGAATGCCGAGGCCGCGGGCGAGCACGGCCATCGCTGCCGCGTACTGCTCGCTGTGGCCGCGGCGGTCGCGCAGGAACGCCAGCACCGCCTCGGCCGAGCTGCCGGCGTCCGCCACGTCGCGGTCGACGACGAAACCGCCGCCTCGCCGCAGCCAACTCTGCAGCGCCAGGGCGCGGTCGAACCCGGTGCCGGCGGTCCCGGCGGCCTCGTCGAGATACCTGCCGAGGGTGTCACCGAGTCCTGCGGGCAGGTCGCGCATCGGATCGAGGTCCGCGCCCGGCTCCGGCGCGGCGCGCAGCCTGGCCGGGTCCACCTGCACGTCCACCGCCTCGACGTGGTAGCTCATGCCGCGCGGGTCGGCCTCGGGTGACACGACGTCGAGGGTGGCCGCGTCGTAGTACCACTCCCCTTCGATGGTCACGTACCGGGTCGGGTAAGGCACCGGGAGCGACCGCCACGGGTAGTCGTCGGTGATCGTGATGTCGAAGCCGAGCAGCGTCAGCTCCGTGGCGGAGCGCCCCGGCGGGTCCGGCAGCCCGACCTGGACCCGGCCGAAGATGCGCCCGCCGGCCGGGCTCCACCGGTGTCCGTCGAACCCGTCGTACACCGCCGCGCGTAGGTACGTCTCATGGTCCGACCACGGCGCGTACCGGATGACCGGGACGTCGTCGGAGTGCAGCAGGTTGCGGTGGAGATCGGCGAGCGGATCGTCGCGCAGGTCGGACGGACCGCTCCGCCACTCGTCAGCGGCTGCGGTGGGCGTGGCAACGGCGTCGAGAGTGTCGATGGCATCGATGGAGCCCAGGAGCAGCGCGGGAGCGACCACCGCCGCCACCGCCGGGCCCCGGATGCGCCGGCCGGTGCGGGCGAGTGCGGGCCGGGCCGCTGCCGACACTGGCCACCTCCCCCTACAGGGATGATGCCGCTGTCGTCCGTCCGCCTCATGCTATCGCCGCAGGTCCTACCCTGGGTCAATGGATGACGGCGACGACGTGGGTGGCGCCGGCCGCGGCGCCCAGCCGGACCGGCCGGCGACGGTCGAGGACGTGCACGAGCTGGCGCGGGCGATGCCGCATGTCACCGTCGTCGGCGGGACGGCGGGCAACCCCGTGTACCAGGTGGGCGGGAAGTCGTTCATCTTCTTCCGCAACCCGCGCCCCGACGCCGTCGACCCCGACACCGGCGAGCGGTACCGCGACGTCATCGTGTTCTGGATCGGGTCGGAGGCGGACAAGCAGGCGCTGATTCAGGACCCCACGACGCCGTTCTTCACCACGCCGCACTTCGACGGCCACCTCTCGGTGCTGGTGCGGGCGAGCCGGCTCGGCGAGCTCACCCACCAGGAGCTGGCCGAGCAGGTCCAGGACGCGTGGCTGGCCCGGGCGTCACCGCGCCGGGCAGCAGCCTGGCTCGACGCCCAACCGCCCCGCTGAACCCGGTGGGCGGGTGGCCGGCACGGAGTCCACAGTGGTCGCGTGCAGCCGAGACGAGGAGGAACCGCGTCGCGTGGGAGGACGCGTCGACCAGTCGGGGGTGCCGTGCCGTTACGTGGTGGCGGAGCTGGCTCCGGGGCACCTCTGCAGGATGACTGCGCCGACCTGGTCTACACCGCAAGGGCACGCTGATCTGGATGCCGGACCTGCGGGCATTGGCCCACGACGTCGCTCGCCTGCTGCGATCATCCGGTCACTTGGTGGTCCACGAGGCACATCCGGCCGTACCGCTGTGGACCTGGGCGACGAGCCGCGTATCCGGCGCCGAACCGTTCTGGCGATCCGACGGTGTCGACGCGGGCGGCCTGGCGCGGCCGGCTGCCGAACGCCTTCGGGCTGCTGGACCGCGCGGCTGGTGGGGTGCGGAAGCCGGCGCGGCTGGACGAGCCTGCATGAACGGGCGCCGAGAAGGCGGCTGACGCCGGAACTGGCCAATTGCCCTGTGGCCCGTCGGGCAGCACGCTTCGTCAGCGCGTCGGACGCGTAAGTCTCGTCGAGCTCCGGGCGGCCGGCACTGGTCAGCTACCCTGTCGCGTGCAGCCAGAGCCCCACCCTGAGAAGCGGTCCACTGGCCGACGTTGATTATCGAACCTGAGTTTGATAAATTGGCGTCAGCTGTTTTGAGACGGGCGTCTCTGTCGGGATGTCAGGTCTTTCACGGTCACCCACCAGGTGGTGAGGTGGTCGTCCGCCCCAGCCGGTCGGTCAATGCGGGTGGCGCGCTCACATGTCGAGCGCTCCCACGTTGTCACGGTGATCGGAGATGGGGTGTTCTGACGGTGTTCGGTAGGGCAGGTACCGGCAACGACGGTTCCGGGCAAGACCCGGCCGGTGATCCCGACGGAGGCGGCGGCCGTCGACCGGACCTGGAAGATCTCACCCAGCTGCCGCCCGGGCCGGAACTGGTCGCCGAGCTGGCCGGTATCGAGGTGGCCGGACTGCCGGCACATGATCTCGTGGTGCTGGCCGTGGCGTGGGAGCGACAGAAGGCCTACGCCGAGGCCCGCCAGCTCGCCGTGTTCGCCGCGCTGGCCGCCCAGCCCGAATACCAGCACTGCACCTACCCAGACACCGCCGGGGGAACGCATGAGCATCGCGCCGTGCAAGCCGCCGGCAGCGAGGTGTCCCTGGCGTTGGCCTGGTCACCCGGGCGCGCTGCCCACCGCGTCGCCACCGCGGTGGAGCTGGTCGAGGAACTGCCGACCACCCTGGACGCGCTGACGGCCGGACGGATCGACGCGGACAAGGCGCGACTGATCACCGAGCGCACCCGCTGCCTGCCCAACCCCGACACCCGCCGCAGCGTCGAAGCCGCCGTCCTCCCCGTCGCCGAACACAAAACCCGCACCGCCCTCGACACCGCCCTACGCCGCGCGGTCATCGCCGCCGACCCCACCGGCGCCGAACAACGCCACCGCGACGCCACCGACCGGCGCCGGGTCCAGCGACCCGAGCCCGCATCGCCGGGCGGAGACGACGGCATGGCCCAGCTCTACCTTTACGGGCCCGCCGAAGACCTCACCGCCCTCTGGACCGCCATCGACGCCGCCGCCCACCACGCCCGCACCCGCGCCCGCAAACACGGCGATCGACGCACCCTGGACCACCACCGCTTCGACACCCTCACCGGCCTGGGCTGGACCGCCCTCACCCTCGGCCACCTCGGCTGCTGCAACCCCACCTGCACAAGCCCCCGCGACGGCACCGGCACCGGCGGCAATCACGCTGGCACCAGCGACAGCTGCGGCACCAGCCACGCCGACACGCGCGGCAGCCACGACGACCACCGCTCCAGCGCGGCTCACGGCCCCCAGAACGCTCACAGCGACAGCGTGCTCCGGCTGGGAAAGCGACGCGGCCGAGCCGCCACCGTCCTGGTCACGGTCCCCATCACCGCACTCGCAGGCGCAGACGACCAACCCGCCCACCTCCACGGCTACGGCCCCATCACCGCCACCACCGCCCGCCGCATCACCGCCGACGCCACCCTGCGCCGCCTACTCACCGACCCCGCGACCGGCGAAGCCCTCGAATACGGACACACCACCTATGCCCCGCCGGCCGCGCTGGCCGCGTTCGTCGTCGCCCGCGACACCACCTGCCGCTTCCCCACCTGCGCCCGACCCGGCACCGACACCGACATCGACCACGTGATCCCGTATCACCAAGGCGGCACCACCGGCGCAGCCAACACCTGGCTCCTGCACCGCACCCATCACCTCGACCGGACGCATCACGGGCACACCATCCACACCCACAGCGACGGCACCAGATCCTGGACCACCCCCGCCGGATTCACCTACCCCGCCGAACCCGAGGCCGTCGGCCCCGTCGCCGGAACGCAAGCCCCACCCGAACCCCCACCCTTCTGACCCGCACGCCCTGCGAAGAAGGCAGTCACCCGCGCAGGGCGAGGCCGCGCGTCGTGACCCGCTCGCGCGGCACCGGGCGCCGAACCAGGGCGCCGGTCAGACGGAGGCGCAGAACCCGGGATTGGGAGGGGTCAGGGCCAGGCCTGCCGGCCCTGAGCCACCGCCGCGCGGACGGCGTCGAGTTGCTCGCGCACCCGGACCGGCGCGGTGCCACCTCGGGCCGAGCGCGAAGCGAGCGAGCCCGGCACGCTCAGCACCGACCGCACCTGCGGCGTCAACGACGGCGAGATGCCGGCGAGGTCGTCGTCCGACAGGTCCCACAGCTCGATGCCTCGCGACTCGCACTCCCGGACGCACGCCCCGGCGATCTCATGCGCGGACCGGAACGGCACACCCTGCCGGACCAGCCATTCGGCCACATCCGTGGCCAGCGAGAATCCCTGCGGCGCCAAGGCCTCCAGCCGCGCGGTGTCGAACGTCAGCGTCGCCACCATGCCGGTGAACGCCGGCAGCAGCAGCATCAGGGTGTCCAAGGAGTCGAAGACCGGCTCCTTGTCCTCCTGGAGGTCCCGGTTGTAGGCCAGCGGCAGCGCCTTGAGCGTGGTCATGAGGCCGGTGAGGTTGCCGACCAGCCGACCGGCCTTCCCGCGGGCCAGCTCGGCGATGTCGGGGTTCTTCTTCTGCGGCATGATCGACGAACCGGTCGACCACGCGTCGTCGAGGGTGACGAAGGAGAACTCCTTGGTCGCCCAGAGGATGATCTCCTCGGCGATCCGCGAGACGTCGACGCCGATCATCGCCAGCACGAACGCGGCCTCGGCGACGAAGTCCCGCGAGGCGGTGCCGTCGATGGAGTTCTCCGCCGCCGCCGAGAACCCCAGGTACGTCGCGACGAACGACGGGTCCAGGCCCAGCGACGATCCCGCCAGCGCTCCGGAACCGTACGGCGACACGTCGGTGCGGCGGTCCCAGTCGCGCAGCCGGTCGACGTCGCGCAGCAGCGCCCACGCGTGTGCCAGCAGGTGGTGCGACAGCAGCACCGGCTGGGCGTGCTGCAGGTGGGTGCGGCCCGGCATGGCCACCTCGAGGTGTTCCGACGCCTGCGCCACCAGGACGTCGACCAGGTCCAGCACCAGGTCGGACACCGTCCGGGCCGACTCGCGCAGATACATCCGGAACAGCGTCGCCACCTGGTCGTTGCGCGACCGGCCGGCTCGCAGCTTGCCGCCGAGGTCCGGCCCGACCCGCTCGATCAGGCCCCGCTCCAACGCGGTGTGCACGTCCTCGTCGCCCGGCGCCGGCTGGAAGTCACCGGAGGCGACGTCGTCGGCCAGCTGGTCCAGTCCGGCCAGCATGGCCGCCAACTCCGCGTCGGTCAGCAGGCCGGCCTGGTTGAGCACGGTGGCGTGCGCCCGCGACCCGGCGATGTCCTGTGGCGCCAGCCGCCAGTCGAAGTGGGTCGACTTCGACAGGGCTGCCAGAGCGTCGGCAGGCCCGCCGTCGAACCGGCCGCCCCACAATGCGCTGTTGCTCACTCGTCCTCCGCTGTGTCGTTCGTGGTCAGCTCTGGTGCGCCGGGGCGGGCACGTTGCCCTCGGCGAGGGCGAGGAACCAGGCCGCTACCTGCTCCCCGCCGGCCGGGTCGGTGGAGATGACGAGGACGGTGTCGTCACCCGCGATGGTGCCCAGGATGTCCGCGCGGCTGGCGTGATCGATCGCCGACGCGAGGTACTGCGCCGCACCGGGCGGCGTGCGCAGCACGACCAGGTTCGCCGACGACCGCGCCGACACGAGGATCTCCTCGCAGACCCGGATCAGGCGGGCGTCGACGGCGCCTTCCTCTGCCGCGCGGGGGCGCATGTCGCCGCCCTCTCCGGGCAGCGCGTACACCAGCCAGCCCTGGGCGTTGCGGATCTTGACCGCGCCGAGCTCGTCGAGGTCACGCGAGAGTGTGCCCTGGGTGACGTCGATGCCGCTCTCGCCCAGCCGCACGGACAGCTCCGACTGCGACCGGATCGGGTTCTGCGCGAGGATCTCCGCGATCCGGCTGTGCCGGGCCGCGCGAGTGGCAGGTTGTGTCATGCCATCGCCTCCTGTGAAAGCAGCCAGGTCAGCAGTGCCTTCTGCGCGTGCAGCCGGTTCTCCGCCTCGTCCCAGACCGCGCTGGCCGGGCCGTCCATCACCGCCGCGGCGATCTCCTTGCCGCGGTATGCGGGCAGGCAGTGCAGCACGATGGCCTCGCGCGCGGCGGCATCGACGGCGGCCTGGGTGAGCGCGTACGGGACGAACGGCTGCTCGCGACTCTGCCCCTCCGCTTCCTGGCCCATCGACACCCAGGTGTCCGTGGCCAGGACGTCGGCGCCGGCGAAGGCGTCGGCAGGGTCGGTGACGTGCGCGACGGAGCCGCCGGTTCCGGACGCGATCTCCGCGGCCCGCCGCAACACGTCGGGGTCCGGCGCATAGTCGCCCGGTGACGCCACCCGCACGTGCATGCCGACACTGGCGCCCGCCAGCAGGTAGGAGTGCGCCATGTTGTTGGCACCGTCGCCGGCGTAGGTGAGTGTGAGGCCGGCCAGGACGCCCTTGCGTTCGCGGACGGTCTGCAGGTCGGCCAGCAGCTGACAGGGGTGGAACTCGTCGGTGAGGGCGTTCACGACGGGGACGGCGGACGCCGCGGCCATCTCGGCCAGCCGGGTCTGCGCGAACGTCCGCCACACGATGGCTTCACACTGCCGGTCCAGCACCCGGGCGGTGTCGGCGATCGGCTCGCCCCGGCCCAGCTGCGACGTCTGCGCGTCGATGACCAGCGGGTAGCCGCCCAGCTCGGCGATGCCGACGCTGAAGGACACCCGGGTGCGGGTGGAGGGTTTGTCGAAGATGACGGCGACGGCCTTCGGCCCCTCGAGCGGCCGGTAGGCGAACCGGTCCGCCTTGAGCTCGTCGGCCATGTCCAGCACCTGGTGGTACTCGGCCGGGGACAGGTCGTCGTCGCGGAGGAAATGCCGGGTCATGGTGTCTCCTTGCCGTCGGCGACGGCGTCCAGCACCGCGGGCAGCGCGGCGAGGAACTCGTCGGCCTGTGCGGTGTCGAGGATGAGCGGCGGTGCCAGCCGCACGGTGTCGGGCGCGACCGGGTTGACGATGAATCCGGCCGCGAGCGCTTCCCCGGCCGCCTGCGCGGCCAGTGGGGCGGCCATCTGGATGCCGAGCAGCAGCCCGCGCCCGCGCACCCCTTGCACCAGGGGGTGGCCCAGCCCGAGGACACCGGCACGCAGGTGCGCGCCAACGCTGCGCACGTTCTCCAGCAGCCCGTCGCGTTCGATGGCGTGCAGCACGGCCAGCCCTGCCGCCGCGGCGACCGGGTTGCCGCCGAACGTGGTGCCGTGTGTGCCGGGTCCGAGCAGGTCGGCGGCCCGGCCCAGGCCGATACAGGCGCCGATCGGGATGCCGCCGCCCAAGCCCTTGGCGACGGTGACGACGTCGGGGGTGATGCCCTCGGCGGCGTGGGCGAACCAGTCGCCCGTGCGGCCGACCCCGGTCTGGATCTCGTCGACGACCAGCAGCGCACCGTGCCGGGCAGTGATCTCGCGCGCGGCCGCCAGGTAGCCGGTCGGTGCCGGCAGCACCCCGCCCTCGCCCTGGACCGGTTCGAGGAACACCGCCGCGGTGTCACCGTCGACGGCCGCCTCCAGCGCCTCGGCGTCACCGAACGGCACGAACGACACCCCCGCCGGCAGCGGCTCGAACGGCTCCCGGATGGTCGGCTTCCCGGTCAGCGCCAGCGCGCCCATGGTGCGGCCGTGGAACCCGCCCTCGGTGGCGACGATGTTCGGCCGGCCGGTCCGGCGGGCGATCTTGAACGCCGCCTCGTTGGCCTCGGTGCCGGAGTTGGCGAAGAACACCCGGCCCTGCTGGCCGCCGGCCAGGCCCGGAGCACCCGGCGCACCGAGCAGTTCCAGCAGTCGCTCGGCCAGCGCCACCTGCGGCGCCGTGGCGAAGAAGTTGGAGACGTGCCCGAGGGTGGCCAGCTGCGCGGTGACGGTGGACACCAGCAGCGGATGCGCGTGGCCCAGCGCGTTCACCGCGAGCCCGCCGAGCAGGTCGAGGTAGCGACGGCCGTCGGCGTCCCACACGTAGCAGCCCTCGCCGCGCACCAGCACCCGCTGCGGGCTGCCGAAGGTGTTCATGAGCGAGCGCTCGTAGCGCGCCGTCCACGCCGCGTTGTTGCCCGCCGCGAGCGGGTCCTCGTCGAAACCCGGCAACTGAGCCAGCTGCCCGGACGCTTCGGCCTGGTACGTCATGGCGCCACTACCTTTTCCCCTTGGTGTGACTCGCCGCCCACTGCGGCCCCTCGGCCGGCGCCCGGGACGACCATCGTTCCCACGCCCTCATCGGTGAAGACCTCCAACAGCAGCGAGTTCGGCACCCGGCCGTCGATGATGGTCGCCTCCGGCACGCCGCCCTCGACCGCGCGCAGGCACGCCTGCATCTTCGGGATCATGCCGGCCGACAGCGACGGCAGCAGCGTCTCGAGCTCGCCGGCGGCGATCTCCTGCACGATCTCGGTGTCCACCGGGTAGTTGCGGTAGAGGCCCTCGACGTCGGTGAGGACCACCAGCTTCTCCGCGCCCAGCTCGACGGCCAGCGCGGCCGCGGCAGTGTCGGCGTTGACGTTGTGCACCACGCCGTCCGGGTCCGGCGCGACCGACGACACCACCGGGATGCGCCCCGCGTCGATGAGATCAAGAACCGCCCCGGCGTCGACCTCAGCCACGTCGCCGACCAGCCCGATGTCGACCTGCTCGCCGTCGACCACGGCCGACTGCCGGCGCGCGGTGAACAGCCCGGCGTCCTCACCGGACAGCCCTACCGCCAGTGGCCCGTGCGCGTTCATCAGACCGACGATCTCACGTCCGACCTGCCCGACGAGCACCATCCGCACGACGTCCATGGCCTCGGGTGTGGTGACCCGCAGCCCGCCGCGGAACTCGCTCTCGATGCCCAGGCGCCCGAGCATGGCGGTGATCTGCGGCCCGCCGCCGTGCACCACCACCGGCTTCAGCCCGGCCAGCCGCAGGAACACGATGTCCTTGGCGAAGGCCCGCTTGAGGCCGTCGTCGATCATGGCGTTGCCGCCGTACTTGACCACGACGATCTTGCTGTGGAACCGCTCCAGCCACGGCAGCGCCTCCACCAGCACGGCCGCCTTCGCCAACGCGCCGGTGGCGCCCCCCGTCTCGTTCTCCGTCTGTGTCATGCCGCCGCTCATGTCGAGTACGCCGAGTTCTCGTGCACGTAGTCGTGCGTGAGATCGCTGGTGAGGATGGTCGCGGTCCGCTCCCCCGCGTTGAGGTCCACCAGCACGTGTACGTCGCGGCCGGTGAGGTCGACCGCGCTGGACGGCTCGCCCAGCTGGGTGCCACCGGCGCGGCAGACCGTGACGCCGTTCATCGCGATGTCGATCTTGTCCGGCTCGAACGTGGCCCTTGTGGTGCCGACGGCGGCGAGCACCCGGCCCCAGTTCGGGTCGTTGCCGAAGACCGCGGCCTTGAACAGGTTGCTGCGCGACACCGCCCGGGCGACCTCGACGGCGTCGGCCTCGGTGGCCGCGCCGGTCACCTCGATCTTGATGTCGTGGTGCGCGCCCTCCGCGTCGTGCCACAGCTGTTCGGCAAGGTCGGCGCAGACGGCGGTGACCGCGGCCGTCAGCTCGTCGAGGTCCGCCCGGACCGCGGAGGCGCCGCTGGACAGCAGGGCGACGGTGTCGTTGGTGGACATGCAGCCGTCGGTGTCGAGCCGGTCGAACGTCCGGGCCGTGGCCGCCCGCAGCGCGGCGTCCAGATCGGTGGCGTCGGCGACCGCGTCGGTGGTGATGACCACCAGCATGGTCGCCAGCGCCGGTGCGAGCATGCCCGCGCCCTTCGCCATGCCGCCGACCACCCAGCCGTCACCAGCGGCGACGGACTCCTTGCGGACCGTGTCGGTGGTCATGATCGCCTGTGCTGCCGCTGACCCGCCGTCGGCGGCCAGGGCCTCGGCCGCGGCCCGGATACCCGCCTCGAGGATCTCCCGGTCCAGCGGCTGGCCGATCAGCCCGGTGGAGCAGACGGCGACGTCGAACGCCTGGCCGCCGATCAGCTCGGCCACCAGCTCGGCGCTGGCGTGCGTGGTCTGGAATCCCTCGGGGCCGTTGTAGCAGTTGGCGCCGCCGGAGTTCAGAACGACGGCCGACAGCTTCCCGTCGACGATGGTGCGCTCGCTCCACAGCACGGGGTTCGCCTTGCACCGGTTGGACGTGAAGACGGCGGCGGCATCGTGCCGGGGACCGTCGTTGACGACGAGGGCGACGTCCGGCTTGCCGCTGGGCTTGAGCCCGGCAGCGACGCCGGCGGCCCGGAACCCGGCGGCCGCGGTGACGCTCACGGCGCCACCCCCGTCACCGGCAGGCCGAGTGTCTCCGGCAACCCCAGCGCCAGGTTGGCCGACTGCACGGCCGCCCCCGCGGTGCCCTTGGTGAGGTTGTCGACGGCCGCGATCGTGACCACCCGGCCGGCCGCCTCGTCGACGGTGACCTGCACATGCGCGGTGTTGGCGCCGAGAACGGCGGCGGTGGTGGGCCACTGCCCCTCGGGCAGCAGGTGCACGAACGGCTCGTCGGCGTAGGCCTGCTCCCACGCGGCCCGGACGCCGGCGGCGTCGCCGGTCAGCTTCGCCGTCACGGTGGCGAGGATGCCGCGGCTCATCGGCACCAGGGACGGGGTGAACGACAGACTGACGTCGGCACCGGCGGCAAGCCGCAGGTTCTGCTGGATCTCCGGGATGTGCCGGTGCACACCGCCGACGGCGTACGGGCTGGCCGCGCCCATGATCTCGCTTGCGAGCAGGTGCGGCTTCACCGACTTCCCGGCACCGGACGTGCCGCAGGCCAGCACGGCGACGACGTCGTCGGGCGCGACCACGCCGGCGGCCAGGCCCGGCGCCAGCGCGAGCGTCACGGCGGTCACGTTGCAACCGGGGACGGCGATCCGAGTGGCTCCGGGCAGGGCGTCGCGCTGCTTGCCGCCGCCCGCGAGTACCAGCTCGGGCAGGCCGTACGGCCAGCTGCCGGCGTGCTCGGTGCCGTAGAAGCGCCGCCACGCCGCCGCATCGGTGAGCCGGTGATCCGCGCCGCAGTCCAGCACCAGGGTGTCGGCGGGCAGCTGGGCGGCGATCTCGGCCGACGCCCCGTGCGGCAGCGCCAGGATCACCACGTCGTGACCGGCCAGGACCTCGGCCGTGGTGGGCTCCAAGGTGCGGCCGGCCAACTCCACGAGCTGCGGGTGGTGCGTGCCCAGACGCTCACCTGCCTTCGAATGCGCCGTTACCGCGCCGACGCCGAACTCGGGGTGCGCGAGCAGCAGGCGCAGCAGCTCACCCCCGGCGTAACCACTGGCACCCGCGATCGCGACTGTCGCTCCCATGCGAATGAGTATGCAGTGCGACGCAATTTCATGCAACCAAGACACCCCTAGGACAGAAACCCAGATGCACCCACGGGCGGCCACCCGGCAGGATGACGCGATGACCACGCCCCGTCTCGTCCCCGCCGCCGGAACCCGCGCACCATGGGAGTCGCTGCCCGCCGCCGTGCGGGCCGGCATCGAGGGCGTACTCGGCGCACCGGTCGTCGCCGCCGTGAACCAGAGCGGCGGCTTCTCCCCCGGCCTGGCCGCCCGCGTCCACTGCGCCGACGGCAGTCGCGCTTTCGTCAAAGCGGTCGGCACCTCGCTCAACCCCGATTCTCCGGGCATCCACCGAGCCGAGTCCGTGGTGGCGGCACGGATTCCGGCCGCCGCGCCGGTCCCCCGGCTGCGCGGCACCTACGACGACGGCGACTGGGTGGCGCTGGTCTTCGACGAGGTCGACGGCCGGATGCCGCACGAGCCGTGGCGCGCCGACGAGTTGCGGACGGTGGCGGACGCGGTGGTCGAGCTGTCACGGGCGCTGACGCCGTGCCCGTATCCGGATGCCCGCCCGGCCTCGGCCGCCCTCCGGGCCGAGATGCACTGCTACCGCGGGCTGGCCACGGACCCGCCGGCGGACCTCGACCCGTGGGAGCGCCGCCATCTGGGCCGGCTGGCCGACCTGGCGGCGTCGGCCCTGGACCACGTGGACGGCGACACGCTCGTCCACTTCGACCTGCGGGCCGACAACGTCCTGCTGTCCGGGTCGCGGGTCTGGTTCGTCGACTGGCCGTGGGCGTTCCGCGGCGCGGCCTGGCTCGACTCGGTGCTGCTGCAGATGAACGCCGCCTTCCATGGCCACGACCCCGAGCCGTACCTCGACGGCCATCCGCTGCTGGCCGGTGTGGACCCCGAGCACGTGACGGCGCTACTGGCCGGGGTGGCCGGGTTCTTCGGCGCGTACGCGCGGCGGCCGGCCCCACCCGGGCTGCCGACCCTGCGGGAATTCCAGCGCGCCCAGCACGTCACCACGCTGGACTGGGTGCGCCGCCGCACCGGCTGGCAGTGACACCGGCACGACCGCTCAGCGGGCGCGCACCAGGTCCGCCGGCACGATGCGCACCGCGAACGGCGCACCCAGCTCGGGCGGCTCTGTCAGCTCAGGGGGTCGTCGGGCCCGGCCAGGGACAGCCGCAGCGCCCGGGCATCGCGGGCCAGGATCTCCTCGCGCAGCGCCAGCAGCGATTCGGGGGTGTCGGTGCCGGCCCGGAAGAACCGCCCGGACAGCTCGTCGAGGCGGCCGTCGCCGATGGCGGCGACCAGGCCTACGACGTCGTCGGCGGCCGTCCACGACGTGCGGCCGGCATGCATGGGCATCGCCGTGGTCATGTCGGTCTCGACGTGGCCGGGCGAGACGTCGAACGCGGCGATCCCCCGCTCGCGGTATTGGACGTCCAGCATCGACGTGAAGCGCGCCAGCGCGCCCTTGGCCATGGCGTAGCCGGTGTAGTGGCCGGCCGAGCGGTAGCCCAGGCCGCTGTTCATGTTCACGATCCGGCCGCCGCCACCGGCCAGCATGAGCGGCAGCACCGCGTGGGTGACCAGCAGCGGGCCGCGCACGTTGACCTCGACGACGCGCCAGCTCTCCTCGACGGCGGTGTCGAGGAACGGCAGCTCCACCTGTTCGATGACACCGGCGTTGTTGACCAGCAGATCGATACGGTCGAGGTGGCCGGCGATCGCCTCGACCGCGGCGGCCACCTCCTCGTGGTCGGTGACGTCGGCGGTGACGCCGGCCGCGGCCACGCCGCGGTGCCGGCATTCGGCCACCACCGCGTCCAGGCTCTCCCGGTGCCGGGCGATCAGGCCGACCGCGACACCGCGGTCGGCCAGGCCCAACGCGAGCGCCCGGCCGATGCCTCGGCTGGCGCCGGTGACGAGTGCCGTCCGCCCGGCCGGGAGTGCCGCCGTCATCAGCTGCCTCGCAGCACGGCGCCGGTGCGCTCAGCGGCGGCCGCCACCGCGGCGTCGCGGGCCGCGGTGGTCTCCTCGACGGTGAGGGTGCGGTCCGGTGCCCGGAACCGCAGCGCGTAGGCCAGCGACTTCTTGCCCGCGCCGAGCTGCTCGCCGGTGAACACGTCGAACAGCCGCACCGACTCCAGCAGCTCGCCGGCGCCGGAGCGCAGCGCCTCCTCGACGGCGGCCGCCGGCACCGCCAGGTCGACGACCAGCGCGACGTCCTGCGTCGCCACCGGGAAGGTCGAGACCGACGGCGCCGGCACCGGCTCGTCGACCACGCCGGCGGGGAAGAACCGGTCCAACTCCAGCTCCATGGCCACGGTGCGCGGCGGCAGGCCGAGCGCGGCCACCACCCGCGGGTGCAGCTCGCCGGCATGCCCGACCAGGGTGTCGCCGGCGTACAGGGCCGCGCACCGGCCCGGGTGCCACGGTGCGTGCTCGTCACGTTCGACCCGCAGCGTCACGCCGGCCGCGTGCGCCACCACCCGAGCGGCCTCGACACCGTCGGCCCAGTTCACCGGGCGGGCCGGGCCCCACCAGCCGGCGGGCTCGCGGTCACCGGCGAGTGCGACGGCCACCCGGCGCGGCTGCGCCGGCACCGCGGCCAGCAGCCGGGCCAGCTCGTCGTCGGTGGGCCGCCGGTCGACCGGCAGCCGCGGCGGCACCGGCAGCCGCGGCGGCACCGGCAGCGGACCGGGCTCGGGCCGGAACACCAGTCCGGACTCGTACACCGCGACGTCCGTCGCGCCGCGGCCGACGTTGCGGCGCAGGGTCGCGAGCAGGCCCGGCAGCAGCGACGTGCGCAGCAGCGGCTGCTCCTCCGAGATCGGGTTGGCCAGCCGCAGCGCCCGGCGGCGGGGGTCGTCGGCGGGGAACCCGAGCGCGTCGAAGTCGGCCGCACCGACGAACGGGTACGACGGCGCCTCGACGTAACCGGCGGACGCGATCGCCCGCTCGATCCGCCGCCGCAGCCGCTGCCCGGCGGTGATGCCGCGCCCGGCCGGCGCGACCGGCAGCACCGACGGGACGGCGTCGTAGCCGTGCAGCCGCGCGACCTCCTCGACCAGGTCGTACGGGTCGGTGAGATCAGGACGCCAGGTCGGCGGGTGCACCGCGATCCGGCCCGCCCCGGCGTCGTCCACGCGGGCACCGACGGCGCTGAGCAGTGCCGTCACCTCGTGGGCCGGATAGTCCACGCCGGCCACCCGGGCCGGCAGCGTCACGTCGATCTCGATGGGCGACGGCGACGGCGCCGTGCCGACCACCGTCAGGCCCGGTTCCTGTGTCGCACCGCCCAGCTCGACCAGCAGGTCGGCCACGCGCTGCGCCGCGACCGCCGGCAGGGCCGGGTCGACGCCCCGCTCGAACCGCTTGGACGCCTCGCTGGGCAGCTTGTGCCGGCGAGCGGTGCGGGCGACCCCGGTGGGCTCGAAGGTGGCGGCCTCGATGACGACGGAGGTGGTGGCGCCGCTGAGCTCCGTGGTGCCGCCGCCCATGACGCCGGCCAGGCCGATCGGGCCGGAGTCGTCGGTGATGAGCAGGTCGTCGACGTCCAGGGTGCGCACGACGCCGTCGAGCGTCGTCAGCTTCTCGCCGTCCTCGGCCCGGCGCACGACGATCGGGCCGCGCAGCGCGTCGCGGTCGTAGCCGTGGATGGGCTGCCCGAGCTCGAGCATCACATAGTTGGTGACATCGACGGCCAGCGAGATGGGCCGCATCCCGGCCAGCTGGACCCGCCGCTGCAGCCAGCGCGGGCTGGGCGCGGACGGGTCGAAGCCGGTGACGGTACGGGCGGCGAAGACCGGGCACCGCGCGGTGTCCTCCACCCGCACCGGGTAGCCGTCGGCACCGGTCGACGCGATGTCGGCGCGCACCCCTGGGTCGCCGGGGTCGGCGTACGGGACCCCGAAAGCGGTGGCGGCTTCACGGGCCACGCCGCGGATGGACAGGCAGTAGCCGCGGTCCGGTGTGACGGCGATGTCCAGGACGTCGTCGCGCAGCTTCAGCAGCTCGATGGCGTCGTCGCCGGGCTCGGCCTCGTCCTGCTCCAGGACCAGGATGCCGGCGTGGTCGTCGCCCAGGCCCAGCTCCTTGGTGGAGCAGATCATGCCGTCGGACACGTGGCCGTACGTCTTGCGGGCGGCGATGGCGAAGCCGCCTGGCAACACGGCGCCGGGCAGTGAGACCACGACGAGGTCACCGGTGGCGAAGTTGTGCGCGCCGCAGACGATGCCGCGCGGCTCCGGCTCGCCGACGTCGACGGAGCACCAGCGGATGACCTTGCCGTTCTTCTGCGGCTCATCGGTGAACTCGACCACCCGGCCGACGACCAGCGGGCCGGTGATGTCGGCGCCGGCCTCTTCGACGGTCTCGACCTCCAGGCCGGCGCGGACCAGCCGGGCAGCGACCTCGCGGGCGGTGACGTCGCCGGGCAGCTCGGTGTACTCGCGCAGCCAGCTGAGGGGGACGCGCATCAGATCTCCATCCCGAAGGCCGCGGCGAAGCGGACGTCGCCCTCGACCATGTCGTGCATGTCCTCGATGCCGTGCCGGAACATCAGCGTGCGCTCCAGGCCCATGCCGAACGCGAAGCCGGTGTACCGCTCGGGGTCGACGCCGCAGGCGACCAGCACCCGCGGATTGACCATGCCGCAACCGCCCCACTCGATCCAGCCCTCGGAGCCGCAGGTACGGCACGGGTTGTCGGGGTCGCCGACGGACGCGCCGCGGCAGACGAAGCACTGCAGGTCCATCTCGGCGCTGGGCTCGGTGAACGGGAAGTACGACGGGCGCAGGCGGGTGGTGATGCCGGCGCCGAACATGGACGACGCGAAGTGGTCCAGTGTCCCCTTCAGATGGGCCATGGTCAGGCCTTCGTCGACGGCCAGCCCTTCGACCTGGCTGAACACCGGCGTGTGGGTGGCGTCGAGCTCGTCGGTGCGGAACGTGCGTCCCGGGCAGATGACGTAGATGGGCGGCTTGCGGGAGAGCATGGTGCGCGCCTGGACGGGCGACGTGTGCGTGCGCAGCACCAGCCCAGAGTCCTCGGACTCTACGAAGAACGTGTCCTGCATCGTGCGTGCCGGGTGGTCCGGGCCGATGTTGAGCGCGTCGAAGTTCAGCCACTCGGCCTCCACCTCGGGGCCCTCGGCGACCTCCCAGCCCATCGCCACGAACACGTCGGCGACCCGCTCCTGGATCGTGGTCAGCGGGTGCCGTGCCCCCTGTGCGGCGCGGTCCCACGGCAGCGTGACGTCGACGGCCTCCTCGACCAGGACCCGCTCGTCGCGCTCGGCCTCCAGCACCGCCTGCCGCGCCGCCAGCGCGTCGGCGACCTCACGACGCGCTGTGCCGACCCGCTGGCCGGCCTCCTTGCGGGCCTGCGGCGGCAGTGCGCCGATCTCACGGTTGGCCAGCGCCAGCGGAGAGCGGTCACCGGTGTGGGCGAGCCGGGCCTGCTTCAGCTGCTCCAGGTCGGCGGCCGCGGCGAACGCGGCCAGGGCGTCGGACACCATCCGCGCCACCTCGTCGGGGTCGAGGGGCGTCACCTGGACTGGGTCGTAGTCGCTGTTCGGCGCGGACATCTTCCTCGTCACTCAGGGCTGGGTTGCGGCTCACGGACGGCGGCTCACGCACCCCGGCGGGTGCGGGCGCACACGTCCGCGCGGCGCTGGCTCGGACAACCCGCGAGTCTACGACCCTGGGCGCATGTCGCGCACCATGCCCGCCCCGTCCACGTTGATCTTGGAGAAATCGCGACATCTCCGTCGGCGGATTCCATCGGTCGTAGCAACGCCTGGTGGAAGGTGTTGTCCGATGCCGAAGGTGTTCTCGTGTGAGGTGCGTGAGGAGTTCTTTGAGCTGTTGTGTGGCGGGTTGTCGGCGCAGGCGGCGGCGCGGGTGGTCGGCGTGTCGTCGTGGACTGGTGTGCTGTGGTGGCGAGCATCGGGGCTTGTGGACCTATCGATCCAGCCAGGCCGCCGCGGCGGACTGCCCGGCAGCGGGGCGGCAGCGGTTCCCGGTGTCACCGGCGGGCAGCAGCGGCCGCTGGCCCGGCAGCGTCGGGCGTTGAGCAGTCAGGACCGGGCGGTGATCGCGGCGCTGCTGCGTCAGGGACTGTCGTATGCCCAGATCGGCGCAGCGATCGGGCGGGACCAGTCGGTGA
>NZ_KI911782.1:4166862-4183484 GCF_000515395.1 Jiangella gansuensis DSM 44835 | reverse complement strand
TGCGCCGGGACCTGCACCGGCAGCTGAGCCTGCAACGCGCCGCGCGTCGACCACGCACCGCCGGCAAGCGGGAAAGCAGCCCGTACCGGGAGGCGTTCACGATCCGCCAACGCCCGGCCGAGGTCGCCGACCGGGCCGTCCCGGGACACTGGGAGGGCGACCTGATCGTGGGCGCCGGCAACGCGTCGGCGGTCGGCACGCTGGTCGAGCGGACCACCCGCTTCACTATGCTGCTGCACCTGCCGCAGCGCCACGACGCGGCCAGCGTAGCCGCGGTGATGATCAACCAGATGCGCGGGTTGCCCGACCATCTGCGCAGGTCCCTGACCTGGGACCGCGGCACCGAGCTGGCCGACTATCAGCGCATCCAACTCGACCTGGACATGCCGGTCTACTTCTGCGACCCGCGTTCGCCCTGGCAGCGCGGCAGCAACGAGAACACCAACCGGCTGCTGCGATTCTGGCTCACCAAGGGCAGCGACCTGTCCACCCACACCGCCGCCGACCTCGACCGCATCGCCGCCACCCTCAACCAGCGGCCCCGCCCTACCCTCGACCTAAAGACCCCAGCCCAAGCGCTGGCCGAACTGCTCGCCAACCCGGCAGCAGCATGACCGTTGCTTCCACCGCTGGACGCCGCCGTCCGATATGTCCGATGGATTCCGCGGAAACTCCAAGATCAACCGGGTTTGGCTGGGCGGCCGGGTCCGGAGCGGTTCAGACGGGGACGAGCGGGTGGTGCGGCAACGACGGGAGCTCGACGGCGATCGGGTCGCCCGGGCGCACCTCACCGGCGGTGAGCACGATCCCCATGACGCCGGCTTTGCGCACCAGGTTGCCGTCCTCGTCGCGGCCCAGGACGGCCTTGAGCATGCCGGAGCTGAAGTCGTCGATCTGGTGGCACGGGTTGCGCAGGCCGGTGATCTCGACGACGGCGTCCGCGCCGAGCCGCAGCCGGCTCCCGGTGGGCAGGCCGAGCAGGTCGACGCCCCGGGTGGTGACGTTCTCGCCCAGCTCGCCGGCCTCGACGGTGAACCCGGCGGCGCGCAGCTCGTCATGCAGCTCGGCGTGGATCAGGTGCACCTGGCGCAGGTTCGGCTGACTCGGGTCGCGCCGTACCCGGGAGCGGTGCTTGACCGTCGCGCCCAGGTGGGCATCGCCCTCGACGCCGAGCCCGGCCAGCAGCCGGACCAGCGGGCGCATCGGCTTGGTGAACGTGTGAGCGGGACTGGCGCTGACCGCGACGACCTCGGCCGTCACTGCTGCTCGTCCGGGAAGAGCCGGGCCGGGAAACCACCGGTGGCGATCGGGCCCCACCGCTGCGGCGTGACGCGCAGCAGCGACTTGCCCTGCCGGTGCATGGCCTCACGGTAGGCGTCCCAGTCGTCGTGCTCGCCGGAGATGTTGCGGTAGTACTCGACCAGCGGCTCGACGGAGTCGGGCAGGTCGATCACCTCGGCCGGGCCGTCGAGCTGGACCCACGGACCGTCGAAGTCGTCCGACAGCACCAGGACGCTGGCATGCGGGCGCTGCCGGACGTTGCGCGCCTTGGCCCGGTCCGGGTACGTGGACACGACGATGCGGCCGGAGTCGTCGACGCCGCAGGTGACCGGCGAGGCCTGGGGCGAGCCGTCGGCCCGCGTGGTGATGACGATGCCGTGATGGCGGGGTCGCACGAACTCCAGCAACCCGGCGAGGTCGACGGTCGTGGTGGTCGCGATGGTCGGCATGCCCTCACCTTATGCACGCTGCAACCCTCGGCCTTCACCCCGGCGTCTAACCTCGCCCCATGAGCGTGGACGTCGACCTGCAGGTAGTTCTGCCAGACGAGTCGCCAGAGCTGTCGCCGGACCGGTTGACCGAGCTGGCCGTGGACGCCGAATCCCTCGGCTACCAGACTGCCTGGCTCCCCGACCACATCCTGCCGCCGGGGCCGTTCGGGCCGGAGTTCGGCGGGGTGTACGAGCCGCTGACGACGCTGGCGTACCTGGCCGCGCACACCGAGCGGCTGCGCCTCGGCACGTCGGTGCTGGTGCTGCCGCTGCGCAACCCGTTCGTGGTGGCCAAACAGGCAGCCACGGTGCACCGGCTGTCCGGCGGGCGGCTGACGCTGGGGCTGGGCATCGGGTGGAATCGGGCCGAGTTCACCGCGGTCGGCGCCGAGTTCGCCGGCCGGGGCGCGCGCACCGACGACGCCCTGGCACTCCTGCGGGCGCTGTTCACCGGTGCGTCGTCGTACCACGGCACCCACCACGCGTTCGACGGCGGCGCGTTCCAGCCGCTCCCGTCAGCACCGCTGCCGATCATGGTGGGTGGGACCTCGGAGCGGGCGCTGGCCCGCGCGGCCACGCTGGCCGACGAGTGGCAGGGCTTCGCCATGACGCCGGACGAGTTCGCCGCCCGGTTGCGGACGCTGCGCCGGCTCCGCGCACAGGCCGGCGGCGAACCGATCCGGGCCGGTATCCGGGTCGAATGGACCGGCGGCGGCCCGCGCGAGCTCGCGGCTGCGGTCGCCCAGGTACACCGGATGGCGGACGCCGGAGCGGACGCCGTCGCCGTCTGGTTCGGCGCCCATGAGGGATTCAGCGACCGGATGCGGGAGTTCGCGGCCGCCTACGGCGTTTGATCGGCCGGCGACCGGCTCACACCGGGTGCACGCGCAGCGGAACACAGTCGGCGATAGCGGAGTAGTCGGCGTCCTTGTGCAGCCCGTTCGTGAGGTCAGCGCCCTTCTCGATCAGGCTGGTGAGTTCGAGCGCCTCACGGTTGGGCAGGTCGGCGCTGCGCACGGGCGGTGGCGTACAGGCAGACGGCGGCCGCGGTGGCCAGGTTCAGGCTCTCGGCACGGCCGTGGATCGGCACCCGCACGACGTGGTCGGCCAGCGAGCGCACGCCGGGCGGCAGACCCCATGCCTCGTTGCCGAACATCCAGGCGACCGGGCCGCTGAGCAGCCCGGCGTCCTCGGCCTGGTCGAGATCGAGGTCGGCGATGCCGTCCGCGGCGAGCACCGTCAGTCCGGCCGCTCGCAGCGCGTCGACGGTGTCGGATGCGGGTGCGCCGGACGACACCGGCAGGTGGAAGACGCTCCCCGCCGAAGCCCGCACCGCCTTCCCGCCCTCCGGGTCGGCCGAGCCACGGGTCAGCACGAGGGCGTCCGCGCCGGCCGCGTCGGCGCAGCGGATGACCGTGCCGGCGTTGCCGGGGTCGCGCGCCTCGGCCAGCACCGCCACCAACCGGGGACCGCCGCCCAGCGCCGTCGCCAGATCCACCGTCACCGACCGGCAGACCGCGACCAGCCCTTGCGGCGTCACGGTCTCGGACAACGCGGCCAACGCGGCGTCGGCGGCCGTCACGACGGAGACACCGGCGGCCTGCGCGGTGGCGATGATCTCGGGCCAGCGCTGCGCGGCCGCCGGCGTCGCGAATACCTCGAGCACCCGGCCCGGGCCGGCGGCCACCGCCTCCCGGACCGCCTGCGGCCCCTCCGCCAGGAACCGGCCGGACTTCTCCCGGGCCGGCCGGCGCAGCAGCTTGCGCGCCTCACGCACCCGGCCGGACCGTTCGGTCAGCATCACGCCTCCACCGACTCCCCGTGATCATGTTCGCTGGCGGTCACCCTGCGACCGCCAGCGAACATGATCACGGGACGGACATGAAAAGACCGGGCCTGCGCAGGCAGACCCGGTCCTCGACGAACGACGCTCAGGCGGCCGGAGCGTTCCGGTCGGCCGGCAGGGCGGCGCGAGCCACCTCGACCAGCGCCTTGAAGGCCGCGGGGTCGTTGACGGCCATGTCGGCCAGCATCTTGCGGTCGACATCGACCTCGGCCAGCCGCAGCCCCTGGATGAAGCGGTTGTACGTCAGGCCCTCGGCGCGGGAAGCAGCGTTGATCCGCGTGATCCAGAGCTGCCGGAAGTCACCCTTGCGCTGCTTGCGGTCGCGGTAGGCGTAGACGAGCGAGTGAGTGACCTGCTCCTTCGCCTTCCGGTACATCCGGGAGCGCTGACCCCGGTAGCCGCTGGCCCTCTCGAGCGTCTCACGGCGCTTCTTGTGGGCGTTGGTTGCCCGCTTCACGCGTGCCACTGGTACTCCTTGCTAGGTTCGGCCGGACGGACCGGACGGATGATCGGTTCGGTCGCCGGCTACTTGCCGAGCATCTTCTTGACGCGCTTCTGGTCGCCCTTCGCCACGTCGGTGGTGCCGGCGAGGCGACGGGTCAGCGTCGAGGTCTTGTGCTCCAGGTAGTGGCGGCGGTTCGCCTTCTGGCGCCGGATCTTGCCGCTGCCGGTGATCCGAAAACGCTTGCTGGCACCGCTGTGCGTCTTGTTCTTCGGCATGGCGCCGCGTGTCTCCTCTAGTCCTCGTTGTCCGGGGTGGGCCTGACGACCTCACCACGGTCGGCCTTGGTCGCCTCGGCGGCCGCACGGCCGGCCGCGCGCTCGGCCTTCTCGGCCTCTTCGTCCGCGCGCCGCTGCGCCTGCCGCTCGACCTTGGCCGCCTCTTTCTCGGCCTTGGCGTCAGCCTTCTTCTTGTGCGGCCCCAACACCATGATCATGTTGCGGCCGTCCTGCTTGGGCGACGACTCGACGAAGCCCAGGTCGGTGACGTCCTCAGCCAGCCGCTGCAGCAGCCGGAAGCCCAGCTCCGGCCGCGACTGCTCGCGACCGCGGAACATGATGGTGACCTTGACCTTGTCGCCCTCGGCCAGGAACCGCTCGACGTTCCGCTTCTTGGTCTCGTAGTCGTGCTTGTCGATCTTGGGACGGAGCTTCTGCTCCTTGATCAGGACATGGCTCTGGTTCCGGCGAGCCGCGCGCTCTTTCATGGCGGACTCGTACTTGAACTTGCCATAGTCCATGAGCCTGGTCACCGGCGGGCGAGCGCCGGGCGCGACCTCGACCAGGTCGAGGTCGGCTTCCGCGGCGAGCCTCAGGGCGTCCTCGATACGGACGATCCCGACCTGCTCACCGTTGGGGCCGACGAGCCGGACCTCCGAGGCGCGGATCCGGTCGTTGATGCGGGGCTCTGTGCTGATGCCTTCCTCCTGAAATCGACGGGTTGTGTAGCTGCGACCACCAACGGGGGAAACACAAATGGCCCCCACGCTGCGTGCTCGCGGAGGCCAACCCATCGGCACCATGACGTATTCCTGTCACGACACCACGGACACCCCGGCGGGGCATCCTGACCTGGGACCCGACGATCTGTGCGATCGCTGCGGGTGGGAGAGTCTCCGCTTGCTGGCCGACCTACCCGAAGGCAGACCGGTCCGGTCGATGTGAGAGCCTACCACGAGTGAGCACGCCGGAGCACCTCCCCGCCCAGGCCACCCGCGATCTGGCCGACGTCCCCGCCGTCGAGGTCGTGTCGACGGCCGCCGTCCACCTCATGAGCGCCGCCGCCGTCCACCTCGGGCTGGCCGACGACCTCCCCGACCACCGCGACCTGGACGAGGCCCGCACGCTCATCGAGGCACTGGCCGGCCTGATCACCGCCAGTGCTCCGGTGCTCGGCAGCCACCATGCCGCACCCCTGCGAGACGGCCTCAAGACGCTGCAACTGGCGTTCCGTGAAGCGTCGCCACTCCCGGACGAAGCCGGCCAGGGGCCGGGCGAGAAGTTCACCGGCCCGGTCTACTCGTAGCCGCGACCCGCCTCCGCAGGTCACCTGATCGTTCGGCGAAGTCAGCGGATCATCGCGCGGCGGACCCGGCGCCACACCCGGCCCCCAGTGCGCCTGACCCGTGCACCGGCGTGCCTGACCCGTACCGCCGGCCGGTCCGCCCGTGCCGTTCCGGCGGGACCGACAGCCCTGGCGCCGCCCGCGTCGCCGTCGCCCGTCGCGCCCGGCGGCACCACGCCCGGCCAGGTGCCCAGCGGCCGCCAACCGGACGCGAGTGAGCGCAACTCGGCGGCGTCGACGGAGAACATCACCGGTCCGGCGAGGTCGACCACGAGCGCGTCCGCGCCGTCGGCCAGCGCGGCCTCGGCAGCGCTGCGTGTGGGCACCGGCGACGGCCGCGCCTCGGGGTTCCAGCGGCGCAGCGCCTCCAGGCAGGTGAAGGCGAGCAGGCCGCGGCGGCCGTCGCGGCCGGTGGTGAGCACCGTCGCCATGTCGGTGAGTTTCTCCTCCGCGAGCGCGGCGCCGGCCTCGGCCGGCGGTCCGGCCGCCTCGACGGGTTGCCCGGCCGCCGCAGCCGGTGGCTGCTGCTCGTCCTCGGGCTCGCCGGCCGGGACCGCGACCACCGGGATGAGCAGCCGGCTGGCCGCGAGCGCCGCGAGCACGTCGGCCGAGCCGCCTTCGCCGCGTCCGTATGCGGCGAGAGCGGCCTCGAGCCGAGGGTCGGCCGAGCCGTCGTCGTCGCCGAACGGCGTGGACGGCAGCGGGCGTCGGGGCGCGGAAGTCACGGGCGGCGACCATAGCCCGATCGCGGGACGCGCGCCATACGACACCGGGATTTCGCCGAGCCCCGCGTTCGCAAAGCGGTGCATTTCCGGCAGTTCGGACGCCCTGAGTCCAGGCATGCCGCAGCGGCGCATCCATCGTGTCGAGCGGATGTCGCCTGCCGGTGAACGTACACTCCCCCCGTGGACATCTCCGTCTCCGACGCACCGGTGGGTCGTCTGCTCGACGGCCGCTACCGGGTCGAGGCGCTGCTCGCACGCGGCGGGATGGCCACCGTGTACAAGGCCACCGACACGCGGCTCGACCGGCTGGTGGCCCTGAAGGTCATGCACGCCGAGCTGGCCGCCGACGACGACTTCGTCGCCCGCTTCATCGGCGAGGCCCGGGCGGTCGCGAAGCTGTCCGATCCCAACGTCGTCAACGTGTTCGACCAGGGCGAGGACGACGGCGCGGTCTACCTGGCCATGGAGTACATCCATGGCCGAACGCTGCGCGAGGTCCTGCACGAGCGCGGCCGGCTGGGTGCCGGGCTCGCGCTCGAGGTGGCCGAGTCGGTCCTCTCCGCGCTGGCGGCCGCGCACCGTGCCGGCATCGTCCACCGCGACGTCAAGCCCGAAAACGTCCTGGTGGGCAACGACGGGCGGGTCAAGGTCGCCGACTTCGGGCTGGCCCGGGCGCTGAGCAGCTCGTACAAGACCACCCGCGGCCTGCTCGGAACGGTCAGCTACATCTCGCCGGAGCAGGCCCTGGGCGAGCGGGCCACGCCGCGCTCGGACGTCTACTCCGCCGGCATCATGCTCTACGAGCTGCTCACCGGTCGCACCCCGCACGAGGGCCCCACCGACTTCGTCGTCGTGCGCAGCCACATCGACGACGACGTTCCGCCGCCTTCCGACACCGTCCCGCTGCCGCCCGCCGTAGACGACATCGTGCTCACGGCCACGGCCCGCAACCCCCGCGACCGCTACGCCGACGCCGACGAGTTCCTGGCCGCGATCCGGGCCGGCCGCGCCAGGCTCGCCGGCCTCGAACTGCCCGCGGACGACGACGCCACCGACCAGACGCACCTGCACGCCGAGTCGCGCGACTCCGCCGGGGTCACCCTCGACGAGGCGCTCGCCGGCACCGTGCTCGCCGACCAGCTCGGCCGCGCCCCCTCGGCACCACCCGGCGACGACGACGGCGACGATTCCCCCGGCGAATGGCCCGGCGACGACCTCGCAGGCACGGTCGAGGAGCCCGCCGGCGCGCAGCGGGGCGCCGGGCACCAGAGCCGATCGATCGCCGCGGACGAGACCGCCGGGGACGACACCGCCGACCACGCCGGTGACGCGTACCGCGGTTCCACGCGGCTCATCGACGCGGCGGCCGCCGCCCCGGCCGCCGAACGCTCGCAGTCACGCGGCGCGGCGCACCGCACCCGTGGCCGCTCCCGCAGCCGCCGGGGTCTGTTCCTCTTCTTCTTCGTCCTGTTGCTGGCCGTGGTCGTGGCGCTGGCGGCATGGTGGTACGGGTCGGGGCGGTGGGAGTCCACGCCCTCGCTGCTCAACCTCAGCGCCGAGCAGGCGGAGGTCACCGCCGAGGAAGCCGGGCTGACGGTCGTCGCCGACGGCGAGGCGTACTCCGAGACCGTGGAGGCCGGGCTGATCCTCAGCACCGATCCGGCCCCCGGTGAGCAGATCCTGCGCGGCGGCGAGATCTCCTACGTCCTGTCCCTCGGGCCGGAACGTTACGAGGTCCCGGAACTCGTCGGCCTGACCGTCGACGCGGCGACGGAGGCCGCGGCGGCTCAGTCCATCACCGTCCGGCCCGACGAAGAGGTCCACAGCGAGGACGTCGAGGCCGGCGTGATCATCTCCCAGAGCGTCGAACCGGGCGAGCAGGTCCGCCGCGACTCCGAGGTCGCCGTCGTCGTCAGCCTCGGGCCCGAGCCGATCGAGATCCCGGACTTCACCGGCCGCTCGGCCGAGGACGCCCGGGCCACGCTCGACGATCTCGGTTTCACGGTCAATTCCAGCGAGCAGAACTCCGACGACGTCGACGCCGGCCTGGTGATCTCGCAGGAACCCGCGAGCGGAACCGGATTCCGCGGCGATGAGATCAACATCGTGGTCTCCGCCGGACCGGAATTGATCGACGTTCCGAATGTGATCGGCGAAAGAGTCACCCGCGCGGAGGAATTGCTTCGCGAAGCCGGTTTCACCGTGGAGATCATCGACCTGTTCGACATGCCCGGCAACGACCGCGGCGCCCGAGTGGTGCGGGTCGACCCCGAAGGCTCCCGGTTGCCGCGCGGCACCACCATCACGCTCTCCCACTTCTGACACCGCGAGGCCGTCCATGCCCGAGACCGCCCTGCTGGGCACCCACCTGCCCGTCGCCGGCAAGCTGGCGACGGTGCCCGAGCGCGCCGCCGAGGTGGGGGCGGCCGCGGTCCAGATCTTCCTGGGCAACCCGCGCGGCTGGGCCTGTCCGCCGGGCGACCCGGTCACCGACGCCGCGTTCCGCGATGCGGCGGCCGAACGCGCCATGCCGGTCCTGGTGCATGCTCCGTACCTGGTGAACCTCGGCAGCCCGACCCCACTCACGTACGAGCGCTCGGTCGACAGCCTGTCGTACGCGCTGGTCCGGGCCGCGAGCGTGGGTGCGCGCGGCGTCGTCGTGCACACCGGTTCGTGCGTCGCCGACGGCGACCACGACCGGGCGATGCGGCAGGTCCGCGAGGCGCTGCTGCCACTGCTCGACGGCCTGACCGACGACTCGCCCGACCTGTTGCTGGAGCCCACCGCGGGGCAGGGCCGGTCGCTGTGCGCCGGGCTCGACGACCTCACCGCCTACCTCGACGTGCTGGACCACCACCCGCGCGCCAAGGTCTGCCTCGACACCTGCCACCTGTTCGCCGCTGGTCACGATCTCGCCGTTCCGGGCGGCATGACGCAGCTGCTCGACCGGTTCGCGGACATCGCCGGCGCCGACCGGCTGGGCGCCGTGCACGCCAACGACTCCATGGACCGGTGCGGCTCGTTCCGTGACCGGCACCAGCGCATCGGTGCCGGCCATATCGGCGCCGCGGCCTTCGGCGAACTCCTGCACCACAAATCGGTTGCCGGATTGCCAGTGGTGCTGGAGACCCCGGGCGGGCCACCGGCATACGCCGAAGATCTTTCGCTGCTGGAGAAATTACAACCGAGTTCCCGTGAATAACATCATGAGATGTCAAGTGACCAGTTTGTGACCAACTGTCTTGCCCTCTGGACAACCCGTCCGGGCGGGGGTTTCCGTGCCCTACGTTCGAATAGGGCACGAGTGGTCGGGAGGTTGCGTCATGGTGGTCGTGATGTCACCCGAAGCGAGCGACGAGCACATCGACGGCGTCGTCACCCGCGTCCGGATGACGGGCGGCGAGGCGTTCGTCAGCCGCGGCCGGCACCGGACCATCGTCGGGCTGGTCGGTGACGTCGACGATTTCCGCGCGCTCAACCTGCGCGGCATGCCCGGCGTCGCCGACGTCATCGCCATCTCCACCCCCTACAAACTCGTGAGCGTCGACCACCAGCCCGAACGCAGTACGGTCCTGGTCGGCGCGGAGTCCGGCGCGCACCCGGTCCTGATCGGCCCCGAGACGTTCACGCTGATCGCCGGCCCGTGCGCGGTGGAGTCCCTGGAACAGACGCTCGAAGCGGCCGAGATGGCCAAGGCCGCCGGCGCCACCATGCTGCGCGGCGGTGCGTTCAAGCCGCGCACGGCACCGCAGGCCTTCCAAGGCCTCGGCAAGGCCGGGCTCCACATCCTCGCCGAGGTGCGCGACGTCACCGGGCTGCCCGTCGTCACCGAGGTCATCGACGCCGCCGACGTCGCCCTGGTCAGCTCGTTCGCCGACATGCTCCAGGTGGGCGCCCGCAACATGCAGAACACGGCACTGCTCCAGGCGGTCGGGGCGGCCGGCAAGCCGGTGCTGCTCAAGCGCGGCATCCAGGCCACGGTCGAGGAATGGCTGATGGCCGCCGAGTACGTCGCCCAGCGCGGCAACCTCGACATCGTGCTGTGCGAGCGCGGCATCCGCACCTTCGAGACGTCCACCCAGACCACGCTGGACATCTCGGCCGTGCCGGTGGCGCAGCGACTCTCGCACCTGCCGGTCATCGTCGACCCCTCACACTCGGCCGGACGGCGCGAACTGGTGCTGCCGCTGTCGCGAGCGGCCATCGCCGTCGGCGCCGACGGCGTCCTGGTCGACGTCCACCCCGACCCGGAGTCCGCGCTGTGCGACGGACCCCAGGCGCTGGCCGGCGCCGACGTGCGCGAACTGGCCTCCACGATGCGGCGGCTGGTCCCCGCCACCGGCCGCCGGCTGAGCCACCCGTCCCCCGTCGGGATGTGAACTCCACCGGCAGGTGGGCCTGCGGTGTGCCGTCCCGTCAGCGGGCGGCGGGTTCGACGTCGTCGCCCTCCCGGCCGGCGGCGTCCACCACCTCGCGCTCGGCCAGGTGCGCACGGATCGAGTACGCCAGCGCACCCGCCCAGGCCAGCGCGACCAGCGTGTACACGGCGGCACGCACGCCGTCGCCGGCATCGACCCAGTCGCTGCGCAGGATCGTGCGGGTGTTGGTCAGCACGATCAGGCCGCCCACCGCCGAGCCGAGCACGCGCGGCGGCACATGACGGACCAGCCAGGCAGCCATCGGCGCGGCGACGACCCCGCCGGCCAGCAGCACCGCGACCCAGGACATGGTGATGTTCTCCGAGCCCAGCCCGACCAGGAAGCCCGCGCTCGCGGCCACCGCCACGATGAACTCGCTGGTGTCGATCGAGCCGATGACCTTGCGCGGCTCCATGCGCCCACTGGCCAGGATCGCCGGAGTTCCGACCGGGCCCCAGCCGCCACCGCCGGTGGCGTCGACGAAGCCGGCGACCAGGCCCAGCGGCGCGAGGAAGCGCCGGCGTAGCGGCTTGCCGAGCCGGTCCTTCGGCAGCCCCCAGCCGGTGAACCGGACCAGGATGTAGAGCCCCAGTGCCAGCAGGATCAGCGACATCACCGGCGCGGCAGCATCGGTGGAGAGGGAGGACAGGAAGGTCGCACCGGCGAACGCGCCGACCGCGCCGGGCACGCCGATCTTCACGACGACCTTCCAGTCGACGTTTCCGAATCGCCAGTGGGCCGCACCCGACACCAGCGTGGTGCCGATCTCGGCCAGGTGCACGGTCGCGGATGCCGCGGCCGGGTTGGTGCTGATGGCCAGCAGCAACGTGGTGGAGGTGACGCCGTAGGCCATGCCCAGGCTGCCGTCGACCAGTTGCGCGGCGAAGCCCGCGAGTCCCAGCAGGATGAGTGTGCGCATGCCGCTCCCATGACCGACTTAATCCATGAATTCCATCGAATCTGTAGGAATCGTGGCTTGGGTGGGTGGGGCAGTCAACAGTTGGACGCCAACGTCTCACGCACCGGACCGACGACGGCGTGCCGCCGGCGTGTCACCCGCCGGACAGGAGGCCACCGGGCGGGAGCCCACCGAGTCAGTGGACGAGCGCGGCCAGGACCTTCGCGGCACGTCGGGCGTCGGCGGCGCTGACGTCGAGATGGGTGATCAGCCGCACCACCCCGGGGCCGACGGTGCCCGTGAGGACGCCCTCGGCACGGGCCTCATCGACCAGCCGGCCGGCCCGATCACCCACGTTCAGCAGCACGATGTTCGTCTCGACGGTGTCGGGGTCGACGGCGGACGGGTCGGCCTCGGCGACCGCGGCAGCGATGGCCCGGGCGTTCGCGTGATCCTCGGCCAGCCGCTCGACGTGGTGGTCCAGGGCGTACAGGCCGGCCGCGGCCAGCACTCCAGCCTGCCGCCAGCCGGCGCCCAGCCGCTTGCGCCAGACTCGCGCCTGCGCGATCGCGTCGGCCGATCCGGCCACGACGGACCCGACCGGCGCCCCGAGCCCCTTGGAGAGGCAGACCGCGACCGTGTCGAAGGTCCGGCCGTAGTCGGCGATGGCGGTCCCCGTGGCGACATGCGCGTTCCACAGCCGGGCGCCGTCCAGGTGCAGTTTGACACCCGCCGGGTCCACAAGCTCCCGCAGCGCGAGGAGATCGTCGAGCGGCTGAACCGTGCCGCCAGCGAAATTGTGCGTGTTCTCCACCGCGACGGCCGCCGTCGAGACGAGGTACGGCCCGGCGTCGGGCGCCATCAGCCGGCCCACCGCCGCCAGGTCGACTCCGCCGCGCGGATGCGACCAGGTGCGCGTGGTGACGCCGTGCCAGCTGGCATGGGCACCCAGCTCGGCCCGCACGACGTGGGCCTGTGCCTCGCACAGCAGCTCACAGCCCTCCGGCACCAGCGTGCGGACACCGAGCAGGTTGGCCAGCGACCCGGTGACGGTGAACAGTGCGGCCTCGTGGCCGAGGAGGCCCGCGACCCGCTCCTCCAGCGCGTGGACGGTGGGGTCTTCGTCGTAGACGTCGTCGCCGGTCTCGGCCGACGACATCGCCGCGAGCATGCCCGCGGTCGGCCGGGTCACCGTGTCGCTGCGCAGGTCGATTACGCCAGAGCTCATGGCCGCCACCCTAAGCCGCCGCCCCGGCCGTGACAGCGACGGGCCGTCGACCCAGACGAGATCCCGGTGAGCCGCCGGCCCAAGGGCTTCGCCATCAGCGCCGTCACGCTGGCCGAACTGCATTACGGCGTGCTGGTCGCGCCGCAGGCCGAGCGCATCCACCGCATCAAGCGGCTACTCGCCATCCAACGCACGTTCACGGTCCTCCGCGTCGAGGAGGACGTCGCGCAGAGCTACGGGCTGATCGCCGCGGCGGCTCGAGCACTCGATCGCTCGCCACGGGCGCTGGTAATGGACTTGCTCATCGCCGCCTCCGCCCATGCCCACGGCGCCGCGGTGGTCACCCGCAACGCCGAGGATTTCCGGACCTACGGCGACGTCGTCGAGGTCATAGCGCTACCGCCGCGGCAGGCGGCCTGAGCGTCCCCAGCGCCGGGCCGCGTCAGGTGGCAGACTCCAGCAGCTCCGCGACCAGGAACGCCAGCTCCAGCGACTGAGTGCGGTTCAGCCGCGGGTCGCACACCGTCTCGTACCGGCTGCCTAGGCCGTCCTCGGCGATCGGGTCGCCGCCGCCGACGCACTCGGTGACGTCGTCGCCGGTCAGCTCGACGTGGATGCCGCCGGGGTGGGTGCCCAGCGCGCGGTGCACCTCGAAGAAGCCGCGGACCTCGTCGACGACGTCGTCGAAGCGGCGGGTCTTGTGGCCGCTCGGCGCCTCGTAGGTGTTGCCGTGCATGGGGTCGCAGATCCAGGCCGCGGCCAGGCCGTCGGCGGTGGCCTTCTGGATCAGCGCCGGCAGCACGTCGCGGATGGTTCCCGCGCCCATCCGCGTCACGAACGTCAGCCGGCCGGGTTCGCGCTGCGGGTCCAGCTTGTTCGCCAGTGCCAGCAGGTCGTCGGGGGTGGTGGACGGGCCCACCTTGACGCCGATGGGGTTGCGGATGCGGGAGGCGAACTCCAGGTGGGCGCCGTCGAGCTGGCGGGTGCGCTCGCCGATCCACACGTAGTGGCCGGAGACGTCGTACGGCGCACCGGTGCGGGAGTCCACCCTGGTCAGCGCCATCTCGTAGTCCAGCAGCAGCGCCTCGTGGCTGGAGTACAGCTCGACCGTGCGCAGCTGTTCGGTGTCGATCTCGATGGCCCTCATGAACGCCAGCGCCTGGTCGAGGCGCCGGGCCAGCCGCTCGTAGCGCTGACCGGCCGGCGAGGTGCGCACGAAGTCGGTGTTCCAAGAATGCACCTGGTGCAGGTCGGCGTAGCCGCCGCCGACGAAGGCACGCGTCAGGTTCAGCGTCGCGGCCGAGGCGTGGTAGGCGCGGACCAGCCGGTTGGGGTCGGGCAACCGGGCGGACTCGGTGAACTCGAAGTCGTTGACGATGTCGCCGCGGAACGCCGGCAGCGTGACGCCGTCGCGGGTCTCGGTGGACTTGGAGCGGGGCTTGGCGTACTGGCCGGCCAGCCGTCCGATCTTCACCACCGGCACACTGGCGGCGTACGTGAGCACGATGGCCATCTGCAACAGTGTCTTGAGCTTGTTGCGGACGTTGTCGGCGCTGACGCCGGCGAACGTCTCGGCACAGTCGCCGCCCTGCAGGACGAACGCCTCGCCCCGCGCCACGGCCGCCAGCCGCTCCTTGAGCAGGTCGCATTCGCCGGCGAACACCAGCGGCGGCATGGAGCGCAGCTGGTCGATGGCGTCCTGGACCCCGGCGGCGTCACCCCACTCCGGCTGTTGCTGCGCGGGAAGTGCCCCCACGGTCTTGGTCAGCTCGTCGTAGAGAGCACGGTCCTCGGGCGAGTTCACGCCTTACAGCGTAGGGCGTGTGTCCACCGGGCGGGCGCCGCGGCTCACACCGCGGACACGTGCCGCGCGGGTGCGGCGATAGTGTGGAGCACGATGCGCGGTGATGGCTGCGCTCCGTCCTCCCGTCCACCTCCGACAGAAGGTCACGACACCCATGCCCGAGAGCACTGCTGTGCGGAAGGTCGCCATGCTCACCGCCGGAGGACTGGCTCCGTGCCTGTCCTCGGCCGTCGGTGGCCTCATCGAGCGGTACACCGAGATCGCACCCGACGTGGAGATCATCGGTTACCTCGACGGCTATGCCGGCCTGCTGACCGGCCGCTCGGTCACCGTCACGCCGGAGATGCGCTCCAGCGCGTCGCGCCTGCACCGCTTCGGCGGCTCCCCTATCGGCAACAGCCGGGTCAAGCTCACCAACGTCGCCGACTGCGTCAAGCGCGGCCTGGTCCAGGAGGGCCAGGACCCGCTGCACGTCGCAGCCGAGCAGCTCACCCGCGACGGCGTCGACGTGCTGCACACCATCGGCGGCGACGACACCAACACCACCGCCGCCGACCTCGCGGCCTTCCTGGCCGGCAACGGCTACGACCTCACCGTCGTCGGCCTGCCGAAGACCATCGACAACGACATCATCCCGGTGCGGCAGAGCCTGGGCGCCTGGACCGCCGCCGAGCAGGGCTCCGTCTACGCGCGCAACATCATCGCCGAGCACTCGTCCAACCCGCGGATGCTGATCGTCCACGAGGTCATGGGCCGGCACTGCGGCTGGCTCACCGCCGCGACGGCGCGTGCCTACCGGCGCTGGCTCGCCGCCCAGGAGTGGGCGCCCGAGATCGGCCTGGACCCGCGTCGGTGGGACGTGCACGCCGTGTACCTGCCCGAGCAGAAGATCGACCTCGACGCCGAGGCAGGCCGGCTGCGCGCCGTCATGGACGCCACCGGCTGCGTCAACATCTTCCTGTCCGAGGGCGCCGGCGTCGACTCCATCGTCGCGGAGATGGAGGCGGCCGGCGAGGAGATCCCGCGCGACCCGTTCGGACACGTCAAGATCGACAAGATCAACCCCGGCGCCTGGTTCGCCGACCAGTTCGCCGCCCGGGTGGGTGCGGAGAAGGTCATGGTCCAGAAGAGCGGCTACTACAGCCGGTCCGCGGCCGCCAACACCGACGATCTCCGCCTCATCAAGAGCTGCACCGACCTCGCGGTCGAGTGCGCGCTGCGGCACGAGGGCGGCCTCATCGGCCACGACGAGGAGCAGGGCGGCCGGCTGCGCGCCATCGAGTTCGATCGCATCAAGGGCGGCAAGGCCTTCGACCCCGCCACGCCCTGGTTCGCCGACCTGCTCGGCGCGATCGGCCAGCCGGTCAGCTGACAGCAGCCCACCACTCACTGCGGTTCGAGCGCACGGTTTGACCTGCGCGGACCGGGGTACGCAGCGTGCCGAGCCTCGCGCCGGATTTCGGATCGGCGCGAGGCCGATGGCATCATCGTGGGCTGCGAACCCGGTCGGACGACGCGCGTGAGGTGGTTTGATGTCGACGGCGGTCGAGCCGACTGCCCCGAGTTCGAAGGCGACGAGAACCACGCCAGCCGCCCCCGGTGAGTCCGTCGAGGCGACCCCACCCGCCAGCGCCGGCCACCGGCGCACCCAGCGCCACGAGGGCTTCCGTGCGGATATCGAGGGTTTGCGTGCGGTGGCGGTGGGTTTGGTGTTGGCGTATCACGCCGGGCTGCCGCTGGTGTCGGGCGGGTTCGTCGGGGTGGACGTGTTCTTCGTCGTCTCCGGGTTCCTGATCACCGGGCTGATCCTGCGCGAGATCGAGACCACCGGCCGGTTGCGCCTGGCCCGCTTCTACGCCCGCCGCA
>NZ_KI911782.1:3968605-4166762 GCF_000515395.1 Jiangella gansuensis DSM 44835 | reverse complement strand
ACCGCACCTTCGGAGGCCGCGGCCAAAGAACGCTGGAACGAGTTCGCCGCCAGCTGGGGGCAGCAGTACCCGGCCATCGTGCGGTTGTGGGAGAACGCCTGGTCGGAGTTTGTGCCGTTCCTGGACTACGACCAGGAGATCCGGCGGGTGATCTGCTCGACCAACGCGATCGAGTCGATCAACGCCCGCTACCGACGCGCGATCCGCGCCCGCGGACACTTCCCCACCGAACAGGCCGCCCTGAAGTGCCTCTACCTGGTGACCCGGTCGCTGGACCCGACCGGCCGAGGCCGGGCACGATGGGCCATGAGGTGGAAACCGGCCCTCAACGCGTTCGCGATCACGTTCGAAGGCCGCATCACACCAACCGGAAACTAGCCGATGCCAAGACCGGATCCACCGTTAATCAGACACACCCGCCGTCGAAGCGTCCGCCGCCTGGCGTCTTCATGCGCCGCACGCAGGAGGCGGGCCGCCACGGCGAGGGTGTTCTCACCGGGGTTGGTGATCGATACCCAGCCCTGCGCTCGATAGACCGGGTGCGGAAGGACGACGTCGGTGGCCGCGTAGTCCGGCGTCGGCCCGGATCGGGGTTCCTCGCCGGTGAGCTCGACGAACGCGCGCCTCCCGACGTGGATGTTCAGCCGCCAGCGGCCGGGGTCGTCGAGGTCGCACAGGGTGTCGCCGGGATAGTTCTTGGTCACGACGGTCGCGTAGGGCTGCTCGCGCTCCGGCACCTGTCCATCAGGTGCGTAGTAGAAGAAGTGGTCGCCCCAGGCGATCTCGGGCAACCCACTGCCTTCGGTGGGCGCGAGCTCGAGGACCCCGTCGAGCGCCCGGACCGTCTCGAGGATGTGCTCCATACTCATGGTTCAAGCGTGAGGTTGAAGTGCTTATGGAGGGTTGCGCCTATGAACACCGCCGAGGTCGTCGCGTCGACGGGGTACTCAGCGCAGCAGATCCGCGATCTGGAAGCACTCGGCGTCATCCCCGAGGCCAGGCGCGAGCGCAACGGCTACCGGAGGTTCTCGGACGCACACGTCCGCGCACTTCGCGCCTACCGTGACCTTGCTCGGGCCGTCGGACCGGCCGACGCTCGCCGGGCGATGCGAGAGATCCGATCCGTTCCTGCCGACCAGGCGGTGGCGCTGCTCTGCTCCTTTCATGCCCGCCTCAGCATGGAACGAGATCAGGCGCTCGCGGCGCGGGCCGCATTGGAAGCCATCCGCGCCGAAGCATCGACCGATGCCGAGCCCGTCGACGCCGACTCCATGACCATCACCGACCTGTCGCAGGCTCTGGGGGTCCGCGCTTCCACCCTCCGCTTCTGGGAGAAGGCCGGCTTGGTCTCGCCCGAGCGGATCGCGACCCGGGCGGGCACCGCGCGGCGCTACCACCTCACGGCCATCCGCGAAGCGCGCATCACAGCGGCGCTGCGCGCGGGTGGCTACCGGATCCCGGACGTACACAGGGCGATCACAGCCATCCGGGAGCTCCAGGACGTGAGCCACTCGCTCAGCGCCCTCGACGCCCGCCTGGGAGCCATCGCGGAACGCGCCATCGCGCTGCTGCGCGCCGGAGCCACGCTCGCGGACATCATCGAGTCGACGCCCGAAACGTAGTCCAGCGCTTTCGTCGTCGGTCAGCCGCGCAGGAACGCCTCCAGCAGCGGCCCCGCGGTCTGCGACCCGGACTCGCCGTCCTCGACGAAGACCGCGACGGCCAGGTCGCCCTGGAACCCCACCATCCAGGCGTGCGTGCGCGGCGGCTGCTCGGTGCCGTACTCCGCGGTGCCGGTCTTCGCGCCGACGGGGTCGCCCGGGACGTCGCCCAGGAACGCGCCACTGCCGTCCTCGACCACGGCGAGCATGAGGTCCCGCAGGGTCTGCGCTTCCTCCGGCGTCAGCGTGCTCGCGGGTGCCTCCCCGGCTGCCCCCTCGACCAGTACCGGCGCCACCGTCTGCCCGGCCACCACCGACGCGGCCATGGTCGCCATGGCCAGCGGCGACGCCAACACCTCACCCTGGCCGATCATGGACGCGGCGTGAGCGGTGCCGTCCGCCTCGGCGGGTACCGAGCCGAGGAACGCCGGCGCACCGGTGGCGTGCTCGGCTCCGAGCCCGAGCGACGCGGCCGCTTCGGCCAGCGCAGCCTGGTCGACGGTCTGGTTCTGGCCGATCAGCGCGGTGTTGCAGGAGTTCGCGATAGCCGAGCGCAGCGTGATGTCGCCGATCGCGCCGGACGGGTAATCGCTGTAGTTCTCGAACGAGCGGCCGTCGACCGTCACGGTCGGCGAGCAGGTGACCGTGGAGTCGGGCGTGAGGCCCGCGCGCAGCAGAGCGAGCGCGGTCGCGATCTTGAACGTCGAGCCGGGAGCGTACTGGCCCAGCGTGGCCGTCGAGTAGCCCTCTCCGCCGGGGCCGCTGGCCGCGGCGAGCACCGACCCCGTCGACGGCTGGACGGCGACGATGCCGCTGGCCGGCCCGACGTCGGCGAGAAGTCCCTCGGCCCGCGCCTGCAGTTCGAGGTCGAGGGTCGTGGTGACCGGCGACCCCCCGACCGCTTCGCGTTCGAAGAGAACCTGGGCGTCACCCTCGGCGGGAGTCAGCTCGACCGTGAGCCCCGGTGTCCCCGCCAGTTGCGCGTCGTACTGCGCCTGGAGCCCGGACAGCCCGACCACGTCACCGGCGACGACCCGCCCGGCCGACTCTTCGACGATCTCCGCGGTGGCTTCGCCGACGGTGCCCAGGATGGGCCGGGCGAACTCGCGGGTCGGCGCGAGCGCCTGGGTGTCGCTGAGCGCGGCGGCGCCCTCGATCTGCTCGATGCCGGGCAGGAACGGCGCCGCGTCCGCCTCGCGCAGTGTGATCGCCTCGACGTACGCCCGCTCGCCTGCCGCTTCGACCCGGCCGGCGAACGCGGCGGCGTCGACGCCGACCAGTTCGGCCAGTGCGGTGGCCGACGCCGGCGCCGCGGCCGCATCCACCTGGGTCTTGTCGATGCCGACCCGGTACACGGGTCGCTCGGTGACGATGACCTCACCGCCCGCGCCGAGGATGTCGGCCCGGTCGGCCTGCTGACGGCGCAACCCGAGCGAGGCGCCGTCGGTGAGTTCCGGGTGCACCACGCTCGGCGCCCACTCGACCTCCCAGCCGGCGTCGGTGTCGGCCGCCACCAGCACGGCCGTGGTCTGGTAGGTCCAGTCCCCGGCGTCGGCGTCGGCGTCGGTGTCGGTCCCGGCCGGCTCGGTGGGATCGGCCGCCGGGGTGGCCGAGTCGGCGGTGGCGTCGCCGGTCTCCTCCGGCTGCTCGGGAGCGGCGACGGCGTCGAGGTCCCAGCTGACGTCGAGCGTGACCTGCCGGCTGTCCTCGTCGTCGGTCTGCTCGATGTCGGCGACCTCGATCGTGCGGGCAGCAGAACCCATGCCGGCGGTCAGCTCCTCCACCGCTGCGGCGGCCTCCTCGGGCGTCGTGCCGCTCAAGGGCACGTCGGAGAAGTCGCCGCTGGCCACCGCTTCGGCCAGCGCCTGCGCCACGGGTTCGGCGTCCGGTGTGGAGCTGCACCCGGCCGCGGCCGCCACCAGCACGCCCCCGAGAGCCGCCGTCGTCGCTCGCCGCAGCACGTCCTTGCTGGTCATTGCACCCCGTTCCGGTGATCTGGTCATTCGGGCAGGTCCGCCGGCTCAGCCGATCCGGTCGACGACGAGCCTAGCCAGCTCGGCGAGGACCTCGTCGTTCCCGGTCGCGTCCGGGCGGTCGCGGCGGCTGAGCGCGGCGATGACGACAGGCGTGCCGTCCGGGCTCCAGGCGACGCCGACGTCGTTGTTGGTGCCGTAGGCGCCGGAGCCGGTCTTGTCGGCCAGTCGCCAGCCACGTGGCAGACCGGCCCGGAACCGGGTGTCCGACGTCTGGTTGTCCAGCATCCAGGAAGTGAGCCGGTTCCGGTCGGGGCGGGACAGCGTGGTCCCCGTCAGCAGTCCGGCGTACGCGCGGGCAATCGCCGCCGGCGTCGTGGTGTCGCGTTCGTCGCCGGGGACCGCGGTGTTGAGGTCCGGTTCCCAGCGGTCCAGCCGGGTGACGTGGTCGCCGATGGACCGGATGAATGCAGTCAGCCCGCGCGGGCCGCCGATCTCCCGCAGCAGCAGGTTGGCGGCGGTGTTGTCGCTGAGGCGCAGAGTGGCGTCGCACAGTTCGGCCACGGTCATGCCGGTGTCGACGTGCTCGGCGGCGACGGGGGCGTACTCCAGCACGTCCGCCGGCGGATACCACACGCGGCGGCGCAGGGTCTCCCCGTGCTCGTCGTGATCGCGCAGCACGGCCGCCACGGCAAGCGTCTTGAACACCGACAGCATCGGGAAGCGGTCGGCGGCCCGGTGGATCAGCCGGGCACCTGTGTCGAGGTTGCGGGCCGCCAGGCCGATGGTCGTGTCGTAGGCCTGCTCCAACGCCGACACGGCGTCGTCGCTGCCGGACATCGTGCCCACGGCTCGAGCCGTCCGAGTCGGCGCCGCGGCGGGTGCGGCCGCCGTAGCAGGCGCAGTCGCCGTCGCGGGGGCGGCCGCGGCGGCCAGGCCCGACAGCGCCAGCGGTGTCGCCAGACCCAGCCGCAGCACGTTGCGCCGGCTCGGTTGCCGCCCGGTGATCGGGGTCGATCGCCTGTCCATCACTCCTCCTGGTGCTCTTGTCGGCTGGCGCTCACCCTCGCAACGGAGGCCGACCAATGTCCAAGACGCACTCGTCAACGATCGATGCCAAAACTGTATGGTCCCTGGTGTGGACCTGATCGGGCACCTCGAAGCGTTCGTCGCGGTCGCGGAGGCACGCAGCTTCACCAAGGGGGCCGAGGCGTGCGGGACGCCGCAGCCGGTCGTGAGCCGCCGCATCTCCGCCCTCGAACGGCACCTCGGCACCGCCCTACTACACCGCACATCCCGGCGGGTCGAGCTGACCAACGCCGGCCGGACCCTCCTGCCGCACGCCGCCGATCTGGTCGCCCGGGCCGGGCATTTCCACAACCTGGCCGCGGCCGCGCGGGTAGCCGGCCTCAACGTCGGCATCCCGCCCGGGCCGTCCCCTCGTGCGCTCGTCGCCGCCCGCCGGGCCGCCGCCGACCACGGCGTCACGCTGACGTTCGCCGAGCAGCCGCGCGCCGAGCGCGCCAGCCTGGTCCGGCTGGGCCGTTTGGACGTGGCGCTGTTGCCGTGCCCGCCGGACGAGGAAGAGCTCGGCACCGAACTCGGCGCGGCGACTGCCGAGCCCGACGCCGCCGGCGGCCCCGACGCCGTCGCCGTCGGCACCCTGCGCGGCCGGCGGGTGCACCTGGACCAGCTACGACGCAGTGCCGGCGACGACGGCCGGCCACGCGAGCTGCACGTCGACGCCGAGGACGACGTGCCGTGGGTGCGTGACCCCGTGCATCGGGCCGCCCGGGCCGCCGGCCTGCGCGATCACCAGGTGCGGGTCGGCACTCCCAGCATCGAGGCGCTGACGTGTGCCCTCGAATACGGCGATGTGCTGCTGTGCACGCGCGAATGGGCCGCCGCCCGGCAGCTTCGGTGGCGCCACCTCGGCGGGGTCGCCGTCCGCCGGTCCTATACGGTGGCCAGCCGGCCGCACCCGGCGCGCGAGCTGGTCCGCAGCCTGCTGCCGGTGCTGGCCCTCGCGGCCGGACTGGAACCGCGGAGCAGATCGGAGGCATCGTGACCACCCCGTCGGCGGCGTTCGGCTTCTCGGGAGAGGCGGTACGCACCGCGCACGAGATCGAGCGTGACTGGGCTGGCACCGGCCTGCGCGGGTCGCTGTACGCGCTCAACATCGACACCGGCGAGGACCTCGGCTTCGACGCGCACGTGCCGTACGTGCTGGCGTCGGTCAGCAAGGTGCCGCTCGCGCTGGTTGTCCTGGACCTGGCGGCACGCGGCCGGCTGGACCTGGCGGAGCAGCTCGAACTGCGACCGGAGACGCGGACCCCAGGGCCGACCGGCGTATCGGTGTTCCGGCACCCCACCCGGGTGGCGCTGGAGGACTTGCTCTACCTCACGCTCGCCGTCAGCGACAATGCCGCCGCCGACGCACTGTTCGAGCTCGTCCCGCCCGAGGAGGTCACCCGGACGCTGCAGGCGTGGGGGTGCGAGGGCATCGTGGTGCGGCATCCGATGCGCCGGCTCTACGACGCCGTCGCCGCGGTGGCGCCGGACGACCCGGTGCTCGCCCTCGAGCTCGCCGTCCGCGCCACCACCGAGGGCGGCGGGCACGTGCTGCCGACCCTGGACGTCGCGGCGGCCACCAGCGGCACCGCCGCCGGCATGGTGGGGCTGCTCGCGCGGGTATGGACCGACGCGGTCAGCGTGCCGGCGGCCACCGGTCGCCTGCGCGAGCTGATGGGACACCAGGTCAACCGGCAGCGGATGGTCTCCGAACTCGCCTCCGACGCGGTCACGGTGCGCAGTAAGACCGGTACGTTCCTCAACCTGCGGCTCGAGGCGGGCGTGGTCGAGACGTCGACGAAGGACCGCATCGCGGTTGCGGCGTTCACCGCGTCCACCGTCCCGGCCCGCAGTCAGCCGGAAGCGGATCGGGCGATCGGGCGTGCCGCCCGTGCCGCGGTGGACGTCCTGCGGCTCTGAGCGGCGCGACGTCACAGGGGCCGGGCAACGCCGGCGTCAACGCGGCCGGACGATCAGCCAGCCTCCGCATGTACAGCGGGCATAGCCGACGAACCCGTCGGCGGCGCGGTGCCACGAGACCACCTGGACCTGCCCGGCGGCGGCCTCGCACCGGCCGCACGACCGCATGATTTCCCATCTCATGCGTCCACCGTGCTGTAATGGCATTGTGTATTTCAACCATTACAGCGACGAGGGCGCCCAGCTGGCCGCGGCGCTGGTGGACCGGCGACTGGACTCCCCCGCCGACGTCGCCCGGCTCGCCGCCGAGCACGACGTGCTCCTGGAGCGCCGTCCGTCGCCGGCGGACGTCACCGGCCTGCACGAGTGGCAGGCGCCGCTCACCGAGGTCGTCGACGCGGTGACCCACGACGAGCGGGTCGCGGCGCTGAACCGGCTGCTGGCGCGCGGGACGTCGCACCCGAGCATCAGCACACACGACGGCAGCGCGCCGCACGTGCACTTCCGGCCCGACGGCGTGTCCGTGGCGCGGCAACTGGCGGCCATCACCGCGTTCGGGCTGGCATGGTTCCTGACACAGCGCGGCCTGCACCGCTTCGCCCGCTGCGCCGCCGACGACTGCACCCGCACGTTCGCCGACGTCACCCGCAATGGGCGGCAGCGGTACTGCTCGCCCCGGTGCGCCAACCGGTCGGCGGTCCGCCGGCACCGCGCGGGCACTTCGGCCCGGAAATGATCACGTGGACCATGGGTCTGTTCGCTTCACCAGGCAAGCACGCACGGTGAAGCGGGAGAACGCATGGTCCACGTGATCATTTTGGGGTCAGCGGGCCGTCAGCGGGCCAGCTCGCCGGGCCGGAGGTCCAGGCGGCGCAGCAGCTGCGCGTTGAGCGCCACGATCACCGTCGACGCCGTCATCGCCACCGCCGCGGCAGCCGGCGGGAGCACGAACCCGATCGGCGCCAGCACACCGGCGGCCAGCGGCACCGACAGCAGGTTGTACCCCGTCGCCCACACCAGGTTCTGCACCATCTTGCGGTAGCTGGCCTGCGACAGCCGCCGCGTCGCGATGACACCCCGCGGATCGTCCGAAGCCAGTACCACCCCGGCCGACTCGACCGCGACATCCGTCCCGGCGCCGATGGCCAGGCCGACGTCGGCGCGGGCCAGCGCGGGCGCGTCGTTCACGCCGTCGCCGACCATGGCCACCTTCAGCCCACGCTCCTGCAGCGTGGTCACCGCGGCGTCCTTGTCGGCCGGCAGCACCTCGGCGAACACCTCGTCGACACCCAGCTCCGCGGCGACGGAGTCCGCCACGTTGCGGGCGTCACCGGTGATCATCACCACGTGGACGCCTTCGGCGTGCAGGGCGTCGACCGCGTGCCGCGACTCCGGCCGGATCTCGTCGGCCAGCGCCGCCGCGCCGGCCACGGCGCCGTCACGGATCACATACAGGACGGTGGAACCCGCCTTGGTCCAGGTGTCGACCGACGTCGCCAGCTCGGCCGGCGACTCCAGCCCCAGCTCCCGCAACAGCCCGGGACCGCCGACCGCGACGTCGGCCCCGTCGACGACGGCGCGAACGCCCTTGCCGGTCAGCGAGCGGAAGCCGGACGCGGCCGGGATCTCGCCGCGCTCCCCCGCGGCCGTCACGATCGCCGTGGCCAGCGGGTGCTCGGAGTCGCGCTCGGCCGCCGCGGCCAGCGCCAGGAGCTCGTCGTCGCCGGCCGGCGACACCGCCGCCACCCCCGCCACGGCCGGGCGGCCCATCGTGAGCGTGCCGGTCTTGTCGAACAGCACGGCGTCGACCTGACGCATCCGCTCCAGCGCCAGCCGGTCCTTCACCAGGATGCCCGCCCGCGCCGACATCGCCGTCGAGATCGCGATCACCAGCGGAATGGCGAGCCCCAGAGCATGGGGGCAGGCGATCACCAGCACCGTCACGGTGCGCTCCACCGCGGCCGACGCCTCGCCGAGCGCCACCCACACGACGAACGTCAGCCCGCCGACGCCCAACGCGAACCAGAACAGGTACGCCGCGGCCCGGTCGGCCAGCACCTGCGCCCGCGAGCTGGACGCCTGCGCGTCGGCCACCAGCCGCTGGATGCCGGCCAGTGCGGTGTCCTCGCCGACCGCAGTCACCCGGACCCGGATCGCGGTGTCGGTGGCGACGGTTCCGGCCACGACACGGTCGCCGGGGCCGCGTGACACCGTCACCGACTCACCCGTGACGGTGGACTCATCCAGCTCCGCAGTCCCGTCGGCCACGACGCCGTCGGCCGGCACCCGGCCACCCGAACGCACCAGGACGACGTCGTCGACGGCCAGCTCAGCCAGCGACACCTCCTGGAGATCACCGCCCGGACCGACCCGCTCCGCGGTGTCCGGCAACAGTTCGGCCAGCGCCTGCAACGCGCCCGACGCCTGCCCGAGCGCGCGCATCTCCAGCCAGTGCCCGAGCAGCATGACCACGATCAGCAGCGCCAGCTCCCACCAGAAGTCCAGGTCGAACCCGCCGAGCTCCAGCGTTGTCAGCCCACTGGCGACGAACGCCACGGTGATGGCCAGCGAGATCAGCGTCATCATGCCGGGCTGCCGGTTGCGCAGCTCCGCGACCGCTCCGGCCAGGAAGGGCCAGCCGCCGTAGAAGAACAGGACGGTGCCGAGGACCGGCGGGATCCACGTGCCCCAGCCCGGCACGTCGTAGCCGACCAGGCCGGCGAACATGTCGCTGAAGCCCACGACGGGTACGGCCAGGACCAGGCTCACCCAGAACTTGTCGCGGAACATGCTGCCGTCGCCGTGCCCAGCATGCTTGTCGTGGTGTCCGGCGTGGCCGGCGGCCTGCTGGTGGTGCCCGGCGTCGTGCTGGTGGTGCCCGGCGTGGTCCGTGTGGCTCCCGGTGTGATCGCCCGGTGCGGCGGGGTCATCGTGGGGTCCGTGCCTCTGTTCGGTGTCGTGCCGTTCCATGGTCGCTCACCTCTCCGTCGGTTCAGACCACACAACCAGGGTACCCCCCAGGGGTATTCCTGCACTCCCGGCTGGGACGTGGCTTACCGCACCCGGCTGGACGATCAGGTGTCACCTCCGTGGCGTCCGGCGCGCTTCTGTCACCTGATCGTTCCCCGTCCGCATGCTGGAGGCGATCAGGCGACCACCGGCCGCGAGCACCCGGAGCTTCCCGCCTGCGATTCACCTGATCGTTTGCGGCGGGACGATCAGGTGACACATCGGCGATCAGGTGACGTACCCGGCCTCAGACGCGCCTCACGCCAGCGTCACCTCGAACGCCTCGTCGGCGGTGTCGGCGGGGACGAGCTCGACGGTGACCACGCGACCGGCCGCGCGGACGTCGTCGAGCACGGCCTGGACCGCGTCGGTGTCGTCCGCCCGGAGGCGCAGCACCGCCCGCGGCACCTCGGTGCGCATCGACAGCCCGGCCTCGGCCTTGGCCCGGCGCACCGCACCGATGAGCGCCGACGCCGTCGCGAACAGGTCCGCGTCGCCGTCCGCCGACGCCTCGGCCGCGGCCGGCCACGCTGCCCGGTGCACCGACCCGGAGCGCCACCACGACCACACCTCCTCGGTCACGAACGGCAGGAACGGCGCGAACAGCCGCAGCTGCGCGGTCAGCGCCCGCCGCAACGCCGCGCGCGCCGAGACCGCGCCCGGGTCGTCCGGCGCACCGTAGGCGCGGTCCTTCACCAGCTCGACGTAGTCGTCGCAGAAGTCCCAAAAGAACCGCTCGGTCGCCTCCAGCGCGCGGGTGTAGTCGTAGCCGTCCAGCGCACCGGTGGCCGTCCGCACCGTCCGGTCGAGCGCGGCCAGCATCGCCTGGTCCAGGGGGCGGGTGGCCGGGGCGTCGTCGTCCACCGCGTCGAGCCCGAGGACGAACTTACTGACGTTGAGGATCTTCGTGGCCAACCGCCGGCCGACCTTCATCTGCCCGGTGTCGAAGGCGGTGTCCGCGCCGGGCCGCCCGCTGGCCGCCCAATAACGCACCGCGTCGGAGCCGTACTGCTCCAGCAGTCCCATCGGCGTGACGACGTTCCCCACCGACTTCGACATCTTCTTGCGGTCCGGGTCGAGGATCCAGCCGGAGATGGCCGCGTGCCGCCACGGCAGCACACCGTCCTCGAGGTGGGCCCGCACGACGGTCGCGAACAGCCAGGTGCGGATGATCTCGTGCGCCTGGGGCCGCAGGTCCATCGGGTACACCCGGCCGTAGAGGTCGTCGTCGCGGCCCCATCCGCCGGCGATCTGCGGTGACAGCGACGACGTCGCCCAGGTATCCATGACGTCGGGGTCACCGGCGAACCCACCCGGCTCGCCCCGCTGGGACGCCGAATACCCGGGCGGGACGTCCGACGACGGGTCCACCGGCAGGTCCGCCTCGGCCGGCAGAACGGGCGCGTCGTACCGCGGCCGGCCGGAGTCGTCCAGCGGGTACCAGACCGGGATCGGGACGCCGAAGTACCGCTGCCTGCTGATCAGCCAGTCGCCGTTGAGCCCGCCGACCCAGTTGTCGTACCGCACCCGCATGTGCTCCGGGTGCCAGGACAGTTCGCTCCCGCGCGCCAGCAGCGCTTCCCGAAGCCCTTCGTCGCGGCCGCCGTTGCGGATGTACCACTGCCGGGTCGTCACGATCTCCAGCGGCCGGTCGCCCTTCTCGTAGAACTTGACCGGGTGCACGACGGGTCGCGGCTCGCCGACCAGCTCGCCGGTTCCGCGCAGCAGTTCGACCACCCGCTCGCGCGCGGTGTGCACGGTGGCACCGGCCAACCGCTCGTAGGCCGCCCGGCCGGCCGCGGCGTCGAGCCAGGGCGGCGCGTCACGCAGGAACCGGCCGTCACGCCCGACGACCGGGCGGGTGGGCAGCGCCAGCTCGCGCCACCAGGTGACGTCCGTGGTGTCGCCGAAGGTGCAGATCATCGCGGCGCCGGTCCTCTTCTCCGGGTCGGCCAGACGATGCGTCACGACGGGGACGTCGACGCCGAACAGCGGCGTGCGCACCGTCGACCCGGCCAGGGCGGCGTACCGATGGTCGTCCGGATGCACGACGACGGCGACACACGCGGGCAGCAGCTCCGGCCTGGTGGTGACGACCACCAGGGGCTCGCCGCCGCCTGGCCGCGCGAAGGCGAGGTCGTGAAAGGTCCCCGGACGGTCGCGGTCCTCCAGCTCGGCCTGCGCCACGGCGGTGCGGAAGGTGACGTCCCAGAGCGTCGGGGCTTCGGCCAGGTACGCCTCACCTCGGGCGAGGTTGCGCAGGAAGGCCCGCTGCGACGCGCGGCGGGCGGCAGCGTCGATGGTCTGGTAGGTGTGCGACCAGTCGACGGACAGACCGAGCCGCCGCCACAGCTCCTCGAACACCTTCTCGTCCTCGACCGTGAGCTCGGCGCACAGCTCGATGAAGTTGCGCCGCGACACCGGTACGCGCTGCTTGCCGGGCCGCGACGGCGGCTGGAAGTCAGGCTCGTAGGGCAGCGACGGGTCGCAGCGCACGCCGAAGTGGTTCTCGACCCGGCGCTCGGTGGGCAGGCCGTTGTCGTCCCACCCCATCGGGTAGAACACCGCCTTGCCCCGCATCCGCTGGTACCGGGCGATGACGTCGGTGTGGGTGTAGGAGAAGACGTGCCCGACGTGCAGCGAGCCGCTCACCGTCGGCGGCGGGGTGTCGATGGAGAAGACCTCGGCGCGCGGCCGGGTCCGGTCGAAGCGGTAGACACCGTCGCGCTCCCAGCGCGCCGCCCATACCTCCGCCAGGCCGTCGACGGTCGGTTTGGCGGGGATGGCAGGCCCTGATCGGATGGTGTCGGTCACCCGGTCGAGCCTAGCGGCGCGCCCCCGGCCGGCTCGCGCCGATTTTCGCCCCGGACACGTCGCGGCGATACGCCCGGCACCGGCACGATCCATGACATCCTGCTTCCTGCAGGGCTGATCATCCCGGTGGCTCACCCTGCCCGGCTCACCCATGCTGACCTGCGGGTATGCACGCCCGCAGGAGGGTGCACCGGCACCGCGGAGCAGCGAGTAGCGCCGATCCAGCGGGGTGTCCGGCGGCTTTAGACGCCGTTCGCTTCCTGTTGGTTCCCGTCGATTGCCGCCTCGTGTACGATCCTCAGCATTTCGGGCCTCTCTCTAAGTCACGGTCCCGTGGCGGACGAGGGGTCCGGATTCATGATGCATACGTAATGTGAATTGGAGACAGTGTGACCACCTTCCTCCGCAGGCGGGCCCGCGTCGCGGGCGCGCTGCTCGCGGCCATGGTGACCAGTGCCACGGTGATCAGCACCGCTGGCACCGCCGCCGCCGAAGAGGTGCCCCAGCAGGCCCTCATCACGCAGGACTCCCCCAGCGACTACCAGACCCGCATCGTCGGCGGGACCGAGGTCCCCGAGGGCGAGTACCCGTTCATCGGCTTCGTCGAGATCGCGACCCCCGAGGGCACCTTCGCCTGTGGCGGCTCGCTCTACGCCGAGGACCTCGTGCTGACCGCGGCGCACTGCGTCAACGGCACCGGCCCCGACACCAACATCACGGTCTACTTCGGGTCGAACGACATCAACAGCCCGGACATGACCGGCTACCAGTCCGAGTACGTGTACTCGGCCAACATCAGCGGCATCCCGAACGACTGGGCGCTGGTCAAGCTGACCGAGCCGGTCGAGGGCATCGACCCGCTGCCGGTCGTCACCGACGACGCCTACGACAACGGCGACCTCACCGTCGCCGGCTGGGGCGCCACCTCCGAGGGCGGCTCGGCCAGTGACGTGATGCTCGAGGTCACCGTTCCGTTCGTCAGCGACGAGGACTGCGCGGCGGCCTACGGCGACTCGTTCACCCCGGACGCCGAGCTGTGCGCCGGTGACCTGGAGGACGGCGGCATCGACGCCTGCCAGGGCGACTCCGGTGGCCCGATCTTCCGCGAGGACGACGGTGGCGAGCTGGTCCAGGTCGGCATCGTCAGCTGGGGCGAGGGCTGCGCCCAGGCCGGTTACCCGGGCATCTACACCCAGCTGAGCACCTTCACCGACAGCATCGCGGCCGTGGCCACCGGTGAGAACACCCCGGCTGTCCCGCAGGCCATCGAGGTCGAGACCACCATCGACACCCCGGTCGAGATCGCGCTGGTCGCGGACGACGCCGAGGGCGACGAGCTGAGCTTCAAGGTGAGCGACGCCGAGACCGGCACCCTGACGACCGAGGACCCGGAGACGCTGGCCACGGTCATCTACACGCCGGCCGAGGGCTTCGAGGGCGAGGACACCTTCCAGTTCCTGGCCAACGACGGTCACACGGACTCCGAGATCGGCGTCGTGACCATCACGGTCGCCGGCGAGGCGGAGCCGACCGAGGAGCCGACCCCGACGCCGACGCCGACGGACGAGCCGACGGACGAGCCGACCGAGGAGCCGACTCCGACGGAGACGCCGTCGGAGGAGCCCACCGAGGACCCGGGCGACGAGAACGGTGACGAGGAGCTGCCCGACACCGGCTCGAGCACCACGACCGGCGCCGCGCTGGCCCTGCTGCTCGTGGCCGGCGGTGCCGGTCTGGCCTTCGCCGCTCGCCGGCGCAGCGCGGGTTCCGCCGTCTGAGGTGAGCACCCGCGGCTGACGGCCGCAGCACCATAGATCCACCCTTCGGCGGTGGCGCACGACGTGACGTGCGCCACCGCCGAAGCACGTTCCGCCCGTCCCAAATGATCACGTTCGGCATGGCTACACCCGCTTCACCGGGAATGCTTGCCTGCTGAGGCGGGAGATCACCTGGTGGAGCACCCGATCGCGGCGCAGCGCGCGCCGCGGCCAGGCCCGCCTGCACCACCGCGCTCGTCCACCAGGTGATACGGACCATCCCCGAGCAGCGCGTCAGCCCGTGTAGGGTCGAAACGTATGTGCGGTCTCTCCGGCGAATACAGGTTCGACAATCGGCCCGCCGACATCGCAGCGGTGGGTCGTATGTGCGACGCCATGGTGGCGCGGGGGCCGGATGACTCCGGCGCCTACGCCCATGGTTCGCTCGCGCTCGGTCACCGGCGCCTGTCCATCATCGACCTCTCCCCGCACGGCCACCAGCCCATGATCGACGCCGAGCTGGGCCTGGCCGTCGTCTTCAACGGCTGCATCTACAACTACCGCGAGCTGCGCGAACAGCTGGCCGGGCACGGGTACCGGTTCTTCTCCACCTCCGACACCGAGGTCATCGCCAAGGCGTACCACCACTGGGGCGAGGACTTCGTGGACCACCTGATCGGCATGTTCGCCGTCGCCGTCCACGAACGTGACTCCGGCCGGCTCGTCCTGGCCCGCGACCGCCTCGGCATCAAGCCGCTCTACCTCGCCGAGACGTCCGGCAGGCTGCGGTTCGCCAGCTCGCTGCCGGCGCTGCTGCGTTCCGGCGACGTCGACACCAGCATCGACCCGGTGGCGCTGCATCACTACCTGTCCTGGCACGCCGTCGTACCGGCGCCGCACACGATCCTCAACGGCGTCCGCAAGCTGCCGCCGGCCACCATCCGGGTCATCGAGCCCGACGGCGCCACCCGCGAGCGGGTCTTCTGGGACCCGCCGTTCGTCCGCGACCCCGCGAAGGCCGACTGGTCGGCCACCGACTGGGAGGACGCGGTCTTGGAAGCCCTCCGTGTCGCTGTCCGTCGTCGCCTGGTGGCCGACGTGCCGGTGGGCGTCCTGCTCTCCGGCGGCCTGGACTCGAGCCTGGTGGTCGGTCTGCTCGCCGAGGAGGGCCAGCACGGCCTCAACACGTTCAGCATCGGCTTCGAGGCCGTCGGCGGCGAGGAGGGCGACGAGTTCAAGTACTCCGACATCATCGCCCGCGAGTTCGCCACCGAGCACCACCAGATCCGGATCGGCGCCGATCTCATGCTCCCGGCGCTGCAGGACGCCGTCGCCGCGATGAGCGAGCCGATGGTGAGCCACGACGCGGTCGGCTTCTTCCTGCTGAGCAAGGAGGTCAGCCGGCACGTCAAGGTGGTGCAGTCCGGCCAGGGCGCCGACGAGGTGTTCGCCGGCTACCACTGGTACCCGCCGCTGGCCGGGGCCGGCCGCGCCGACGCCGTCGACACCTACGCGAAGGCGTTCTTCGACCGTGACCACGCAGGCATGGCCGAGGTGGTCTCGCCGGAGTACCTGCCCGGCCACCCGGCCAGCCTCGACTTCGTCCGGGCACACATGACACGGCCGGGCGCCGAGACGGCCGTGGACGCGGCGTTGCGGCTGGACACCCAGATCATGCTGACCGACGACCCGGTCAAGCGGGTGGACAACATGACCATGGCGTGGGGCCTCGAGGCGCGGGTGCCGTTCCTCGACCACGAGCTGGTGGAGTTGGCGGCGCAGTGCCCGCCGGAGCTGAAGCTCGCCCAGGAGGGCAAGGGCGTGCTCAAGGAGGCCGGCCGCCGGGTCATCCCGCACGGCGTCATCGACCGGCCGAAGGGCTACTTCCCGGTGCCGGCGCTGAAGTACCTGCAGGGACGGTACCTGGAGCTCGTCGACGACGCCCTGCACTCGGCCGCCGCTCGCGACCGCGGGCTGTTCCGTCCCGAGTACGTCGACCGGCTGCTCGCCGACCCCAACGCCGAGCTGACGCCGCTGCGCGGCAACCGGCTGTGGCAGCTCGGCCTGCTCGAACTGTGGCTGCAGACTCACCTGCCCAGGGAGGCCTGACCCCGGTGACCGAAGGCGACCGCAAGCACGCCGATCAGGTCGAGGAACACGCAGAGGACGGCCCGCGGGTCCCGCCCCGGGCGGAGTCGCGCCGCCGCGGTCAGCCGGCGCAGGGTCAGTCGCTGTGGAGCCGCCCGTGGAAGGAGGCGCCGGAGCACTTCGTCCGCGGCATGAAGCGCAACGTCGCGCTCAACTGCGGCTGGGGCCGGCTGGTGTTCGCGCAGACCTTCGACGACCCACAGGAGATCATCGACCTGCTGGGGACGGAGGAAGCCGGCCGACGCGACATCGCCATGTACGTCGCCGACCCGCACGTCCTGGTGTCGCATGCCCCGGACGAGCTGTTCATCGACCCGTCCCTGACGTACCGGCTCGAGCTGCACCGCTACCGGCCGCGACGCAACGTCGTGCCGGGCGTCTTCGTCCGGAAGATGAGCGAGCTGGCCGACGCCGACGAGATCAACCGCATCTACGCGGCGCACGGCATGGTCACCGGAGACACCGAGCTGATGTGGGCCAATCAGCGCACGCCGACGTTCACGTACCTGGTGGCGCAGGACGAGCGCACCGGGCAGATCGTCGGCACGGTCACCGGCATCGACCACGCGGTGGCGTTCGACGATCCGGACAGCGGCTGCAGCCTGTGGAGCCTGGCGGTGGACCCGCAGTCGACCATCCCGGGTGTCGGTGAGGCGCTGGTGCGGGTCCTGGTCGAGCGGTACATCGGCCGCGGCCGTGACCACCTCGACCTGTCGGTCCTGCACGACAACGACCCGGCCATCAGGCTGTACACGAAGCTGGGCTTCCGCCGCGTTCCGGTCTTCGCGGTCAAGCGCAAGAACCCCATCAATGAGCCGCTCTACGTGGCGGGTCCGCAAGAGTTCGCCGAGCTGAACCCGTACGCGCGCATCATCGCCGACGAGGCCCGGCGGCGCGGCATCAAGGTCGAGACCACCGACGTGGAGAGCGGCGAGCTGCGGCTCACCCACGGCGCTCGGCGGGTCGTGACCCGCGAGTCGTTGTCCGAGCTCACCACCGCGGTCGCGATGAGCCGCTGTGACGACAAGCTCGCCACCCGGCGCATCTTCCAGCGGGCCGGGCTCGCCGTCGCCCGCGGCCGGCTGGCCGGTGACAGGTCCGGCGACGACGCCTTCCTGGCCGAGGTCGGCGAGGTCGTGGTCAAGCCCACCCGGGGCGAGCAGGGCCGCGGTATCACCGTCGGGGTCACGGACCCGGATGCGCTGGCCCGGGCCGTCGAGCACGCCACGACCTTCTGCCCCGAGGTGCTCATCGAGGAGTGCGTGACCGGCGAGGACCTGCGCATCGTCGTCATCGGCCACGAGGTGGTGGCCGCCGCCGTCCGTCGTCCGGCGACGGTGTACGGCACCGGACAGCACAGCGTCGCCCAGCTGATCGAGGCGCACAGCCGGCGCCGGGCGGCGGCGACCGGCGGCGAGTCGCGGGTGCCGCTGGACGACACCACCATCGACACCGTCCGGGCGGCGGGCTACGAACTGGACGACGTGCTGCCGGAGGGCGTGGCGCTACGGGTTCGCCGGACCGCCAACCTGCACACGGGCGGCACCATCCACGATGTCACGGCCGAGCTGCATCCGGCGCTGGCGCGGGCGGCGGTGGCCGCGAGCAAGGCCATCGACATCCCGGTGACCGGCCTGGACATGATCGTCACCAGCCCATCGGAGAGCGAGTACGTCCTGATCGAGGCGAACGAGCGGCCGGGCCTGGCCAACCACGAGCCGCAGCCCACCGCCGCGCGCTTCATCGACCTGCTCTTCCCGGCGACGAAGACACCGCCGCGGGCCTGGAATCCCGCGCCGCCCAGTTCCTCGGAGGAGGTGTCCGGCGCCGAGACAGGGTGAACGGCACAGGTGACCTTGGACACCGTGCCCTGGTCCGGCTGCGGGGGTGTGGCCATGCGAGGCTGTGGTCATGACGTGCCTGCCCATCGACGACGAATACCTGCGTGACGTCCTGCTCGAGTTGCTCCGTACGCCGAGCCCGTCCGGACGGACCGACGCTGTCATGCAGATCATCGGCGATCACCTGCAAGAACTCGGGGTCCCGATCCGACTGACCCGGCGCGGTGTGCTGCGCGCCACCCTGGCCGGTGTCACCTCGGACAGCAGCCGCGCCGTCGTCGTCCACGCCGACACCATCGGCTGCATGGTGAAGCGGCTGAAGGACAACGGCCGCGTCGAGGTCGTCCCGATCGGCACCCACAGCGCCCGGTTCGCCGAGGGCGCCCACGTGACGTTGTTCACCGACGACCTCACCCGCATCCACACCGGCACCGTGCTGCCGCTGATGTCCAGCGGCCACAACTTCGGCGACGCCGTCGACACCCAGGGTGTCGGCTGGCACCAGGTCGAGGTCCGCCTCGACGAGCCGGTCGAGACCCGACAGGACCTCATCGACCTCGGCGTGTCCATCGGCGACTTCGTGGCGCTCGACGCCGCGCCGCAGATCACCCCGAACGGCTACGTGAAAGCGCGTCACCTCGACGACAAGGCCGGCCTCGCCGCCTGCCTGGCCGCGGTCAAGGCGATCATCGACGACGGCGGCAGCCTTCCGGTGACCGCCCACCTGCTGGTGACCATCGGCGAGGAGGTCGGCATCGGCGCCACGCACGGTCTCGACGACGACGTCGCGGAACTGGTCGCCGTCGACAACGGCGTGGTCAGCGAGGGCCAGGCGTCCCGCGAGGACACCGTCAACATCGGCATGCTCGACTCCACCGGCCCGTTCGACTACCACCTGACCCGCAGGCTCATCGCCCTGTGCGAGAAGAACGACCTGCCGTTCCGCCGCGACGTCTACCGCTTCTACCGATCCGACGCCGCCCCGGCGGTGGAGTCCGGGCTGGAGTGCCGCACCGCGCTGATCGGGTTCGGCGTGGATTCCAGCCACGGCCACGAGCGCACCCACCTGGACAGTATCCGGTACACCGCACAGTTGCTGACGGCGTACCTGTCCAGCCCGCTGACGTTCAGCGAGTGGGACGACCAGCCCACCGGCGCGCTGGAGGACTTCCCGAGCCACAGCGTCCAGCCGGCCGAGCCGGAGCCGGAGCGCTACCCCGGCCGCCACTGACCGCTGACCCGCCCCGGAATGATCACGTCCACCATGGGTGCGCCCGCATCACCAGGCACGCATGCATGGTGACGCGGGAGGAACCATGGTGGACGTGATCATTCCGGGGGGGCGGGGGCGGGTGCCGTCACGCCGACGGCGGCTCGGCGGGCTTGGCGGCCTTGACGCTGGCGGCGTACACGTCGACGTACTCCTGGCCGGACAGCTCCATCAGCGCGTACATGATCTCGTCGGTGACCGACCGCAGCACGTGCCGGTCGTTCTCCATGCCCTCGTAGCGGCTGAAGTCCAGGGGTTTGCCGAACCGGATGCCCGGCCGCATGACCTTGGGGATGACGCGCCCGGCCGGCTGCATCTCGGCGGTGCCGATCATCGCCACCGGGACGACCGGGACGCCGGCCTCCAGCGCCATCCGGGCCACGCCGGTCTTGCCGCGGTAGAGCCGCCCGTCGGGCGAGCGGGTGCCCTCGGGGTAGATGCCCAGCAGGTCACCCTGCCGCAGGATTCGGGTGGCGGTGCGTAGTGCCTGCTCGCTGGCGCGCCCGCCGGTGCGGTCGATGGGCACCTGCCCAGTGCCGCCGAAGAAGAGGCGCTTGAACCACCCCTTGATGCCCCGTTCGGTGAAATAGTCGCTCTTGGCCAGGAAGCTCACTTTCCGGTCGAGCACCAGCGGCATGAAGAAGGAGTCGACCACGGTGAGGTGGTTACCTGCGAGAATGGCGCCGCCGCGCTCTGGAACGTTCTCCACCCCTTCGGCCCACGGCCGATAGATCAGCCGCAGGATCGGCCCGAGGAAGACGCTCTTCATCAGCCAGTAGAACACGTCGGAACACTACCGCCTCAGTCGGTCGCCGGCTGCGAACCCGATGCCCTCGCTCACTCGGACGGATCGGACGCATGCGACGATGCTTCTTCGAGCCGACCACGACGGCCGAGGCGAGGACGGGAGGGGACGCGATGCTCTCTGAGGGCGAGACGATCCGGTCGACGGAACCGTTCCGCCACGACGGCGGCCCTGTCGGCGTTCTGCTGTGCCACGGGTTCACCGGCTCGCCGGCCGCGCTTCGCCCCTGGGCCGAACACCTGGCGGCTCTGGACTACAGCGTCGAACTCCCCCGGCTGCCCGGCCACGCCACCAGCTGGCAGGACCTCAACCTCACCGGCTGGCCCGACTGGTACCGGCGGGTCGAGCGCTCGCTGCTCGACCTGGCTGAGCGGTGTCCGCAGGTCATCGTCGCCGGGCTGTCCATGGGTGGTTGCCTGGCACTGCGGCTCGCCCAGGAGCACGGCCCGCTGGTACAGGGTTTGGTGCTGGTCAATCCGGTGGTGACGAGCGCGGACCGACGGCTGAAGGCGCTGCCGTTGCTGCGGCTGCTGCGTCCGTCGGCGGCCGGGCTGTCCGGCGACATCGCCATGCCCGGGCAGGACGAGCGGGCCTACGACCGCACGCCGCTGCAGGCCCTGTACTCGCAGACGAAACTGTGGGAACTGGTGCGCCGCGACCTCGCCATGATCACCCAGCCGGTGCTGCTGTACCGCAGCGTCAACGATCACGTCGTGGACGCCACCAGCGCCCCGGTCATCCTCTCCGGCGTCTCGTCCACCGACGTCACCGAGGTCCTGCTGCAGCGCAGCTACCACGTCGCCACCCTCGACTACGACGCACCGACCATCCTCGAGGGGTCGGCGGCGTTCGCCGAACGAGTCGCCAAGAAGAACCGGGGCCTGACGCCATGAGCCGCGACGACGACAAGACCTGGGCCGACCTGGTCGACACGTTTCACGCTTCGCCGTCCTCCGGTGGCGACCAGCCGTGGCCGGCGGCCGAGCAGCTCGGGCCCGACGACCAGCTCGACGACCTCCCCGACGACCTCGTGGAGCGGCTGCGAGCCGACGGGACCGCCCGTCCGGACGCTGGCGGGCCGGACGGCGGCGAGAGCGCCCAGCCCGGCGACGGTGAGCAGCCGGACGGCCCGCCGGCCGGCGACTACCGGGACGCCTCGTTGACGCTCGGGCCGCTGGCCGCCGTCGGTCCCGGCGGACGCCCCGGGCATGACGAGATCCCCAACGAGGACGTCGCCGTCGACGGCTCCGAGGTGAGCGACCACTTCGTCCCGCCGCCGCCGGCGCCCATCCCGCGTGGCGACCGTGTCACCCGGCTGGCCTGGGCCGGCGTCATCGCGCCGCCCATCGCGCTGATCATCGTTGCCGTGATGTCGTGGCGGCCACCGGACGAGATGGTGCTGTTCGCGGTGGCGGCGTTCGTCACCGGCTTCGTCACGCTGATCGCCCGGATGCGCGGGCACCACCCGGGCGACCCCGACGACGGCGCCGTGCTCTAGGGGGTGAGCGTCAGGTCCGCCACGACCGGGCGGTGGTCACTGGCCTTTTGTACCTGCGCGGTGTCCGCGACCCCGTAGGACTCCACGGCCACGGGCCCGCGGACGAAGACGCCGTCGACGCGTCGCCGCGGGTCCGTCACCGGGAACGTCGGGGCGCTGACGGCCGCGCCGGCGTCGGCGTAGTGCGAGGCCAGACGGGTCCAGGTCGGCGCGCCGGGTTCCTCGTTGACGTCGCCGCCGACCACCATGCTGGCGAGCCCGAACCGGTTGACCAGCGCGGTGATGTCGGTCAGGTGCCGGGCCCGCTCCCCCGCGTCGTCGCCCAGGTGGATCGACGCCGCCCCGAACGCCACGCCGTCCTTGGCCAGCCGGGCCAGCACCAGGCCACGGCGGCGCAACCCCGGCGTCGGCCGCAACCGGTGTTCCTCGACGTCACGGACGTCCACCCGGATCGACGTGAACAGCGCGGTCCCGCCGGTGGTGCCGCCGCCGGCGGCGTAGAGCAGGTCCGCCCGGCGCGCCAGCGCGGCGCACCGGCCGCGCCAGTTCAGCACCCGCGGGATCTCCTGCAGCAGGACGACGTCGGCGTCCAGGTCGCGCAGCACCCGCGCCACGGCCGGCGCCCCGGCACGCAACCCGCGCACGTTGTACGAGACGACCCGCAACGGGACCGCCGGGCTGGCGCCGCTCACACCCGGGCGAGGTCGGCCGCGCCGATGACGCCGGCGTCGTTGCCGAGCGTGGCGAGCCGGACCTCCGGCTCCGGACGGTGCCCGCCACCGGTGATCTGCTTGCGCAGTGCCTCGTCGGCCGGGCGCAACAGCAGGTCGCCGGCCTCGGAAACGCCACCGCCGATGACGAACACGGCCGGGTCGAAGAGCGCGACGAAGGAGCCCATCGCCTCACCGAGCCATCGGCCGAGCTGAGCGATCAGCACGATGGCCAGCTCGTCGCCCTCGGCTGCCGCCGCGGTGACCATCGGCCCGGTGATGCGCTGCGGGTCACCGGCTGCCATCTCGAGCAGCCGCTCCGCGGACGGCAGGGTGGCCGCGGCCCGTGCCTCCCGCACCAGGGCGGTGCCACTGGCGTAGGCCTCCAGGCAGCCGCGCAGGCCGCACCCGCACAGCTGGCCGTCCGGCACCACCCGCATGTGGCCCACCTCGGCGGCCACACCGTGGGCGCCCCGGTAGATCTGCCCGTCAAGGACCAACCCGCCGCCGACACCGGTGCCGATGGTGAGCAGGATCATGTCGTCGACGTCCTCGGCCGCGCCGAAGCGGAACTCGCCCCAGGCCGCCGCATTGGCGTCGTTCTCGACGACCGTGGGCAGGCCGGTGGCCTCGGCCACCTGGTCGCGGACCGCGACGTCTCGCCACGCCAGATTGGGGGCGAACAACACGCGCGAGCGGGCGGAGTCGACGAAGCCGGCCGAGCCGACGCCCACGGCCTCGACCTCCTGCTGGGCGGCCAGTTCCCGGGAGACCTCGATGATCGTCTCGACGATAGCCGCAGGGTCCTGCGACGGCGTCTCCCGCCGGGCCCGCGCCCCGATGACGCCCTTCTCGTCGACGATCCCAGCCGCGATCTTGGTGCCGCCGACGTCCACCCCGATGGTCAGGCTCACTCGTCCACTCCGTCCTCGACCCGCTTCTTCAGTTCTTTCAGCGCCGTGTCGATGATGACCTTCTCGGCCTTGCGTTTCATCAGCCCGAGCATCGGGATGGCCACGTCGACCGTCAGTTGGTAGGTCACCTCGGTGCCGCCGCCGGCACCGGCGCGCAGTGCGTAGGACCCCTCGAGCTGCTTGATCAGGCCGCCCTCGACCAGGTTCCAGCGCACCTCGTCGTCGCCGTCCCACTCGTAGGAGAGCGTGTAGCGGTCCTTGATCGGGCCGGCGTCGAGGACGAACTTCGCCGTGGCCGGCCGCCCGCTGGCCGGCTCGGTCGTCAGTACCTCGACCTCGCGTACCGACGCGGTCCACTCGGGGTAGAACTCGAGGTCGGCGATGACGGCCATGATGTCGGCCGGGTTCGCCGCGACGACGATGCTCGACGTGGTCTGCGCTGCCATGACTGAAGTGTGCCATCTCCCGCGGCCGGCTCCGCGCCGGCTGCTGCGGTGACGCCGGCAGGCGCGGAGACACCGGCTGGGGCGGAGACTATCGAGCCGGCGGCAGCCGCGGCACGCCGGCTGCCCGGCCGTGCTCCAGGCGGTCCTTCAACTCGTGCACCCGGGCCTTGTACTCGCGGGTGTAGCGCAGCCGCAGCCGGCCGGGAGAGCGGGCGGCCCCGGACGGGTCCGCGCGCAGGAACCAGTGCACGACGGCGCCGTCGCGCCACCGTTCCAGCCAGATCTCCGCGGTCCCGGCCAGCTCGCCGGCCACGACCCACCGCACGCCCTTCAGTCCGCGATCCTCGTCGACGGTGAGCCGCAGCCGCGGCCACCACGCCCGGCAGGTGTCCGGGTCCCGGAAGTACGCGGCCAGCTCGGCGCGGTCGGCGACGACGAACGTGTCGTCCATGAGGTCGATCGACGGCGTCACCCGGTCAGCCTAGGGGCCGGTACCGATGCTGGCCGCCGCCGCGGGCGTCGCGTGCTCGCGGGACGTCACCTGATCGTCGATGTGCCACCTGATCGGTCGGGTGGCGATGATCAGGTGACGACGGCGTCCCGGGACGCGAGGTTTGTGCACCTGCTCGTCTCCAGCATGTGGACACGAAACGATCAGGTGACCTCGGCGCGGCACTCCGGCGCGATCGTCCACCTGATCCTTCTTCCGAGCGCGGTGACGGCTGACAGTCCCGCATCCCGGGTCGCGAGCGTGACCCATCTCATGTCACAACCACCCACCCGGACGGGGTCTTGAGTACAGGAGCGAATTCCGGGAGTGCGACATGCCTGACCTGACGAACCACGGACCGATCGCCCGCGTCGCGAGCCTGGCCACGCGGCTGACGGACCTGGCCGACCGGCGCGGTGGCGGAGTCCGCCGGCCGGACCGGCGCGGGGTCGCCGCCCCGGCGCGGTGGCCGGACCTGCTCGGCCCCATGGCGGTCTGCAGTTTCGTCCTCGTGCTGGTGACCGGCGTCGTGCTCACGTTCTGGTTCCAGCCGTCGATGACGCAGATCGTCTACGACGGCGACTACGCGCCGTTGCGAGGCGTGCGGATGTCCGAGGCGTACGCGTCAACGCTGGACATCTCGATGGAGGTCAAGGGCGGTCTGCTGGTCCGGCAGATTCACCACTGGGCGTCGCTGGTGTTCATCGCCGCGTTGTCGGCGCATTTGCTCCGGGTCTTCCTCGCCGGCGCGTTCCGGGGGCCGCGGCGGTACGGCTGGCTGATCCTGCTCGCCCTGCTCGTGGTGAGCATCGCGGAGGCGTACCTCGGGCACTCCCTGCCCGACGACCTGCAGTCGGGAACCGGGTTGCGGGTCACCGAGGGCTACCTGCTGGCCACCCCGGTGATCGGCACGTGGATGGCGTGGGTGGTGTTCGGCGGCGACTTCCCCGGCGAGGACATCATCGGGCGGCTGAACACCGCGCACGTGTACCTGCTGCCGGCGGTCACCGTCGCGTTGTTCGCCCTGTACCTGCTGCTGATGTACCGGCAGCGTCCGCGCGGGAGGGCGCCGGCGACGACGGCGGGCGCGCCGCCGGTCTCCGCCTACGCGGCGCGGATGGCCGGCCTGCTGCTGACGGTCAGCGGTGTCATCGTTCTCATGGCCGCCACGATCCAGGTCAACCCGGTCTGGCTCTGGGGTCCGTTCGACCCGGCCCAGGCGCCCGCCGGCAGCCGGCCGCCGTGGTACCTGGGGTTCCTCGACGGTGCCGTGCGGCTCATGCCGCCGTGGGAGATCGGCGTCTTCGGGCACGAGCTCACGCTCAGCGTGGTGATCCCGGTCATGGTGCTGCCCGGAGTGATGCTGGCGACGCTGGCGCTCTACCCGTGGTTCGAGCAGTGGGCGACGGGCGACCGGCGCGACCCCGCGGTGCTGGACCGGCCGCGCGACCTGCCGGTGCGCACCGGTCTGGTCGCCGCGTTCGTCGCCTTCTACCTGATCCTGTGGATCGCCGGTGGGAACGACGTCGTCGCCACCCTGCTGCACGTTCCGCTGAACGGACTCACCCGGGCGCTGCAGGTGGCTGTCGTCGTCATGCCGCCGCTGGCGTTCTGGGCGGCGAAGCGGATCTGCCTGGGCCTGCAGCTCCGCGACCGCGACGAGCTGGAGCACGGGCACGCGACCGGTGTCGTCATGGTCAGCCCCGAGGGCGGGTTCAGCGAACTGCACCGGCCGCTCACCGCGCCGGAGGCGGCGCTGCGGACGCCGCACCTGGAGTGGGCGCCGACCGACCCGGGCGCCGAGGCCGACGCGAACGGTGTGCTGAACCCGCGGTACCGGGCGGATCGGCGCCGCGCCCGGTTCTCCCGCTTCTTCTTCGGCGACGTCGTCCGGGTCCCGGCGGCGCCCGACGACCACAGGCCGACGGAGTCCGACGAGCGCGCCCCGGTGGCGTAGGGCGCCGGATCCGCGCAACCGAACGGGCGCCGGTCCCGTCCAAGGGAGTAGGAGCGTGGTTGACTCGTCGCCGGAACCGCCGGAGCCGATGGAAGGTGTGCTCATGTCCCTGCCTCGCCTGGCCGCTGCCCTGCTCGCGGGCTGTCTGCTGCTGGCCGGCTGCGGCAGCGACACCGACGGTCCCGGCGCGGGCTCCACCGCCACGGCAGGCCCCGAGACCACGACGCCGCCGGCCGACGCCGGTCCGGCGCCGCGCATCGACGTCGTCGCCGACCTCGCGCCGGCCGACGCCGGCAGCGTCGGCGCCGCGGTCAACGCGTTCGGCTTCGACCTGCTCGGCCAGCTCGCCGACGGCTCGCAGAACACCGTCACGTCGCCGGTCTCGGTGGCGTCGCTGCTGGCCATGGTGCTCGCGGGCGCCGGTGGCGACACCGCCGCCGCCATGGCCGGCGTCCTGCACCTCGACGACGCCCGCGACGTTCGTGTCGGCGCGCTGCTCGACCGGCTGGCCGACACCGACGACGTCACCCTCTCCACCGCCAACGCCATCTGGGCTCGTGAGGGCTTCCAGCTCGAGGACGGCTACCTCTCGTTCGTCCGCGACTCGTTCGGGGCGACGGCCGAGGAGGCGGACCTCGGCGCGCAGGACACCGCGGACGACATCGACGCCTGGGTCCGCGAGCACACCGAGGAGCGCATCGACGGCATCGCGGCCGACCTCGGCCTTCCGGATCCGCAGGCCGCGGTCGTCCTGCTCAACGCGGTCTATTTCCTCGGCACCTGGACCACCGAGTTCGACCCCGCCGCCACCCAGGACGAAGCGTTCACCCTGGCCGACGACAGCACCGCCGACGTCCCGCTCATGTACCTGCGCGACCAGGAACTCGAACTCGTCCAGCGCGACGGGTACCGCATGCTGCGCCTCCCCTACGGCCAGGACGGCCGCTACGGCATGGAGATCCTGCTGCCCGACGCCGACTCCACCCTGCCGCAGCTGCTGGCCACGCTCGACGCCGCCGAGTGGGCCGACGCCGTCGCCGGCCTGGCGCCGCAGGAGCTCGGCACCGTCGTGCTGCCCCGGTTCGAACTGGCGTGGGACGCCGAGCTGACCGCCGCCCTGACGGCGCTGGGCATGGGACCGGCGTTCCAGGGCGGCGACTTCCGGCCCATGTCGCCGCACGGCCAGACGCTGGACACCGTCGTGCACAAGACCTACATCCGGGTCGACGAGGCCGGCACCGAGGCCGCCGCCGTCACCGGCGGCATGACGCGTACGTCGGCCGGTGAGAGCTTCCGCGCAGACCGGCCGTTCGCCTTCACCATCTCCGACCGCGAGACCGGCACCGTCGTCTTCCTCGGGACGGTGACCGACCCGCGCGGCTGAGCCCGACCAACCTGGGGGTACGCATGTCGCTCACACGCTGGACCGCCGCCGTCGCCGGCAGCCTGCTGGTCGCGGCCTGCGGAACCGCCGCCGTCGACGGCGAGGGCTCGCCGTCCGCCCCCGCATCGCCGGACACCGCCCGGGTGCAGGTCGTCTCGGATCTCGCGCCGGCCGACGCCGGCGCCGTCGGCTCCGCCGTGAACGCGTTCGGATTCGACCTGCTCGGCCAGCTCACCGCCGGCGACGAGAACACCGTCACCTCCCCTGTGTCCGTCGCCGCACTGCTGGCCATGGTGTTGGCCGGGGCCGGTGGCGACACCGCGACCGCCATGGCCGACGTCCTGCACCTCGACGACGCCCGTGACGTGCGGGTCGGCGCCCTGCTGGACCAGTTGGCCGACACCGACGACGTCACGCTCTCGGTCGCCAACGCGCTGTGGGCGCAGGAGGACCACCCGTTCGAGGAGGACTACCTGACGTTCGTCCGCGACGTGTTCGGCGCCACCGCCGAGGAGGCCGAGCTCGGTTCGCAGGACACCGCGGACGAGATCGACGCCTGGGTCCGCGAGCACACCGAGGACCGCATCGACGGCATCGCCGAGGAGCTCGAGTTGCCCAACGCGAACGCCGTCCTGGTGCTGCTGAACGCCGTCTACTTCCTCGGCGGCTGGACCACCCCGTTCGATGCGGCCGAGACCCGCGACGCCGACTTCACCCTGCCCGACGGCGAGGTCGTCACGGTTCCGCTCATGCACCAGAGCGATACGTACCTGGAGCTGAGCACCCGCGACGGGTATCGCATGCTGCGGCTGCCCTACGGCGAGGACGAGCGCTACGGCATGGAGATCCTGGTGCCTGACGATCCCGCCGGGCTGCCGGACCTGCTCAGCCGGCTCGACGCCGCCGAGTGGGCCGACGCCGTCGCCGGCCTCGGCGAGCAGAAGATCTCGACCCTCGCGCTCCCCCGCTTCGAACTGGAGTGGGAGGCGACGCTCGACGACGCGCTGACCGCGCTCGGCATGGGCCTGGCGTTCGGGGGCGGCGACTTCCGCCCGATGTCACCGTCCAATCCGTGGCTGGACGTTGTGGCGCACAAGACCTATCTGCGGGTCGACGAGAAAGGCACCGAGGCGGCGGCCGTCACCGGCGGGGTGATGGCACAGTCGGCGGGAATGGAGTTCCGGGTGGACCGGCCGTTCGCCTTCACCATCTCCGACCGTGAGACCGGCACCATCCTCTTCCTCGGCTCGGTCACCGACCCGCGCGGCTGACCGCTGTCCACGAGACCCCCTAGCGGGCCAGCAGGGCGCGCAGTTCCGTGACGACCTCGTCCGGCGCCTCCTCGGCCATGAAATGGCCCGCCGACGTCGTGGTGTGCCGCAGGTCCGGCGCCCAGTGCCGCCACAACGCGGCGGCGTCGTACCCGAGCGCGGCGCCCCAGTCCTGCTGGACGACGGCCACCGGCATGGTCAGCCGGCGACCCGCGGCCCGGTCGGCCCGGTCGTGCTCGACGTCGATGCCCGCGGAGGCCCGGTAGTCGGCGACGATCGACGGGACGGCCGCCGCGCAGGCCCGCAGGTACTCGGCGCGCACGTCCGCCGGGATGGCGTCCGGGCGCCGCGCCCACAGGTCGAGGAAGTGGCCGTGGAAGGCGTCGGCGCTGGCCGCGATCATCCGTTCCGGCAGGCCGGGTGGCTGCGCCATGAGATAGAGGTGAAAGGCGACGGCCGCGTCGGCGCCGTGCAGGACGTCCCACATGTCCACCGTAGGCAGGACGTCCAGTACCGCCAGGTGGCTGACGCGGTCCGGGTAGTCCAGGCCGGCGCGGAACGCCACCAGCGCGCCGCGGTCGTGGCCGGCCACCGCGACCCGCTCGTGACCGAGCCGCTCGGCGAGCGTGAGCACGTCCGAGGCCATGGTCCGCTTCGAGTACGTGCCGGCGTCACGCTCCGGTGGCTTGTCACTCGCGCCGTAACCGCGCAGATCCGGGCAGATCACGGTGAAGTCGGCGGCCAGCTCCACCGCGACGTGTCGCCACATGAGATGGGTCTGCGGGAACCCGTGCAGCAGCACCACGGCGGGACCGGCGCCGCCGACAGCGGCGTTGAGCCCGACACCGCCGTTCACCGGGATGCGCCGCTGGTCGAAGCCGTCGATGGACAGTGTCATGGATGCTCCTGTTTCGAGGTGCCTGTTTCTGTTCCAGCCTGGGACCACCGGATGAGCGTTCGATGAGCGCCGTACCGTGTGCTGAGGACGGGGGTGATCGGTGGATGCGGTTCGGAGTACTCGGGCCGGTGCGGGCCTGGAACGGCGCCGGCCAGGCCGTCGACCTCAAGGGACCGCGGCACCGGGAGGTGCTGGCCCGGCTGATCGTGGCGCGCGGCCGGGTCGTTCCCGTGAGCCGGCTCGTCTACGATCTCTGGGACGACCCGCCGGACGGCGCGGTCGTCGCCGTCCGCACCTTCGTCGCCGCACTGCGCCGGGCGGTGGAGCCGGACCGCGCGCCGCGTCAGCCGGCCAGGCTGCTGGTCACCGAAGGGCCGGGCTACGCGCTGCGGGTGCCGCGGGATTCCGTGGACGCCTGGCGGTTCGAAGACGCGGTGGCCGCCGCGTCGGCCGAACCCCCGGCCCGGGCCCTGAACCGGCTGGACGAGGCGCTGGCCGGCTGGCGGGGCCCCGCCTACGCGGACTTCGAGGACGCGTCGTGGGCGCGTGCCGAGCGGTCGCGGCTGGAAGAGCTGCGGCTGAGCGCCGTCGAGCGCCGGGCCGAGGCACGCCTCGAGCTCGGCCACGCCGCCGATGCCGTTCCGGACCTGGACGCCCACGTCGCCGAGCACCCGTGGCGGGAGGAGGCCTGGCGGCTGCTGGCGCTCGCGCTGTACCGCGACGGGCGCCAGGGTGACGCTCTCGCGGTGCTGCGCCGCGCCCGCGGACTGCTGGTCGAACGGCTCGGAGTGGAACCCGGGCCGCGCCTGCGCCGGCTGGAGACCGACATCCTCCGACAGTCCGGCGACCTGCCGGCCGACGCCGTCGGGCGCGTCTGGGCCGACGCCACCGCGGCCTACGACCAGACGGTGGCGGAGAACGCACGCGGCCGTCTGGAATCGACAGTGGGCCTGTTGCGCATACTCGCCCTGACCGGAGGCCAGGGGCTCGCGGCTGCCCAGCAGCAGCGGGTGGCCGCCGTCGCCGCGGCCGAGCAGCTCGGCGACCCCGAGCTCACCGCCCGGGTGATCGGGATGTACGACGTACCGGGCAGCTGGACCCGCTCGGACCACCCGGAGCGGGCGGCGCGCGTGGTCGCGGCGGCGGAGCGCACGCTGACCGCGCTGGCGCCGGGGCCCGACGACGCGGCCCGTGCCCGGTTGCTGGCCACCATCGCGATGGAGTCGCGCGGGACGCGGGGCGACCGCGGTCCGCGGGCCGCCGCCGAGGCCGAGCGCATCGCCCGCCGCCTGGGCGATCCCGCGCTGCTGGCGTTCGCCCTGAACGGCGTGTTCATGCAGACCTTCCAACGCGCCGGCCTGGCACCGGAGCGCGACCGGATCGGCGCCGAACTGGTCGGCCTGGCCGCGCGGCACGGTCTGGCCACGTTCGAGATCCTCGGCCACCTGATCCGCATGCAGGCCCGCGGCGCGCTCGCCGACTTCGCCGCGGCCGACGAGCACGCGGCGGCGGCCGACCGGCTCGCCGCGCAGCAGGAGCGCCCGCTCGTCGACGTCATCACGCGCTGGTACCGCGCACTGCGGCACGTGGCGACGGGGGCACCCCTGGACGACGCCGAGGCGGCCTATCGCGACGCGGCGGCGCGACTCGAGGGAGCCGGGATGCCGGGCCTCGAGCGTGGTCTCCTGCCGCTCGCCCTGTTGTGCCTGCGGGTCTGGCGCGACGTGCCCGCCGACGTCGACGACGACACCGACTGGGGTCCGTACGCGCCGTGGGCCCGGCCGCTGGTCCTGCTGGCACGCGACCGGCCCGGCGACGCCGCGGCCGCGCTGCACCGGATTCCGGAACCACCGCGCGACCTGCTCTTCGAGGCGAAGTGGTGCCTCACGGGCCGCGCCGCGGTGGCCGTGGGCGACACCGCGCTGATCCGGCGCGCCGGCACGGTGCTGGCGCCGGCGGCGCGCGAGCTGGCCGGGGCCGGCAGCGGCGTGCTCACCGCCGGGCCCGTCGCCCGGTACCTCGAACAGTTCCGCCGCGCCTCGCACGGTGGCGTGCCGTGAGCCGCCGGGCGGTCTGCCGGACTGCCACCGACCCGCGCTCATAACGCATTTCGGGCGGGCGCGCGACCCGAAGCCAGACCCGTGTCACAGCGTCACAGTGAGTTCCGGCCACCGTCACTGCCCGTAATCGGTTCCAGGCCAGGGCGTTGATCAACCCCGCGTCTCGAAGTGCGGGCACGGGCCGTTTTCAGAACTCGCCAGAAGACTTTTTACGGCAAACTGCCCCCTGTGAGTGTGTGGGCTCCCGATTCCGTCCAGCGTCATTGGCATGGAGTGGCCGTCGCCAGGCCCGGCATGCTCGCGCTCGTCATCGCCCTGACCGGCTCTGCCCGTAGCGTCGTCACCGACTGGTGGTGGCTGGGCGCGCTGGCGCTGGTGGCCCTGGCCGCGGCCATCTCCGAACGCATCCTGCCGCGCACCCGCGTGCGGGTGGCCGCGGAGATGGCGCTGGCGTCCATCATCGTCGGACTCGGCCTGCCCGAGGCCTACCTCGCGCTCCCCTACCTGCTGGTGCCGGCGTTCGCCGCGGGCCTGGCCGGCAGCATCATGGGCACCGCCATCACCACCCTGACCGGCGCCATCGGTCTGGCCATCGGCAACATCCTCGCCGGCGGCAACCTCATCGCGCTGCCCACCTTCGGCAGCGTCTCGGTCTGGGTGGTCATCATCTTCGCCACCGGCGCCATCGGTGCCTGGGTGCTGCGCCTGGACAGCATCCAGATCGCCGACGGCGGCCGCTACGCCGCCGCGTACCGGCTGCTGTCGGAGCTGCGGGTGGTGTCGCGGCGACTGTCGGTCGGGCTCGACCCCGGCACCCTCGCCGAGGGCCTGCTCGACCAGATCGCCCGCCCGCTGGCAGTGCGCCGGGCGGCGCTGCTGGTGCGGCGCGAGGGCGGCAACCTGTTCCCGCTCGCCCATCGCGGTGAGGACGACGGATGGCTGCTCGGAGCCGAGCGCGACCCCGTCGTCCTGGAGGCGTGGAGCAGCGAGACACCGGCCTGGACCCCGCTGGGGCGGCGCGGCTACCGCGTGGTGCTGCCGCTGCGGGTCGGGTCGCGCACCATGGGCGTCATCGTCGCCGACGTGCCCGACCAGGTGTCCTCCGACGAACTCCAGACCCTGGTGAGCTCCACCGACGAAGGGGCTCTGCGGCTGGAGACGGCACTGCTCTTCGACGAGGTACGCGAACTGGCCACCCGCGAGGAGCGCCGGCGGCTGGCCCGCGAGATCCACGACGGCATCGCCCAGGAGCTGACGTCGCTGGGGTATCTCGTCGACGACCTCATCGCCCGCACCACCGACGCCGACGCCAAGTCGTTGTCCACGACGTTGCGCCAGGAGCTGACCCGCATCCTGTCGAACCTGCGGCACTCGATCTTCGACCTGCGCAGCGATCTCGACCACGACGGCGGGCTCGGCTCGTCACTGTCGGCCTACGCCCGCCAGGTCGGCGCTCAGGCCGGCCTCAAGGTCCACCTGGTGCACCAGGAGGAGCACGACCGGCTGCGGCCGGAGATCGAAGCCGAGTTGCTGCGCATCGGCCAGGAGGCCATCACCAACGTCCGCAAACACGCCAAGGCCAAGAACCTCTGGGTCACGGTGTCCGTCAGTCCGCCCAACGCCCAGATTCGGGTGGTCGATGACGGAACGGGCATGCGGGACCAGCCGCGCGGACGGTACGGTCTGGAGATCATGGCCGAGCGGGCCCGACGGGTGGGGGCGACACTCGTCATCGAAGACAGACCCGAGAGCGGTACGGTCGTCGACGTATCCCTCGGCACCATCGATGGAGAGGGGTAACAACCGTGCCCATGTCGGTCATGCTCGTGGACGACCACGAGCTCATCCGCCAAGGCCTGCGCCGAGCATTCGAGCGCGACGTGGACTTCACCGTGGTCGGCGAGGCGGCAACCGTCGCCGAGGCGAACAAGGTCGCCGAGACCACGCAGCCCGCGGTGGCGGTCATCGACGTCCGGCTGCCCGACGGCAGCGGCCTGGAGCTGGCGCAGAAGTTGCGTCAGGCCCGTGCCGACATCGGCCTGGTCATCCTCACCATGTACGCCGGCGACGACCACCTGTTCGGCGCCCTCGATGCCGGCGCCTCGGCGTTCGTGCCCAAGAGCTCGCCCAGCGACGAGGTCGTCGCCGCCGCCCGGCACGCCGCCGCCACCCCGTCCGCGTTCATCGCCGACGGCCTGGCCGAGGCCATGCAGCGCCGGTTACACCCGACCGGGCCGCAGCTCACCCGTCGTGAGCGCGAAGTGCTGGACCTGCTGGCCGACGGCCTCGGCGTCTCGAGCATCGCCCGCAAGCTCTACATCAGCGAATCCACCACGAAAACGCACGTATCGAAGCTCTACGACAAGCTCAACGCCTCCAACCGCGCCCAGGCCATCATGGCGGCGGTACGAGCTGGTCTGTTGAGCCGCGGTGAGGACGCCCAACCGGGGTAGTGTGACACCGGTGACGATTCTGGTGACACGCAGTATCCAGCTGTGACACTGGGTGACGCTCGATCACCTAGTGTGACAGAGCTCCCCCGTTCAGATGATACGTAAGTAACCGCTCGCTCCATCGACCCCGAAGTGATCTGACCTCATGCTTGAGGTAGCTGGTACTGACCTGCCAGCAGATCCGAAGGGTCCGGGGGTGATCGACCATGCGTGAGGTTCTGCGACAGCGGAATACCGTGCGCGTCGAGAGCGCGCTCATGCGCTTGGCCATCGTTGCGGTCATCCTGGCCGGAACGTGGTTCATCAGCTGGCAGCTCAGCAACGCCATCAGCGTCGGCTGAGTCAGCTCGGCCGACGGCCATGGGGCGGTTGGCGTGACGGATGCAGTCGTACGGCCGGCCCCGCGAGTGCCGACCGCCGAGAACCGTCACGCACACCGTCCGCCCGGGGGGCGGTCGGTGTGAGCTGGGCCTGGGCGTTCTATTCGATGCGCCGGACCCGCGGCCGGTCAGCCCGGCCGGGTGGCGCCGGAGAACGGCATCAGGTCGACGTCGTCGACGCTGACCACATCGCCCGGGTGCGTGGCGTGCACGATCTTCCCGCCACCGATGTAGATACCGACGTGGCTGATCGGGCTGTAGTAGAACACCAGGTCACCTGGCTGCAGCTGGCTCTTGGACACCCTGGTGCCGGAGTTGATCTGCGAACCGGACGAGCGCGGCAGGCTCACGCCGGCCTCGGCCCATGCCGCGGCGGTCAGGCCGGAACAGTCCCAGCAGTCCGGACCGTTGCCGCCCCAGCAGTACGGGTCGCCCAGCTGTGACATCGCGAAGTCGACCACGGCACCGGCGCGACCGGACACGGGGACCTCGGGGCGCGCCTCGTCCTCGTCCTCTTCCTCGTCCTCGCCGCGGCTCGGCTCCTCGGCGTTCTCCTCGCGCTCCTGCTCCAGCCGGGCCAGTTCCTCGGCCTCCAGCTGATCGAGGATGGCCTGGGCGTCGTCCAGGAGGGTCTCGACCGTCTCACGCTCGGTGTCCAGCGTGGCCTCGATGGCCTGCTGGCGGAGCAGTTCCTCGTCGGCGAGCATCCGCGCCTGCTCGAAGGCGCGGCTCACCTCGGCCGCGACGGCGAGGCTGTCGGCCTGCTGGCCGGCGTAGGCGTTGACGACGGAAGCCTGGGCGAGGAAGTCCTCCGGGCTGTCGGCGAGCAGCGCCCGCAGCGTCGGGTCGAAGCCGCCGCCGGAGCGATAGCTGGCCGCGGCGAACCCGGCGACCTGCGAGCGGACCGCCTCGACCGCCTCTTCCTGACGCGCCAGCGACGCCTCCGCGCGCTCGATGCGCCGCTGCACCTCGGCGAGTTCGTCGGTGGCGGCGTTGTACCGCTCGGTGGCCTGTTCGGCCTGGTGGTAGAGCGCGTCCACCTGTTCGCGGACCTCGGCGATGGTGGGCTCCGGATCTGCGTGCCCCGACGTCGTCAGCGTCAAACCTCCGGTGACACTGACCGCTGCCGTGCACAGCGCAATGAGCACACGACGAGAGCGACGCGACTGACCACCTTGCTCAGGCACTCTGGTCCTTCCTTCGGGCGGAAATCAGGCACCTGGGCCGGGAGCCTAGCCAGCCGAGCGTGCCTGCCGCAAATCCCCCGGCGGTGTTTCTCGCGGGTTTTTCCGTTCGGCATGCTCGGTGTCACCGTCGGTCACCAGCAAACGCAGCGGTGGCACCAGCCCAGCGTCGGCGAGTACCCCGATGGCGTCGCGTTCCTCGCCACCGAGCTCCGTGTCGAGCGGCCCGAGCAGCACGGACACGACGCAGTCGGTGCACGCCAGACCTCGCATCTCACAGCGGTCGCAGTCGATGTGCATGATCAACCGTCCCCTCACGCTTCGATGGCGAGCCCCCTGCCCGCCGACATCGACGCTAGGGCCAGGGTCCGACAAGGTCCCGCGCACCAACCGGAAATGATCACGTCCGGCATGGGTGTACCCGCCGCACCAGGCATGCTTGCCAAGTGCCGCGGGAAGACGCCTGGGGGCGGACGGCGGATCTCAGGGGAATCGTCGTCAGCGGGACAACAACCCGACCAGGGCCACCGCCTCCACGCTGCGCACCCCCGGCCGGCGCACGCCCTCGGCCACCTCGCGGTCCGACGACACCACGACCACCGCCCGCCCTTCCGGTTCGGCCCGCACCATGCGCCGGATGAGCTCGTCCGCGGTCTGCCCGGTGGCGCTGAAGCGGACGCGGACGCCTTGCGCGGACGCCACCGGTGGCGGCACCGTCACGTCGGCGCCGTCGAACACGCAGGTCACCTCGGTTCCGGTGCGGGCGGCGACCGCGGCTAGCCCCTGCACCAGCCGGGAGCGCTGCGCTTCCAGCGGCATCGTCGGCCAGGCGGTCTTGGTGACGTTGTACCCGTCGACGATCATGTGCACGCGGGGCATCGCCAGCAGCTCGTCGAGGTATCCCGGCTCGTCCGAGCCGCGGGCACGGACGGCGCCGCCCCCGGTGGCCGGGTCGGCCGGCACGACGGCGTCGACGGTGTCGGCCGGTTGCAGCGTCGAGGCCGGCAGCGCCAGCTCGCGGCGCAACCCGGCGGCAGCCTCGGCGAGGGTGTCCAGGAGCAGCGCCAGCCGCGCGGTCTCGAGGCTGCGCTCGGCCCGCCCGCTGCGCCGCATCGCCTCGAGGGCGCCCTCCGCGTCGGCCAGCCGGCCGCGCAGCCGCCGCGTCTCCGCCTCGGCCGCGCGCAGTGCCGTGCGCGCCTCGGCAAGCTCCCGCACGGCCGTCTCGTGCTCGTCGCGGTCCTGCCGCCGGGCGTCGCTCAACTTCTCGCGAGTCTCCTGAACCCGGCGGCGCAGCGTGGTGTTCTCGGCTTTGAGCCGGTCGATCTCGGCGCGCATCGACGAGCGCATCTCCCGCGCCGACGCTCGAGCGGCATCGAGTTGCTCGCGGATGCGCTCGGTCGCGGCGGCCTCACGGGCCCGCCGGGCGTCGTCGTCGTCGCGGCGCAGCGTCGTGGCCGCGGCCTCGATCAGCCCTTCCCAGCCCTCCGGGCGGAGCAGGTAGGCCATGACGGCGATGTCGACGGGGTCGGCGGCGGCCGGTGGGGTGCCCTCGTCCAGGGCTTTGGCCAGCGCGGGATCGGCGGCCGTGGCCGCGTCGAGCACGCGCCGGCGGAAGACGGCATCGGTGTCGAGTGCGCTGGCGATCGCGTTGCCGCCGAGCCGGGCTCGCTTCGCGGCGGCGAACCGCGCGATGCGCTTCAGCACGCCGGGGACGTCGGCGGCGGGTAGCCCGCCGAGCACGTCCGCAGCGAGGGTCACGACACGGGCCCGGGCGGCGTCGGGCAGGACGTTCACGCCGAGTCTGGCCGCGCGACGAGCTCCACGGTGCCGTCCCCGCCGCACCACCGGCAGACCACCCGCTCGACCGACTCCGCGAGCACGTCGGTCTCCTCGATCTTCGCCGCGCCGGCGAGGTTGACATGGACGAACTCGCGCACCCGGCTGGAGCGCACCACGTCAAACCGGGTCAGGTTGCCGCACTGCGCGCAGCGCCACCGAGTGGTCTCGGACGGCTGGGGAACGGGCATGTGCTCCTCCTCTGCGCGCATGGATCGTTGACGTGCCCAGCGTAGGCGCTCAGCCGCCCACCGCTCCCGATCGCTGGCGTTCTCGCTGCTCACGGCCTTGCCCTGCGGGTCGTTCCCCGAGGTTGTCGGTGGCCGTGCCTACTGTGCGGAGCAGGGACAGCCGCTCGGTTCGGCTCGAGGCGCGGGAGGTGGGGCATGACGGCCGTGGCGATCCAGGGCACGCTCGACGAGATCGGCATGCCCCTGGCGTCCACGACGTTCGTCGTCGTCGACCTCGAGACCACCGGCGGCGCGCCCAGCGGGTCGGAGATCACCGAGATCGGGGCGGTGAAGGTCCGCGGCGGCGAGGTCCTGGGCGAGTTCTCCACTCTGGTTCGTCCCGGGTCCTCGATCCCACCGTTCATCGCGGTGCTCACGGGCATCACCGACCTCATGGTCGCCAGTGCGCCGCGCATCACCTCGGCCCTCCCGTCGTTCCTCGAGTTCGCCCGCGGCAGCGTCCTGGTGGCGCACAACGCGCCCTTCGACGTCGGCTTCCTGCGGGCGGCGTGCGACCTCACCGGTGCGCGTTGGCCGTCGTTCCACGTCCTCGACACCGCCCGGCTGGCCCGCCGGGTGCTGTCACGCGACGAAGCCCGCGACTGCAAGCTGTCCACGCTGGCCCGGCTGTTCCGGGCCACCACCACGCCCAACCACCGGGCGCTGGCCGACGCGCGCGCCACCGTCGACGTCCTGCACGGCCTGCTCGAGCGGCTGGGCAACGTCGGCGTCCACACCGTCGAGGAACTGTCCCTGTGGCAGAGCAAGGTCACCCCGGCACAGCGGCAGAAGCGCCACCTGTCCGAGCAGCTGCCGCACGCGCCCGGCGTCTACATGTTCACCGCGCCCGACGGCGAGGTGCTCTACGTCGGCAAGAGCAAGGACATGCGCACCCGCGTGCGCACCTATTTCACCGCGTCGGAAACGCGCCCGCGGATGACCGAGATGGTCTCCATCGCCACCGGCGTCACCGGGATCGAATGCGCGACGCCGCTGGAGGCCGAGGTTCGCGAGCTGCGGCTCATCGCCGAGCGCAAGCCCCGGTACAACCGCCGCTCGCGCTTCCCCGAGCGGGGCAGCTGGCTCAAGATCACCGTCGAGGCGTTTCCGCGACTGTCACTGGTGCGGCAGGTCCGCGACGACGACGCCACCTACCTGGGCCCGTTCGGGTCGCGCCGGCAGGCGGAGGCGGCCATGACCGCCGTGCACGAGGCGGTGCCGATCCGGCAGTGCACCCAGCGGCTGTCGGCCACGCCTCGCTCGTCCGCGTGCATCCTCGCCGACATGGGCCGGTGCGGTGCGCCGTGCACCGGAGCGGAGAGTGCCGACCAGTACGCCGTGCACGTCGACGCGGTCCGGCGCGCGTTCACCGGCGACCCCGGCCCGCTCGTGACGCGACTGCTGGAACGCATCGCGCTCCTGGCCGGCCAGGAACGGTACGAAGAGGCCGCCGTCCGCCGCGACCGCCTCTCCACGCTGGTCCGCTCGGCCGCCCGCTCCCAGCGGATGGCCGCGCTCGCCGCCGTTCCTCAGCTGGTCGCGGCGAGGCGGCGCGAGACCGGCGGCTGGGAGTTGCACGTGGTGCGCCATGGCCGGCTCGCCGGGGCCGAGGTGTCGCCGCCAGGCGCCGACCCCCGTCCCTATGTCGACGCGCTGGTGGCCACCGCCGAGACCGTCCGGCCGGCTCCGGTGCCGCTGCCGGCCGCCACCGCCGAGGAGACCGAGTGCGTGCTGCGGTGGCTGGAGACCTCGGGGACGCGGCTGGTGCGGGTCGACGGCCGGTGGGCACTACCGTGGCCGGCCGCCGCCCGGTACACGGCCATCGTCGACGCCCGCGACGAGGACCAGACGGCGGCGCGGCCGTTCGCCGATCGCCGTCCGCTGCGCCCTCTCCGCTGACCCCGGGCGGTGGGTCTGCGCCACGTGCTGGGTCTGAGTCGCGCTCGGAACCGGTTGTCCTGCGCCTGGCGGAACTCACGCCCACGACGTCACCCAGACCCAAGAGGCCGCGGCCGCCCCGGTAGTCTCGGCGCCGAAGCGGTTCCACCCCGAGGAGACATCACATGATCACTGCGATCGTGTTCATTCAGGCCGACGTCGCGCGCATTCCGGAGGTCGCGGAGGAGATCGCGGCCCTCGACGGCGTCAGCGAGGTCTACTCGGTCACCGGTGAGATCGATCTCGTCGCACTGGTGCGGGTACGCACCCACGACGCGATCGCGGAGGTCGTCGCCGATCGCCTCAACAAGGTCGACGGCGTACTCAACACCGAGACGCACATCGCGTTCCGCACGTTCTCCAAGCATGACCTGGAGGCCGCGTTCGCCCTCGGCGCCGAGGACTGACGCCGTCCGTCCCGTAGCCGCTCCCCCGCGGGCGGTGCGTCAGGTGGAGGCGGCGGCGACCCAGCGGGCCAGCAGGTCCGCGGCCGCGCCGGAGTCGACCGCGTCGGCGGCTTTCGTCAGCCCGGCGGCCAGGCGGTCCGTCAACGGGGCGTCCGACCCCTCGTAGGCGGCCAGGCCGGCGGCGGCGTTGAGCAGGACGGCGTCACGGACCGGCCCTTTCTCCCCGCCGAGGAACCGGCGCACGACATCGGCGTTGTAGGCGACGTCACCACCGCGCAGTGCCTCCGGCGGCACCGGTGCGATGCCGAGGTCGGCCGGGTCGAACCGCTCCTCGGCGACCTCGCCGGCGCGCACCACCCAGACCCGGGAGGTCGTCGTCGTGGTGAGCTCGTCCAGGCCGTCGTCGCCACGGAACACCAGTGCGGACACGCCGCGGCCGGCCAGGACACCGGCGATGAGCCCGGCGATGCGGGGGTCGGCCACTCCGACCGCCTGCGCCGTGGGCCGCGCCGGGTTGGCCATGGGGCCCAGCATGTTGAACGTGGTCTGGATGCCCAGCTCGCTGCGCGCGGTGGACGCGAAGCGGAGCGACGGGTGGAACGCCGGGGCGAAGCAGAACGTGATGCCCGCCTCGCCGACGATCTCGACCACCCGCTGCGGCGGCAGGTCGAGCCGGATACCCAGCCCCTCCAGCACATCGGCCGAGCCGCACGTCGACGACGCGGCCCGGTTGCCGTGCTTGACGACCCGGGCGCCGGCGCCCGCGGCGGTGATGGCGGCCATGGTGGAGATGTTGACGGTGTGCGCACGGTCACCGCCGGTGCCGACGATGTCCAGTGACGGGCCGTCGTCGGGGAACGGTGTGGCGTGCTCGTACATCGCGGCGACCAGGCCCTCGAGCTCGGTGACCGTCTCGCCCTTGGCCCGCAGTGCGACCGCAAAACCGGCGATCTGCACCGAGGTGGCCTCGCCGCTCATGATCTCGCCCATCGCCCACGCGGTGGACTCGGCGGGCAGGTCCTGGCCGCTGACCAGGGTGGTCAGCACCGCTGGCCAGGTCAGCCGGACCTCGCTCATGAGGCCGCGGGGACGCCGGACGCGCGCCGGCGCATCAGGTCGGCCACCGCGGACGCCACCGCGATGGGGTCGAGCGGATGCGAGACGACGGCCTCGGCGCGCGACCAGGTGGCCAGCCACGCGTCCTGCGGGCGGCCGATCAGGACCAGCACCGGCGGAGCCTCGTAGATCTCTTCCTTGATGGTGCGCGCGATGCCCATGCCGCCGGACGGCACGGCCTCGCCGTCCAGGATCGCGATGTGGATGCCGCCGGCGTCCAGCCTCCTGATGACGGCGGCGTGCGTCGCGACCTCGACGAACTCGACCTTCGGGAGGTCGGCGGCGGGCCGGCGGCCGATCGCGAGGCGCACCTTCTCACGAGTGGTGCGGTCGTCGCTGTAGACGAGGATCGTCATCGTCTGCTCGGAGCTGCTCATCCTTGCGGACCTCGCTGGCATGGGTCGGCTGGTCGGTGGTCGACTCGATGGTACCGGTGCCCAGTCGTCGGCGGCTCGGACCCGTCGTCGGGAAGGCGGGGCGGGAACACCCATGGGGGACGTGATCATTCATTTGCATTTGCCAACATCGGAGGGGCAGGGCCCTCGAAGGTTAGGCTTGCTTTACCTGCCGCTCATGGATCACCATATCGTTGACACGCCCGAGCCCAGGAACCCCGGGGTCCTGTCGTGCTCGTCGGAGCGGACCGACATAATGGCTACGTGGCTTCCGCAACCGCCGTCGACGCTGCCCACACGCGGCAACCCGAGCGACCCAACATCGTCGCCGTCGGGGTGATCGTGTGGCTGTCCAGCGAGCTGATGTTCTTCGCGGCCCTGTTCGCGATCTACTTCACGCTCCGCTCCAACGCCCCTGGTCTCTGGGACGAACAATCAGCCCTGCTCAACGTGCCGTTCGCGTTGTTCAACACGAGCGTGCTGGTGCTGTCGTCCGTCACCTGCCAGCTCGGTGTGTTGCGCGCGGAGCGGGGTCAGGTCGGGCGCCTGGGCAACATCTTCCAGGTCGGCAAGTGGGGCATGCGCGAGTGGTTCGTGCTGACCTTCCTGATGGGCGCGTTCTTCATCGGCGGGCAGGTCTTCGAGTACGCCGAGCTGGCGATGCACGAGGGCCTGACGCTGTCCAGTGACCCGTACGGCTCCATCTTCTACCTCGCCACCGGCTTCCACGGGCTGCACGTCACGCTCGGCCTGATCGCCTTCCTGTTCCTGCTCGGGCGGACGTTCATGACGCGGCGGTTCACCCATGAGCAGGCCACCAGCACGATCGTCGTGTCCTACTACTGGCACTTCGTCGACGTCGTCTGGATCGCCCTGTTCCTCACCATCTACGTGGTCAAGTGACGAGGAGAGACGTGCCCAGTTCGTTGCCCGGCCGGTCCCGCGGCTCGTGGATCGGGCGGCTGCTGTCCACCCGGCGACGGCATCCGCTCGCCGCCATCGCCGTGCTCGTGGCCGTCCTGTTCACCACGGGCGGCGCCTACGCCGCGCTGGCACCGTCGACGTCGCAGAACGTGCAGGCCGCGTCCAGCACGCAGATCGAGGAGGGCCGGCAGCTGTTCGCCGTCGGTTGCTCCTCGTGCCACGGCCTGAACGGTGAGGGCCAGATCAACGACGACGGCGACGTGCTCGGCCCGTCGCTGATCGGCGTCGGGGCGGCCTCCGTCGACTTCCAGGTGGGCACCGGCCGCATGCCGCTCGCCGCGCCGGCCGCGCAGGCCGAGCGGAAGCCGGTCTCCTACAGCCAGGAGCAGATCGACGCGATGGCCGAGTACGTCGCGTCGCTCGCGCCCGGGCCCGACGTCCCGGACGAGGAGTACCTCGACCCGTCCGCCGGTGACGTCGCCCGCGGTGGGGAGCTGTTCCGCACCAACTGCGCACAGTGCCACAACACCACCGGGCAGGGTGGTGCGCTGACGATGGGCCAGTTCGCGCCGGCGCTGACCGGTGTCGAGCCCAAGCACATCTACGAAGCCATGCTCACCGGACCGCAGGCCATGCCGGTGTTCAACGACCGGACCGTCACGCCCGAGGACAAGCGCGACATCATCGCTTTCCTCGACTCCATCGAGAACGAGCCCGACCCGGGCGGCCTCGGCATCGGCCGCGCCGGCCCGGTCGCGGAGGGCTTGTGGGCCTGGCTGGTCGGTATCGGGCTTCTGATCGGCATGGCCACCTGGATCGTGACGAGGTCGTCGAAGGCATGAGCGCGAACTACGAGCACACGAACGGTCCCAGCGAGTCCGAGGCCATCGCACCGCGCGCGTCGGACGAGGTCGCCGACGTCACCGGAGCGGGCGACCCGCTCCCCGACCCCGGGCTCCACCATGAGCCGGAGCGGTTCACCGACGTCGACCCGAAGGCCGCCAAACGCGCCGAGCGGCAGGTCGCGGGCATGTTCACGCTGGCGTCGCTCCTGATGGTCGGATTCATCGTCGCGTACGTGGCGGTCGGCATTCACCCGGACGACCCTCACGCCGGTATCGACGTCGGCGACCTCCAGCTGTCGAACCTGACGCTGGGCCTCACGCTGGGCCTGGCGTTGTTCCTCGTGGGCGCCGGCGCGGTGCAGTGGGCCCGGTCGCTCATGACCTCGCCGGAGGTCGTCCACGAGCGCCACGTCATGCGCCCGGACGACGACATCCGCGAAGCTGCGCTGAACGACTGGAACACCGGCGTCGAGGAGACCGGCTTCGGCCGCCGCAAGATGATCCGCAACTCGATGCTCGGTGCCCTGGCGCTGCTGCCGCTGCCGGCGGTCATCCTGCTGCGCGACCTCGGCCCCAACACCGGAGGCACCCCGGCCGAGCGCAAGGAGCACACCATTTGGGCCGAGGGGGTGCGCATCCTCACCGACGTGACGTTCCAGCCCATCCGGGCCTCGGACCTGGAGATCGGCCAGCTGGTCAACGCCATGCCGGCCACCTTCGAGGACCTGCCCGACCACGGGCCGGAGCGCATCAACGAGCGCGCCAAGTCGCCGGTCATGCTGGTCCGGATGCTGCCCGACGAGATCCACGTCGATGAAGGCCGGGAGAACTGGCATGTCGACGGCATCCTCGCCTACTCGAAGATCTGCACCCACGTCGGTTGCCCGATCAGCCTGTACGAGCAGACGACGCACCACATGCTCTGCCCGTGCCACCAGTCGACCTTCGACCTCGCCGACAACGGCAAGGTCATCTTCGGCCCGGCCACGCGTGCCCTGCCGCAGCTGCCGATCGCGGTCGACGACGAGGGCTACCTGATCGCGCAGAGCGACTTCACCGAGCCCGTGGGGCCGAGCTACTGGGAGCGCACGCGATGAGCACCATCGTCAACGGTGCCGGCAAGGTCGTCGACTTCGTCGACCAGCGGATCACCGCCTCGAACTGGCTGAAACGGAACATCCGCAAGGTCTTCCCCGACCACTGGTCGTTCCTGCTCGGCGAGATCGCGCTGTTCAGCTTCATCATCATCCTGCTGTCCGGCGTGTTCCTGACCCTGTGGTTCAAGCCATCGATGGCGCACATCGCGTACGAGGGCGCCTACATTCCGCTGCGGGGTGTCGGCATGTCCGAGGCGTACGCATCCACGCTCGAGATCTCCTTCGAGGTTCGCGGCGGCCTGTTGATGCGTCAGGTGCACCACTGGGGCGCACTGGTCTTCCTGGCCGCCATGTCCGCGCACATGCTGCGGGTGTTCTTCACCGGCGCGTTCCGCAAGCCGCGTGAGATCAACTGGCTGATCGGCGTGACTCTGCTGCTTCTCGGCGTCGCCGCCGGCTTCACCGGGTACTCGCTCCCCGACGACCTGCTGTCCGGTACCGGGCTGCGCATCATCGAGGGCGGCATGCTGGCGATCCCGATCGTCGGCACGTACCTGTCGTCGTTCCTGTTCGGCGGCGAGTACCCCGGCGACGACATCGTGGCGCGGCTCTACCCGATGCACATCCTGCTGATCCCGGGCCTCATCCTGGCGCTGGTCACCGCGCACCTGATGATCCTCTGGTACCAGAAGCACACCCACTGGGGCGGCCCGGGCAAGACGAACTCCAACGTCGCCGGCGCACCGTTCTTCCCGATCTACGTGGCGAAGGCCGGTGGCTTCCAGTTCATCGTCATGGGCGTCATCGTCCTGCTGGCCGCCACCATCCAGATCAACCCGGTCTGGTTCTGGGGGCCGTACGACCCGTCGGTGGTGAGCGCCGGTACCCAGCCGGACTGGTACGTCGGATTCCTCGACGGTGCGCTGCGCGTGATGCCACCGTGGGAGTTCTACGTCTTCGGTCACCCGATCACGATGAGCGTGCTGATCCCAGCGATCATCCTGCCCGGCCTGATCCTGACACCGCTTGCGCTGTACCCGTGGCTGGAGCAGAAGGCCACCGGCGACCGGCGGGAGCACCACGTCCTGGACCGGCCGCGCAACGTGCCGGTGCGCACCGGCATCGGTGTGGCGTTCATCGTCTTCTATATCCTGCTGTGGATCGCCGGCGGTAACGACTTCTTCGCCACGGTTCTGGAGATCCCGGTCAACTGGATCACCCGGTTCATCCAGGTCGGCGTCATCGTGCTGCCACCGTTGGCCTTCATCCTGACCAAGCGGATCTGCCTGGGATTGCAGCGGCGCGACCGCGACAAGGTCATGCACGGCCGCGAGACGGGCATCGTCATGGTCAGCCCGGACGGCGAGTTCTCGGAACTGCACGCGCCGCTGTCGCCCGGGGACGCCTACCAGCTCACCTGGCACGAGCGGCAGTTGCCGTCCGACCCCGGCCCGGCGACGGACGCCAACGGCATCCCGAACCCGAACTACCGGAGCAAGCGCGTCCAGGCGAAGCTCTCTCGCTTCTACTTCGGTGACGTCGTCCAGAAGCCGACGCGCGAAGAGCTCGAGGCGGCGCACCACAACGGTCACCACGAGGCCGTCGAGGCCGGACACCGCGACGAGATCACCAGCGGCGGCCAGCACTGACCCGGACTCACGGCCCCGGCTTGAGCGCCCGGCTCCGGCAGCGATAGAGCTGCCTGAGCCGGGCGTTTTCGCTGTGCACCTGCCCGTTCGCTCCGACGGGCGCGAGCGGACCCCGCTCGGGCCGGCACGGACCAGCCGCCCCCCTGCACGCGGCTCAGGCTGACCGGGCGTCCGGGGCGGCGCCGCCGACGAGCACGCCGAGGACGCGACCCAGGCCACGCTCCCCGCGGCGCATCACCACCCCGTGGCCCAAGCGGAACACCGGATGCAGCATCACCCCGGCGACGTTCATCCACGGCCGGGTGGTGCGGACGTGTAGGTCGATGTCGAGACGGCTCCCCGTGCCCTCCGGCCCGAAGCGCACCTCGCTCCGGCCGGACAGGTCGCCGTCGATGTCGAGAACGACCCGGCGCTTGGGATCGACGCCGGTGAGCGTCAGGCTGAAGGTCAGCGCGTAACCGACGGGGCTGCGCCACCGGCATGCGGCCGTACTTCCGGCCAGTGTCGGTGTTCGCCGCACCTCGATGGACTCGAGGCTGGGCCACCAGTCGCTCCACCGCTGACCAGGATCGGTGAGGAAGGACCAGGTCCGCTCGAGCGGTGCCGCTACCCGCCATGTGGACCCGAGCGCGTAGCGGCGTTCCCTCACCGTTCCGACTCTACGGCCCCTAGCGGCCGCCTGGGAGGGTCTCAGGGCGGCATCCAGCCCTCTCGGCGGGACGACAGCGAACGGATGCCCTCGGGGCTCAGTTGGGCGTCCAGCCCGCAGCGCAGCAGCCGCGCCAGCAGATGGCCGGGATCGGCCGCGAGGGCGCGATCCAGCGCGACATTCGCGAGAGCGCCGTCGCCGCGCTCCGCCGCCGCCCAGGCCAACACCGTGCAGATGGCGACGGCGTCCTCGTCCGGGGTGCGCCGGGCCAGGTCGATCAGCAGCGCCGGCCAGCCGGGGTGCTCGGCGACAGGAAGACTCATCACGGCGTCCCGGGTGCGCGGCTCCGCCAGGCCGAGGCAGATGCGGGCCACCTCGTCGTCCGCGATCTCGTGGCCCTGGGCGAGATACCGCTGGGCGACCGAATCGACCGTGGCCAGGGTTGCGGCAAGGGTCGTCTCCGGACCGCCGGCATCGGCCATCAGCTGCGCGGCCGCGCGAGCGAAGGCCGCCCGGGCGGACGCGAGGGACGGCCCCACGGGGCCGGCGACGCCTGCCACGAGCTCCTCTCTGGCCGCGAGCGTCCGGCGCCCGCCCACGGCGGCCTCAGCCGCCAGCCAGCCGGCCAACCCGTCCTCCGGGCCCGGGAGCGCGGCGCCGTCCGGCGGGCAGCAGACAGGGTCGGCACACAGATACGACCACCAGCGCCCGGCGCGCACGAGCACCGCGTCGAGCACCCCGACCGGGCCGTCGGCCAGCCTCTCCGCGATGGCGTCGACGAGATCCTGCCTCGGCAGGGGGCAGTCGTGGACGTCCTGGCCGTCAGGGGGCCCGCTGTCGTCATAGCAGAGCAGGATGATGGAGCCCGGACCCTCACGGGCGACACGGATGGCGACCTCGTCGGCCAGCCTCCGATGCCATGACGGGTCGGGTAGGTCCATCCGCATCGTCATGCGCACCCACGAGTTCACGGCGTCCAGGCAGAGCACGACGAGGCTCTGTCGCGGATGGAACCCGAGCAGGTACGGCACGGCGGACAACACCTGAGCCGGGCTGGTGGCGGTGACAGCGGGGACGAAGGATTCACGAAGGTTCATGGAAGCGACCCTCCCCCGCTCGACGTGCCGGCTCAACCGCCGATCGCCCGAATGTGGATAATGTCGGCGGTCAACGGGAGCTGTGCACAACGCGCCGGCCACGGCGCCCTGACATCGAGGAGGCGCCTTGTCGCGTCGAGGGTGGACCCTCTTCCTGGCCATGGGAGCCATCTGGGGCATCCCATACATGCTGATCAAGGTCGCGGTCGACGAGATGTCGCCCTCGACCATCGTGCTGGCACGATGCGCAGTCGGCGCCGCGCTGCTCCTGCCCCTCGCCGCCAAGCGCGGCTACCTGCGGCCGCTGCTCCCCCACTGGCGGCCCCTGCTCGCCTTCACGCTCATCGAGGTGTGCATTCCCTGGCTGCTCCTCGGCTACGCCGAACAGGATCTGTCCAGTTCTCTGACCGGCCTGCTCATCGCGGCGGTTCCGCTGGTCGGCGCGGTGCTGGTGTGGAGCACCGGTGCCGAGCGGCCCGGCCCGCGCCGAGTCGCCGGCCTCCTGGTCGGCTTCGCCGGGGTGGCAGCGCTGGTCGGCTTCGACGTGCAAGCCGGCAGCCCGGCACCGGTGCTGGCCGTGGCGGGGGTGGCCGTCTGCTACGCAGTCGGGCCGATCATCCTGTCCCGCTGGCTCTCCCACCTGCCCGGGCTCGGGGTCATGGCGGCGTCGCTCACCATGGCCGCCCTCCTGTACGCACCTATCGGCACCCTCCAATGGCCGGACGAGACACCGTCGGAGGAAGCGCTGCTCAGCCTGCTCGGCCTCGGCGTGGTCTGTACGGCCGCGGCGTTCGTGGTGTTCTTCGCGCTGATCGCGGAGGTCGGCCCGAGCCGCGCCACCGTCATCACGTACATCAACCCGGCTGTCGCACTGCTGCTCGGTGTCATGGTGCTCGACGAGCGGGTCACCGCCGTCACGGCGGTCGGGTTCGGGCTGATCCTGGTCGGCTCGGTGCTCGCCACCTCACGCGACCGCGACCGCGGGCCGGAGGAACCCGGCCAGGCGGCGGCTCGTCGCGACCCGCTCGACGTCACGTGCGATGACATCGCCCGGCCGGTAGGCGAACCCTGACGCTCGCCCACCGAGAACCGAGCGTCAGCCGTTGCTCGGGCCGTTGCCGGCCAGCTCGAGGTCGCCGTCGCGGTTCTTCATGAGGACGATCCGCTCATCCAGCCAGCGGTCGATCGATTCCGACGTGCGCAGGACCTCCACCGGATCCTCGCATTCGTCGCGGCGTTCGACGAGTCGGTGAAGTGTGTCGTCGACGCGTCGGATCTTGGCCTTCAGCGGCCCTTTCGGCGGCTGAGTCATGGTGCGACCTCCTGCCGAGATCGGGAGCAGCTCACATCATGACGGTTCCCGCTCCGGGTCGGCCGAAACCCGTTCGGGCCGAGATCGCCGCGACACGTCGACATACGACGCGGCGGGCGGCTCCCCGAGGCGAACCGCCCGCCGCGTTCACGCGAAACCCGGCGTCAGTGCGCGAACTCGCCCCGGTAGTACTCGAAGACCCAGCCCACAGCGGCGATCGTGGCCAGGGCCACACCGATGATGAAGATGAACCAGGCGAACACCAGGCCGAGGAAGACCACCGACGCGGCCCCGGCGGCGGCCAGCGGCCACCAGGAGTGCGGGCTGTAGAAGCCGTACTCGCCGGCGAGCTCCTCGATCTCGCCGTCGCCGCGGTCTTCCGGACGCGGGCCGGTGCGCCTGGCGACCAGGTAGAAGTAGAAAGCGACCATGGCCGCGAGACCGAAGGTCATCGCCAGCGCGGTGGTGCCGGTCGGGTCCTCGGACATGAACCAGTAGATCGGTGTCACGATCGCGCAGAAGACCATGACGATCGCGAAGATGAAGGCTTCGATCTTCACTGCTGCTTGCCCTCCTGGACGTCCGGCGGACCCAGTGTCTCGGTGAGCGGACCGGCGTCCGCGGGTTTGCCCTCGGCCACGGCCGCTGTCTCCGGGTACTTGAGGTCGAACGCCGGGCGCTCACTGCGCACCCGTGGCAGCGAGGTGAAGTTGTGCCGCGGCGGCGGGCAGGACGTGGCCCACTCCAGCGATGCGCCGAAGCCCCAGGGGTCGTCGACCTCGACCTTCGGAGCCAGCCGGGTCTGCCACACGTTCCACAGGAACGGCAGCGTGGACGCGGCCAGCACGAAGGCGAACACCGACGAGAACTGGTTCAGCGTGGTGAACCCGTCCTCCGGGTAGTAGTCGGAGTAGCGCCGCGGGAAGCCCTCGACACCCAGCCAGTGCTGCACCATGAACGTGCCGTGGAAGCCGAGGAACAGCAGCCAGAAGTGGATCTTGCCCATGCGTTCGTTCAGCATCCGCCCGGTGAACTTCGGCCACCAGAAATAGAAGCCGGCGAACATGGCGAACACGACCGTGCCGAACACGACGTAGTGGAAGTGCGCCACCACGAAGTACGTGTCCGAGACGTGGAAGTCCAGCGGCGGCGAGGCCAGGATGATGCCGGTCAGGCCACCGAACAGGAAGGTCACCAGGAACCCGATGGCGAACAGCATCGGGGTCTCGAACGTCAGCGAGCCGCGCCACATGGTGCCGATCCAGGCGAAGAACTTCAACCCGGTCGGAATGGCGATGAGCATGGTCATGGCCGCGAAGAACGGCAGGTTCACCGCTCCGGTGACGAACATGTGGTGCGCCCACACCGCCACCGACAGGCCCGCGATGGCCAGCGTCGCGAACACCAGGCCCTTGTAGCCGAAGATCGGCTTGCGGCTGAACACCGGGATGACCTCGGTGATGATGCCGAAGAAGGGCAAGGCGATGATGTACACCTCTGGATGGCCGAAGAACCAGAAGAGGTGTTGCCAGAGGACCGCACCACCGGCGCTCGGGTCGTAGATGTGCGCTCCGAGGGTGCGGTCGGCCAGCATGCCGAACAGGGCAGCGGCCAGCAGCGGGAACGCGATCAGCACCAGGATGCTGGTGACCAGGATGTTCCAGGTGAAGATCGGCATCCGGAACATGGTGATGCCCGGCGCGCGCATGCACACGATGGTGGTGATGAAGTTGACCGCGCCGAAGATGGTGCCGAAACCGCTCATCGCCAGGCCGGCGACCCACAGGTCGCCACCCACGTTGGGACTGTAGACGGTGTCGTGCAACGGCGCGTAGGCGAACCAGCCGAAGTCGGCGGCACCGCCCGGCGTGATGAACCCGGCACAGACGATCAGCCCACCGAACAGGAACAGATAGAAGCTGAACATGTTCAGCCGCGGGAACGCCACGTCCGGCGCGCCGATCTGCAACGGCACGATGATGTTGCCGAAGCCGATGAACAACGGCGTTGCGAACAGCAACAGCATGATCGTGCCGTGCATGGTGAACAGCTGGTTGTACATCTGGTCGCTGACGACCTGCCGGCCCGGCGAGAACAGCTCGGCCCGGATGAACAGTGCCAGCACGCCGCCGAACAGGAAGAACCCGAACGAGGCGATCAGATACATGTACCCGATGACCTTGTGGTCGGTGGAAGTCATCCACCGGACGACAACGTTGCCCTTGCGCTTCGGCCGGGCGACGACGCGAGTGGCGGCGGTGGTCCGCTCGAGATACGTGGTCACTGCTCGCCTCCCTCGGTCTGGTTGAGCGGCGCATCGCTGTAAGCACCGCGGAGAGGCGCGTCGATGAGACCGGTCTGGCCCGCGTCACGCAGTTGGTCCATCTGGTCCTGGTATTCCTCTTCGGACACCACCTCGACGGTGAACAGCATCGACGCGTGGTACGCGCCGCACAGCTCGGCACATCGGCCGGCGTAGGTGCCCTCACGGTCGGGTGTCACTTGGAAGGAGTTCGGGTGCCCCGGGATCACGTCCTGCTTCATGTAGAAGGACGGGATCCAGAACGAGTGGATGACGTCCGGCGACTCCAGGTCGAACCGGACCGTCTGGTCCACCGGCAGGTACAGCGTCGGGCGCTCGTTGATGGTGCCGATCTCGTGGACGTCCTCGTCGACGTAGTTGAACGTCCAGGACCACTGCTGGCCGATGACGTTGACGACGATGTCGGGCTCCGACGAGGTGTCGGTGAGCTGCTGCTGGTGGTCGGCGGTGAAGTAGAAGAGCGGGGCGAGGACGAACAGCGGCGCGACCGTGTAGAGGAACTCGATCGGGATGTTGAAGCGGGTCTGTTTCGGCAGTTCGTCGTTGCGCTTGCGGTAGGCGATGACCGCCCACAGGATCAGCCCCCAGACCAGCGCACCGACCGCGAACGCCGCGATCCACGCGCCGATCCACAGGTTGCCGACCAGCGGTGACTCCGCGGCGGCCGGCTCCGGTAGCGCCAGCCGCGACCACTCGTCACGCTGCTCGGCCGAGCAACCACTCAGCACGACCGTCGCGCCGAGAAGAACGGCGGCAGCCCTGGCCCGGCGACGCGCCGGACGGACCCTGCCAGACTGACTCACGAGGCGCCCTTCTCCTAGGCCGCTCCCCATCCGGGCGGCCGGCCATTGGCAACCCGCGCGGCATCGAGAGCAAACTTCTCCTGTCGCGCACAACCCTAGCGGTTGCCCTTCGCCGTTCTTCCAGGAGGTACTCGATGACCACACGCGGCGTGTCGCCGCAGCCTGGAGGCCTGCCAGAGGGCCTGGAGGAAGGCCCGCCGGACGGGGCGCCGGGTGCGCCGCCGACCGGCTATTTCGACGCCGCGTCCACCGAGCCGCTGCATCCCGCCGCACGCGAGGTGCTCCTCACCGCGGTGGACGAAGGCTGGGCCGACCCGGCGCGATTGTACGGCTCGGCCCGCCGGGCCAGGATGCTGCTCGACAACGCCCGCGAGATCGTGGCCGCGGTGATCGGCTGCCGGCCGGACGAGGTGTCGTTCACCGCCAGCGGCACCCAGGCCGTCCAGCTCGGTGTGCTCGGAGCCGTCCGGGCCGCCACGGGACGGCCCGCGCGCGTCGTCGTCTCCGCTGTCGAGCACTCCTCGGTGTTGCATTCCGCGGCGCACCTCGAGCGCGAGGGATCGGCGCCCACCCGCCAGGTGGGCGTCGACCGCCACGGGAGGGTCGATCCGGTCGAGTTCGGCCGGGCCGCGCGCGACGGCGCCGTGCTGGCGTGCCTGCAGGCCGCCAACCACGAGGTGGGAACGCTGCAGCCGGTCGACGAGGTCGACGTCGGCGACGTACCGCTGCTGGTCGACGCCGCTCAGGCGGTCGGCCGGGTCGGGTTGCCGCGGCGGTGGTCGCTGCTGACGGCCAGCGCGCACAAGTGGGGCGGCCCGGCCGGTGTCGGCGTGCTCGCCGTGCGCAAGGGTGTGCGGTGGCGCTCGCCGCTGCCGGAGGACGAGCGTGAGGGTGGCAGGGCGCCGGGGTTCGAGAACGTCCCGGGCATCCTGGCGGCCGCGGCCGCACTGCGGGCGCGCTGGGAGGAGTCCGCGACGCTCGCGGCGCACCACGGTGAGCTGGTCGATCACATCCGGGCCCGGGTGCCGCAGCTGATCCCCGACGTCGACGTGGTCGGCCACCCCACCCTGCGGCTGCCGCACCTGCTGACGTTCTCGTGCCTGTACGTGGAGGGCGAGGCGCTGGTCACCGAGCTGGACCGGGCCGGGTTCGCGATCTCCAGCGGGTCGTCGTGCACGGCCAGCACGCTGCGGCCCAGCCATGTGCTGGCCGCGATGGGCGCGCTCACCCACGGCAACGTACGGGTGTCGCTGACCCGAGGGGCCACCCGCGACGACGTGGACCGGTTCCTGACGGCCGCGGCCGACGTCGTGACGCGCCTGCGTGCGGAGCTGGCGGACCTGTGACCGGAAACACACTGGTGCTGGACTGCCGCGGGATGCGCTGCCCGCTGCCCATCATCGAGCTGGCCCGCCGCATCGGAGACGTCGAGGTGGGCGCGCTGGTGGCGGTGGTGGCCGACGACCCCGCCGCCGCGTCCGACGTCCCGGCGTGGTGCCGGATGCGCGGGCACGATTACGCCGGCCCCGGCGACGACGTCGAGGGCGCACCGTCGTACCTGGTACGCCGCCGCCGCTGACGACCGAGTCCGGCCGTGAACGCGACGACGGGGTGCCGGCCGCGCTGGCCAGCACCCCGTCGGGACGCGTCAGATCAGTGGAACGAATCGCCGCAGGCGCACGAACCGCCGGCGTTCGGGTTGTCGATGGTGAAGCCCTGCTTCTCGATGGTGTCGACGAAGTCGATGGTGGCGCCGCCGAGGTAAGGCGCGCTCATCCGGTCGACCACGACGTTCACGCCACCGAAGCCCTTGACGACGTCGCCGTCGAGGGACCGCTCGTCGAAGAAGAGCTGGTAGCGAAGGCCGGAACAGCCACCCGGCTGAACGGCGATGCGCAGCTGCAGGTCGTCGCGGCCCTCCTGGTCGAGCAGCGCCTTCACCTTCGAGGCCGCGCCTTCCGTCAGCACGACACCGTCGGTGACCTGGTCCTGAACCGTCATCTCGTTCTCCCACGTCAGGTCGACTACGTCTCGGTGCCTACAACACGCACCCTGCGAGCATCATTCCCCGCACTCCCATGGTGACACACTCGCGCCCATCAGCGGCTCCACGTCCGGGCCACCCGCTCGGCGACGGCGGCGAGGCTCTCGCGCGGGCGGCCGAAGGACTCCTCGGTGCCCACGATGTCCACCATCGCATACGCGGCCTCGATACCGTTGGCGCGCAGTTCGCGGTTGCCCACCTGCACGGCGCCGGCCATGGCGATGCACGGGCGCAGGGCGGGACCGGCGAGCCCGGCCAGCCCGGAGACGACCTTGCCGCTCATGGACTGCCAGTCCAGCTTCCCCTCCCCCGTGATGACGAGGTCGGCATCCGCGACCAGGCGCGGCAGTCCGACGGCATCCGCGACGGTGCTGAATCCCAGCTCGCGCCGCCCGCCGAGCAACAGCAGGGCGTAGCCGAGCCCGCCGGCCGCCCCGGCGCCCTTGTGGTCGGCGACGCGGCGGTCGGCCAGTTCGGCGTAGCGGGTCAGGGCCGCGTCGGCGGCGAGACGGTCGTCATCGGCGACGATGCCCTTCTGCGGTCCGAACAAGTTGGTGGCGCCGCGCAGCCCGAGCAGCGGGTTGTCCACGTCGGTGGCGGCCACCAGTTCCACGCCGGCGGTGCGCTGCCGTGCCGGTTCGAGGTCGAGTTCGGTCAGCTGCGCCAACGCCCGCGGGCCGCCGGTGAGTGCGCCGTCCGGCGACGCGACCGCACCCAGCGCCGCAAGCAGGCCGGCGCCGCCGTCGTTGGTGCCGGAGCCGCCGAGACCGACGACGACGCGCGTGGCGCCGGCGTCGACGGCGTGCCCGACGAGCTCGCCGACGCCGTAGGTGCTGGCACGCTCGGCCGCGCCGGGCTCGGGCAGCCGGCCGTCCGGCCCGACCGGCAGCAGCGCCAGCCCGCACGCCTGCGCCGACTCGATGTATGCGGTGCCGTTCACCAGCAGGAACGTCGCCGGCGCCGGCTCATCGAGAGGCCCGTGGACGGTCGCGGCCAGCAGTTCACCGCCCAGGCACGAGTGCAGGACATCGACGAAACCGGGCCCGCCATCGGCCATCGGGACCGTGACGACGTCGTCGGCCGGGGCGCTGCGTCGCCACCCTTCGGCGATGGCGTCGGCGGCCTCGACCGCGGTGAGAGTTCCGGCGAACTTGTCGGGGGCAACCAGAATCCGCATGGCCCAGAGTGTGCCGTATCCCGGTCCGGCCGGCGCCGGCCTGGCGTGGTGCACGGAATGCTGGTGCAGTAGTCCCATGCGGATCCGCCCGATGCGACCGGACGACGTCGAGGCCGCCGAACGGCTCACCGCGCTCGCCTTCGAGACCGAACGGGCCGCGGACCACCGCCGTCGCTGGTGCCGGCAGATCGCGCACGTCATCGACACCGACCCGGGCGGATGCTGGGTGGCCGACGACGACGGCGGCACGGATGTCGTCGGCGTCGCCGTCTCCATGCGTCGCGACCTGCTCTGGCTGCTCAGCACGTACGCCGTCCACCCCGGTCAGCAGGGCCGCGGCATCGGTCAGGCACTGCTGGACGCCGCGATCGGCTACGGGGCCGGCTGCCTGCGCGGCATGCTGACCTCGCGGCCGCATTACGGCGCGCTGCGCCGCTACCGCCGGGCCGGCTTCTCACTACACCCGACCATGTGCCTGCACGGAACCGTCGACCGGTCCGCGCTGCCGGTCGTCGACGGTGTCCGCGCGGGCACCGCCGCCGATCTGGACCTCGTCGACTCCGTCGACCGGCGGGTCCGCGGCGCCACCCACCGTCCCGACAACGCGCTGCAGATGGAGTTCGGGACACTGCTGGTGTGCGACGTGCTGACCGGCAGCGGCTACGCCTACCTGATGCCGTGGGGCGTCGCGCCGCTGGCGGCCACCAACCGCGCGGTGGCGCAGCGGCTGCTGTGGGCCGCGCTCGCCCGGGTGGAGCCGGGCCGGCCGATCGACGTGCGCAATCTCACATCGGGCCAGGAGTGGGCCATCGACGTCGGTCTCGCCGCTGGTCTCCGCCTCGGACAGGACGCCTACCTGGCGCTGCGCCACATGCGGCCGCCGGAACCGTACATTCCGTCCGTCTCGTTCGGTTAACGGCGTGGGACGATTGTGGGTATGGCGTGTGTTGCACACTACGCCGAGGTGACGCGACCGTACGCCCACGACGGGGTTGGGTGCGCCGGGCGCCGGAGGAAGGGCTGACCAGCCGTGACCGTGACCGACAATCCGTCGACGCCCGTGCCGCTGCTCCTGCTGGGCCGCGGCGCCGACCCCACCAGCGAACGCGGAGTCGAGTGTCCGGGCGACCTCCCGGCCGCCAGCGACCCCGACCTGGTCGAGCGTGCCCGGGCGGCGCGCGACGCCCTCGGCGAGCGCGTGTTCGTCCTGGGCCACCACTACCAGCGTGACGAGGTCATCCAGTTCGCGGACGTCACCGGCGACTCCTTCAAGCTCGCCCGCGACGCCGCCGCCCGGCCGGATGCCGAGTTCATCGTCTTCTGCGGCGTGCACTTCATGGCCGAGTCCGCGGACATCCTGACCGGCGACCACCAGCAGGTGGTTCTCCCCGACCTCGCCGCCGGCTGCTCCATGGCCGACATGGCGCGGTTGCTGCAGGTCGAGGACGCCTGGGCCAGGCTCGCCGCCGCGGGCGTCGCCGAGGACACCGTCCCCATCACGTACATGAACTCCTCCGCCGACATCAAGGCGTTCTGCGGCCGCAACGGTGGCGCCGTCTGCACGTCCAGCAACGCCCGGCAGGCGCTGGACTGGGCGTTCTCGCCCGAGGGCGCCGGCGGCAAGAAGGTGCTGTTCCTGCCCGACCAGCACCTCGGCCGCAACACCGCGGTCCTGCAGCTGGGCATGTCGCTGGACGACTGCGTGGTCATCGACCCGCACAAGCCGGACTTCGGCGTCACCGACGACGAGCTGCGCTCGGCCACCATGCTGCTGTGGAAGGGCCACTGCTCGGTGCACGGCCGCTTCTCGGCCGACTCCGTGGCCGACGTCCGCGAGCGCATTCCCGGCGTCAACGTGCTGGTGCACCCGGAGTGCAAGCACGAGGTCGTCACCGCGGCCGACTACGTGGGCTCCACCGAGTACATCATCAAGATGATCTCCGCGGCGCCGGCCGGATCGGCCTGGGCGGTCGGCACCGAGCTCAACCTGGTGAAGCGGCTGGCCGCAGAGCACCCCGACAAGACGGTCGTGTTCCTGGACAAGACGGTGTGCTTCTGCGCCACCATGAACCGCATCGACCTGCCGCACCTGGTGTGGGCGCTGGAGAGCCTGGTCGACGGCCGGGTGGTCAACCGCATCGTCGTCGACGACGACACCGCGCACTGGGCCCGGGTGGCGCTGGACCGGATGCTCGCCCTGCCCGGCAGCGGTGCGATCAAGAACTAGCGCCGCCTCGCCCGGACGGGGCCGCCTGGGCCGCCGCTTCGGAGCTGCCCACCGAGTTGATCTTGGAGTTTTGGCGGTATCAATCGGACAAATCGCCCGGAGATACCGCCATTACTCCAAGATCAACGGGGACCGCGGGTACAGGCCGAGGGGTGGATCGGACGGGTCAGACGCCGGGAGCGCCCCAGACGGGGAACCAGCGGCTGACGTCGGACTCGATGGGCAGGTCGCCGCCGACGAGCGCGCGAACCTGCAGCTCCAGGGCGTTGTCCCGCTGCTGCGACCGGGGGTCGACCGGCGCGAACGGGTAGAACGTGCCGCGCTTGTAGAGGTACACCAGCGCCAGCCCGCGCCCGGAGTCCGACCGCAGCCCGATGGTGGTGCACAACAGCGACGGTCCGAAACCGGCCGCCTCGAGCGTCGAGTTCACCGAATGCAGGTCGGTGCACAGCTCCGACATCTGCGCCGGCTCCCGCCGCACCACGAGCCAGGTGTAGCCGTAGTCGTCGTGGATCTCCTCCGGCTCCGAACCGCCCAGCAGCGTGGTGACCTCGGCCTTCAACCGGGCGAACGGGCCACCCTCGACCTGCCGGAAGCACACCGCACCCACGCCGGTGGGGTGCATCTGCGCGGACGCCTCGAGCGTCAGCGCGGCGGTGGGCAGTGCGAACAGCGCGTCGAGGTTGGGCTGGACCTGCTTGGACCGGCCGAAGATGGCGTCGAGGATGCCCACCGTCACTCCCGGCCCAGCTCGACGGAGATGCGGCTGAGCTGGTTCAGCCGCTTCTCCAGCGGCGGGTGCGAGGCGAAGAGCGAGGCGATGTCCAGCTTGCCGGTCAACGCCGGCACGAAGAAGAACGCGTTGTACGGCTCCGCGGCCCGCAGGTCCTTGCTCGGGATTCGCGCCATCTCGCCGGAGATCTTGGTGAGCGCGCTGGCCAGCGCCGACGGCTGGCCGGTCAGGATGGCACCGGCGCGGTCGGCCGCCAGCTCCCGATATCGCGACAGCAGCCGGGTCAGCAGGAAGCTCACCCCGTACACGACGGCCGCGACCACCATGACCACCAGGACCATCACCGCGGCGTTGTTGTTGTTGCGGTTGTTGCCCATGCCCGACCACAGCAGCATCCGGGTCATGAACCCGGCCAGCACGCCGACGACGGACGCCACCGTCATGACCAGGACGTCACGATGCGCGACATGGGACAGCTCGTGCGACAGCACCGCCTCCAGCTCGCGTTCGTCGAGCCGGCGCTGGATGCCCCGCGTGACGCAGACGACGGCACGGCTGGGGCTGCGGCCGGCGGCGAACGCGTTGGGCAGGTCGGTGTCGGCGACGGCCACCTTCGGCTTGGGCATGTCGGCCAGCGCACACAGCCGGTCGATCATGGCGTGCAGATCCGGCTCCTGGGCCGGCGAGACCTCGCGAGCCCCCATGGCCGACAGCGCCAGCTTGTCGGAGAAGTACCACTGCCCCCACAAGACACCCAAGCCGATGACCAGGCCGAGGATCCAGCTGTTCGTGCCGAGCGAGATGGCCCCGATCAGCACGACGTACAGCAGGGCCAGCAGGACCATCGTCAGGCCCATCCGGAACGAGAGGCCTCGGTCCGGGGCGAACCTCGAACTCGCCAACGTGCTTCCTTTCCTACCTGCGGTGGGCGATACGTCACCCGTTGTGAGAACGGCCGCGCTGGCACGCCGGTTCCCACCGGGCGGCCGGGCTCGGTCGTTCACCCGGCAGCCGCCGTGGCCGCCGCCCGGCGATCAGGTGGTCGGCGGCTCGACCGGGATGAGGCCCTCGTCGGTGAGCAGCTCGCGCACCTCGTCGACGTGGGCCTCGTCGTACGGCAGCACCAGGTCGCTGTCGACGAGGACGTCGTCGGCCAGCGGCGTGCCGACCCGCCGCACCTCGTTCAGCAGCGCCATCAGCGCCGCGCGGAACGTCTCGTCGTTGCCACTCTCGATGGCGTCGCCGAGGATGTCGTCGAGCCGGTTGAGCTCGTCGAGATGCGACCCGTCGACCTCGAACTGGCCCTCACCCATGATCCGGATGATCACAGCTGACCCTCCTCGCGCTGGCGCTGCGCCTGCGGCTCGGCGGCGGGCTCGGTGCCTTGGCCCTCGAGCTGCCTCGGAGCCTCCGCGCCACCGGTGATCTCCTGCTTCATCCGGGAGAGCTCGAGCTCGACGTCGCTGGTGGAAGCCAGCCGGTCCAGCTCGACGCTGATGTCGTCCTTCGAGGTGCCGGTGGGGTCCTCGAGGGCGCCCGACGCCAGCAGCTCGTCGATGGCACCCGCGCGGGCCTGCATGTTGGCCGTCTTGTCCTCGGCGCGCTGGACGGCCAGGCCGACGTCGCTCATCTCCTCGGAGATGCCGCTGAACGCCTCACCGATGCGCGTCTGCGCCTCGGCGGCGGTGTAGCTGGCCTTGATGGTCTCCTTCTTGGTGCGGAAGGACTCGACCTTGGCCTGCAGGCGCTGGGCGGCGAGCGTGAGCTTCTCCTCCTCGCCCTGCAGCGAGGCGTGCTGCGTCTGCAGATCGGTGATCTGGTTCTGCAGCCCCGAGCGGCGGGTGAGCGCCTCGCGGGCCAGGTCCTCCCGGCCGAGGGACAGCGCCTTCTGCGCCTGCTCCTGCAGCTTGCCCGACTGCGACTGCAGCTGGGTCATCTGGACCTCGATGCGCTTGCGGCTGGTGGCGACGTCGGCCACACCGCGGCGCACCTTCTGAAGCAGCTCCAGCTGCTTCTTGTAGGAGTAGTCGAGCGTCTCCCGGGGGTCCTCGGCGCGATCGAGCGCCTTGTCGGCCTTGGCCCGGAAGATCATGGACATTCGCTGGAGGATCCCCATCTGGCCAGGTATCCCTTTCTCGAGCTGGTGCAGTGTCGTGCACACTGTTTCCACCAACACTACGGTGTAGGGCCGCACGGTGGCAGGGCCGGTTGCATACTGGCCTACCCTGGTAGGCGTGTTCCGTCGCCGAACTTCCCCTGAGACAGTCGACGTCCCCGCCGCCGACGCCGCGGACGAGCCTGCCCGCGCGGTCGGCAAGGGCCGGCCCACGCCGAAGCGCAGCGAGGCCGAGCAGGCGCGCAAGCAGCGCGTCCGGCCCCCGCTGAACCGCCGCGAGGCGATGCGCCGCGACCGCGAGCGGATGCGGGCCGAGCGTGCCAAGACCAGGGCGGCCATGAACACCGGCGACGAGCGCTACTTCCTCAAGCGCGACCAGGGCGACGTGCGCCGTTTCCTGCGCGACTACGTCGACTCCCGCCGCACCGTGGCCGAGTTCTTCCTGCCGATCATTCTCGTCATCCTGCTGACGAGCCTGATCGGCGTCGCTCAGGTCCAGCTGATCTCCACCGTCATCTGGCTGGCGGCCATGATCCTGCTCGTCGTGGACTTGACGATCCTCGGCTTCCGGGTGAAGCGTGAGGTGCGCAAGCGGTTCCCGGACGACGACGGAAAGGGTCACGTCTTGTACGCCGTCACCCGCGCCACCCAGCTGCGCCGGCTGCGGCTGCCCAAGCCGCAGGTCAAGCCCGGGACCTTGGTGTGAGTTCCGCGCCCACCGCCGACCGCGACCAGACCGGGCTGTTCATCCGGGCGCTGCGCTACTCCGACCCCGTCGTGCGCGCGCTGGAGACCGAGCTGCAGCAGGAGTACGTCGAGCGGTACGGCGACCCGGACGAGACTCCGGTCAACCCGGACGAGTTCACGCCGCCGCTGGGCCGGTTCCTGGTCGGCTTCGTCGGCAACGAGCCGGTGGCGACCGGGGGTTTCCGCCGCCACAGCGACGGCGTCGCCGAGATCAAGCGCATGTACGTGGCGCACGAGCACCGCGGCGGCGGCCACGCGCGCCGCCTGCTCGCCGAACTGGAGGCGCAGGCGGTCGAGGCCGGCTACCGGCGGGTGGTGCTCGAGACCGGGCTGCGCCAGCCGGAGGCCATCGCGCTCTACAGCTCCAGCGGATACGTGGCCACCGACCCGTTCGGGCACTACGTCGACGCCGAGCTGAGCCGCTTCTTCGCCAAGGATCTCGTCGTCCCGCTCGACGACGCCTGAGCGCCGGGCGTCCACGGTGCCCCGGTAGTTTCGGGCGCATGGAATTCCGCAACCTGGGCCGCTCCGGCCTCAAGATCAGCGAGATCGCCTACGGCAACTGGATCACCCACGGCTCCCAGATCGCCGACGACGCAGCCACCGCCTGCGTGCGGGCCGCGCTGGACGCCGGCATCACCACCTTCGACACCGCCGACGTGTACGCGGCCGGCCGGGCCGAGGAGGTGCTGGGCAGGGCGCTGGCCGGGCAGCGCCGTGAGTCACTGGAGATCTTCACCAAGCTCTTCTGGCCGGCCGGTCACGACGGCCCCAACGACCGCGGGCTGTCGCGCAAGCACGTCCACGAGGCCATCAACGCCTCGCTACGCCGGCTGGGCACCGACTACGTCGACCTCTACCAGGCGCACCGGTACGACCACGGCACGCCGCTGGAGGAGACGATGGAGGCCTTCGCCGACCTCGTCCGCGCCGGCAAGGTGCTCTACATCGGTGTCTCGGAGTGGACGGCCGACCAGATCCGCGCCGGGCACGCCCTGGCCCGCGAGCTGAAGATCCCGTTCGTCTCCAACCAGCCCGAGTACTCCATGCTGTGGCGGGTCATCGAGTCCGAGGTGGTGCCGGCTTCGGAGGACGTGGGCGTGTCGCAGGTGGTCTTCTCCCCGATCGCCCAGGGTGTGCTCACCGGCAAGTACCAGCCCGGGCAGCCCATCCCGGAAGGCTCGCGCGCCGCGCTCACCAGTGGCGGCAGCGACATCGCGCGCCGCTGGCTCACCGACGACGTGCTCACGCGGGTGCAGCGGCTCGTCCCGCTGGCCGAGCAGGCCGGACTGTCCCTGGCCCAGCTGGCCATCGCGTGGGTGCTGCAGAACCGGAACGTCGCGACGGCGATCATCGGCGCGTCCCGGCCGGAGCAGGTGGCCGAGAACGTCAAGGCCGGCGGTGTCCGTCTCGACGCCGACCTGCTGGCCGCCATCGACGAGGTGCTGGGCGACGCAGTCGTGCGTGACCCGGAGCTGACGGCAACCCGGTCGCCGTCGTCGCGCTGACAGGACGCGTCACCGGGCGTGTTCCCGCTTCGCCATGCCTACATCCGTGGTGGAGCGGGAACACCCATGGTGAACGTGATCATTTCCGGAACAGCGAATCAGTCCGGCGGGCGCAGGCTCATCGGACCGTAGACCTCGCGGCCGTCCTCCACCAGGACCACCGAGTCGACGCCCGCCTCGACCAGGGCGCGCCAGTGCTCCCCCAGCCAGCTCTCGGCGTCGGACTGCGTCGGGAACCCCGCCTCCGGCCTGCCGGCGCCGTCGTCCACGTTCTCCGCCGGGGCACCGTCCGGCGCCAGGAACCGCCATGTCCAGCTCATCTTCGCCTCCCGATCGCACCGAGCAGTCGCCACGACAGTACGGTCCGCGCCGCCTCCGCCCGACACTGGTCCCGGTGTTGTCCACGTCACACCGAGATTTCTCGTCTCCCCGCGTCATGAGCCGGCCCCGTCGGTGTCCTGACAGGTATCGGGGCGCGTCGTTGCCGCGCAGGGGACGGCAACGGCGCGCCCGCGATGATCCGGCCACATTCGGGCCATTCCGGGCGGCGCGACCGGCGGCTCTGATCATGGTCACGGCTCCTTGACAAGACACCCGTCATGCTGTTGCCTTCCGCGTAAAGTTCAGTTCGCGGGGGGCGGGAGTTCATCGACGTGGGTAGTTCAGCGCCCGCACGGCGCCAGCGTCTGCTGAGTGATCCGGACATCTTCCGGTACCTGGCAGCGCGCATCGTCTCACTGACCGGCTCGGCGGTGACGTTCATCGCCATGCCGGTCCTCATCTACGGCATCACCGGCTCGGCCACCTGGACGTCGCTGGTCATTGTCGCTGAGGCGATCCCCTACCTGTTGTTCGGCCTGTGGGCCGGTGCGCTGGCCGACCACGTCGACCGGCGCCGGGTCATGGTGGGGGCCGACGTGCTGGCGGCGCTCGCCCTCGCCACCGTCCCCGTCGCCTCCTGGCTGGACGCCTTGACCGCCGGACACGTGCTGGCCGCCGCGTTCGCGGCACGCATCATCTACGTCTTCTTCGACGCGGCCAACCAGGGCGCGCTGCCCAGCCTCGTCTCCCGCGACCGGCTGCCGTCCGCGAACGCGCTGGTCTTCGGCGCCAGCACGGTGGCCGAGACAGTGGTGCCCATGCTGGTCGGCGCGTTGATCGTGGTCATCTCGCCGGCGTCCGTCATCGCCATCGACGTGCTGACGTTCGTAGCGTCGGCGATGCTCATCCGCAGCATCACCCGGCCGCTGAGCGGCGCGCGCGACCGCGAGTCGTCGCTCGGCCTGGCCGCGGTGGCGCAGGGCACCCGCTTCATCCTGCGGCACCGCATCGTCCGGGTCATGATCGTCATCGGCGCCCTGGTCGCGTTCAGCGCCGGGTCCCTGATGGCGGTGCTCGTCGTGTGGGCCGACCGCACCCTCGGTGTGCGCGAGGGCGACTGGCGGCTCGGCGTGCTGTACGGCGCGTGGGGCGTCGGCGCGGTCGCCGGCAGCGTGCTCGTGCCGCGCCTCGTGCGGCGCTTCGGCGGGGTCCGGGCCGCGCTGCTGGTGCTGCCGGCGGCGGGCGGCGCCGGGCTGGCCATCTCCCTGGCGCAGAGCTGGCTGCCCGGCATCCTCGCGCTCGCGGCCTGGTCGATGATGTACATCCTGATCGCGACCATCTCGGTGACCCTGCGCCAGCAGGTGACTCCCGAACCGCTGATGAGCCGCGTCATGACCGCCGGCCGCATGGCGACGTTCGGCGTCGGCTACCCCCTGGGCGCCGTGCTGGCCGGCATGCTCGCCAGCCGGTTCGACACCGACACCACCATCCTGATCTGCCAGCTCTCGCTCGTCGTCGCGGCGCTGGTGGCGTGGTTGTCGTCGCTGCGGTCCGCGCCCCGGGTGCTCGACGTCGCCTCCGACGACTGACGCCCGCCGGACGGCGTCAACGCTCCTTCGTGCTCGATTGCACGAACGGCGGACGCACCACCTCGAACGTCTCGGCCCGGCCGCGTACGTCCACCTGGACCTGGCTGCCCACGGCGGTGTCCGGCGGCAGCAGCGCCAGCCCGATGCCCTGCCGCAACGTCGGCGAGAACGTCCCCGACGTCACCTGGCCGGCCGGTTCGCCGTCCACCGTCACCATCATGCCGGGCCGCGGGATGCCCCGCCCGAGTGATCTGATGCCCTGCAGCCGCCGTGCCGGCCCGGCCTCCTTCTCGGCGAGCAGCGCGTCGCGGCCCCAGAACGCCGGCTTCGACCACCCGACCGCCCAGCCGGCCCGCGCCTGCACCGGCGAGATGTCCATGGACAGGTCCTGACCATGCAGCGGGTAGCCCATCTCGGTGCGCAAGGTGTCGCGCGCACCCAGCCCGCACGGCACGATGCCGAGCTGTGCACCCCCGGCCAGCAGGGCGTCCCACACCGACCCGGCTTCGTCCCACGGCACCAGCAGCTCGTAGCCGCGCTCGCCGGTGTAGCCGGTGCGACAGACGATCAGCGCGACGGCGTCATGCACCGCCTCCACGAACGACATGTACGGGTGACCGACGGGGAGGTCCAGCGCGGTGAGCACCTCGTCGCTGCGCGGACCCTGCACCGCCAGCACGGCGAAGTCGCGGTGCCGGTCCCGGACCTCGACGTCCCCTGGTGCGGCCGCGGCCAGCAGCCGGACCACCTCGGCGTTGTTGGCGGCGTTGGGCACCAGGAGCAGGTCGTCGTCGGCGTTCAGGTAGACGATGAGGTCGTCGACCACTCCCCCGGACTCGTCGCAGCACAGCGTGTACTGCGCCTGGCCCGGGCCGATCTTCTCCAGTGCGTTGGTGAGGCACGCGTCGACAAAGGCCCGCGCCCCCGGCCCGGTGACCGACGCCTTGCCGAGGTGGCTGACGTCGAACAGGCCAACCCGCTCGCGCACGGCTGTGTGCTCGTCGACGACGCCGGAGTACTGCAGCGGCATCGACCAGCCACCGAACCCGGCGAACTTGGCGCCCAACGCGACGTGGCGCTCGTACAGGGACGTTCTGGCGAGGTCTTCGGCAGTCACGGCCTCACCCTACGGGCCCACTTCGTGATCATGGGAGAGTGGCCGCATGGTCGCGTCCGTCGCCGTCCTGTCCGACGTCCATGGCGCGCTGCCGGCGCTCGAGGCGGTCCTCGCCGAGCCCGACGTCGTCGCCGCCGAGCGCATCGTGCTCACCGGCGACATCGCCGCCGGGCCGCTGCCGGTCGAGACGCTGGACCTGCTCACGTCCCTGGGTGAACGGGTCGTGTGGGTGCGCGGCAACGCCGATCGCGAGCTGGTGACGGTCGCCCGCGGCGGCACGTCCGGCATCGACGTGGCCGACTGGGCCGGCCGGCAGTTGCGCCCGGACCAGGTGGAGCTCCTCGACGGCCTGCCGCATCCGGTGACCCTCGACGTCGACGGCTTCGGGCCGGTGCTGTTCTGCCACGGCAGTCCCCGCGACGACGACGAGGTGGTCCTCGTCGACAGCTCACTGGCCCGCTGGGCCGACGTCCTGGCCGGCGTGCCCGACGACGTCCGGACGATCGTCTGCGGCCACACCCATATGCCGTTCCAGCGGCTGGTCGACCGGCGGCTCGTGGTCAACCCGGGCAGCGTCGGCATGCCGTACGGCCGGCCCGGGCCACACTGGGCGTTGCTGCGCGACGGCGTGGTCACGCTGCGGTCGACCACGGTGGACCTGGATGCGCTGGCCGACGCGGTCGTGGCCGCCAGCGTCTTCCCGGGCGCGGCCGCCTGGGCCGACATGTACGCCCGCTCCGCCTACTCCGACACCGACGCGCTGACCACGTTCGCGCCGCGGGACGGCCGGATGGGCACCTGACGACGGCCGACCCAGCGGTAGCATCGGGCGGAATCGACTGAACGGTACGACGTCAGGAGAACCGTGACCAGCATTGCCCTGTCCTCCGCCGCCGCAACCGGGCTCAAGGTCGACGCGGTCGTCGTCGGGGTGGCCCCCGGCGACGACGCGGTGACCCCGCTGCCCGGCAGCGAATCGGTCAGCAAGGCGTTCAAGGGGTCGTTGCCGGAGGTACTCGGCCAGCTGGGTGCCACCGGCCGGGCCGACGAGGTCACGAAGCTCCCCGCGCTGGGCTCGGTGAAGGCCCCGCTCGTGGTGGCCGTCGGCACCGGCCCGCTGGACGCGTCCGGGCCGGCCCGCCTCGAGACGCTGCGGCGGGCTGCCGGCGCGGCCGCCCGCGCGCTGGCCGGCAAGCAGTCCGCCGCCATCGCGCTGCCGGTCCAGGACGAGGCCGACGCCGCCGCCGTCGTCGAAGGCTTGTTGCTGGGCGCCTACAGCTTCGACCGCTACAAGAGCGATGGCGGCACCGAGCCGCTGGCGTCCGTCACGCTGGTGGGACCGGGGGTGAAGGCCAAGGGCGTCAAGGACGCCGTCGCCCGCGCCGAGACCCTGGCCGCCGCCGTCAACCGCGCCCGCGACTGGGTCAACGTCCCGCCGCGCGATCTCACCCCGGAGGCGTTCGCCGACGCCGCCAGCAAGCTCGCCAAGAGCGCCAAGCTCGACGTCGAGGTGCTGGACGAGAAGCTCCTGGCCCGGCGCGGCTACGGCGGGCTCATCGGGGTCGGCCAGGGCTCAGCCAACCCGCCGCGGCTGGTGCGCGTCGCCTACCGTCCGTCCCGCGCGAAGCGGCACGTGGCGTTCGTCGGCAAGGGCATCACGTTCGACTCCGGCGGCCTGTCGCTCAAGCCGTCGGACAGCATGGCGGACATGAAGAGCGACATGAGCGGCGCCGCCGCCGTCATCGCCGCGGTCCACGCCATCGCGTCGCTCGGCACCAAGGTCGCCGTCACCGCCTACGCGGCCATGGCCGAGAACATGCCGTCGGGCAGCGCGCAGCGGCCGTCCGACGTCATCACCATCTACGGCGGCAAGACCGTCGAGGTGCTCAACACCGATGCCGAGGGCCGGCTCGTGCTGGCCGACGGCCTCGTGCGCGCCGCCGAGGACGAGCCCGACCTCATCATCGACGTCGCCACACTGACCGGCGCCGCGGTCGTCGCCCTGGGCAAGCGGGTCTCCGGCATCATGGCCAACGACGACGAGCTGCTCGACCGCATCCACGATGCCGCCGAGCGCGCCGGCGAGCAGATGTGGCCGCTGCCGCTCCCCGCCGACCTGCGCGACAAGCTCGACTCCCCGATCGCCGACCTCGCGAACATCGGCGACCGCTGGGGTGGCGCGCTGCAGGCGGGCCTGTTCCTCAAGGAGTTCGTCGCCGACGACATCAGCTGGGCGCACCTCGACATCGCCGGCCCGGCCCTGAGCGACTCCGCCTTCGGCTACACCCCCAAGGGCGGCACCGGGGCGGCCGTGCGCACGCTGGTGCGGCTGGTCGAGGACGTCGCCGACGGAGACCTCTGAGCTCGCTCAGCCGGCGAACCCTGCGCTGCGAGCAACGGCACAGGTCAGGGCCTTGCGTCGGGCGCTTTGCAATGGGCACCAATACGCACCACCTGTGCGCCTCCATGTCGGATGACGCGGCTGCCCACTCTGTGGCGCGACGTCGCAGGGTGTGGCAGGCACCGGGGCGGGTGGAATGGCAGACGCCGGAGAACGGTGTGAGGCCGCTGCAGGAACGCGGTGGCAGCGAGGTCGCAGGGGCCGTCGAGGATTCCGGGCCTGCGTGGTGCGTATTGGTGCCCATTGCAAAGGCCCGAGAACGTCACCCTGACCTGCGGCCGAGACCCCAGCGGTCAGACCGTCAGACGCCGCGGCCGCCGTTCTTGCGGTTCCAGTCACGCATCCGCTGCGGATAGCCGACAACCTGAGCGTCGTAGGCCGGGATGGCCAGTTTGCGGGCCAGCGCGTGCGCGGCCGCTGCGTCCTGGACCCGGCGCCTGGTCCACTCGCCGTCGTGAGCGACGAAGACCACCGTGGTGGCCGTCATGGTGGTGGGCGGCTCCACGAACGCCTCGACGCCGCGGCGCGCCCGGGCGAACTCCTCGAGGTGCTTGACGTCGGCGTTGTCGGCGGCACGATCCAGGCTGCCCTCGGCGCTCTTGCGCTTTCGCCGGAACAACGCCATTCGACTACCTCCGTGTGTCTTCTCGGCCGCGATCGGACCGAGACGGTACCGCGACAGTATCTCGTCACGTGCAACGAGCCGATCCGGTTGAAGGTGTCGGAACACCGGATGGAAGGATGAGGTTGACGCCTACGGGGCCCGCGCCGGACCGATCCCGGCCGGGCGCCGCCAGCGTCCGAGACGAGTCTCGACGACAACGACGACCTCGAGGAGCACCACCGTGGCCGACAACGCCGGTTTCGACGTCCTCATCCTCGGCGGCGGCAGCGGTGGATACGCTGCCGCGTTCCGGGCCAGCGAGCTCGGACTGTCCGTCGGGCTGATCGAGAAGGACAAGGTCGGCGGCACCTGCCTGCACTACGGCTGCATCCCCACCAAGGCCCTGCTGCACGCCGCGGAGGTGGCCGACAACTCCCGCGAGAGCGAGCAGTTCGGCGTCAAGACCTCCTTCGAGAGCATCGACATGGCCGGCGTGAATGCGTACAAGGACGGCATCGTGTCGCGCCTCTACAAGGGGCTGCAGGGCCTGGTCAAGGCCAACAAGGTCACCTTCATCGAAGGCGAGGGCCGGCTCGTCGCGCCCAACGCCGTCGAGGTCGGCGGCACCCGCTACGAGGGCCGCAACGTCATCCTGGCGACGGGGTCCCGCTCGCGCTCGCTGCCCGGTCTCGACATCGACGGCACCCGCGTCATCAGCAGTTACGAGGCCTTGACGCTGGACCGCGTGCCGGCGTCGGCGGTGGTGCTGGGCGGCGGCGTCATCGGCGTCGAGTTCGCCAGCGTGTGGCGCTCCTTCGGCGCCGAGGTCACCATCGTCGAGGCGCTTCCCCGGTTGGTCCCGGCCGAGGACGAGGCCGCGTCCAAGGTCGTCGAGCGGACGTTCCGCAAGCGTGGCATCGGCTTCAAGACCGGCGTGCGGTTCGCCGGCGTCGAGCAGCGCGACGGCGGCGTCACCGTGTCGCTGGAGAACGGCGAGACCATCGACGCGGAAGTCCTGCTGGTCGCGGTCGGACGCGGCCCCGTCACCGAGGGGCTGGGCTACGAGGAAGCCGGCATAACCCTCGACCGCGGCTTCGTCACCACCGACGAGCGGCTGCGCACCGGCGTGCCGGGCGTCTACGCCGTCGGCGACATCGTGCCCGGCCTGCAGCTCGCCCACCGCGGCTTCGCGCACGGCATCTTCGTGGCCGAGGACATCGCCGGACTCAACCCCGTCCCGGTCGACGACCTCGGCATCCCCAAGGTCACGTACTGCGACCCCGAGGTCGCCTCCGTCGGACTCACCGAGGCACAGGCCAAGGAGCGCCTCGGCGACGACAAGGTCGAGACGCTCGAGTACAACCTCGCCGGCAACGGCAAGAGCCAGATCCTGAAGACGCAGGGCTTCGCGAAGCTCGTGCGTGAGAAGGACGGCCCGGTGATCGGCATCCACATGGTCGGTGCCCGGGTCGGCGAGTTGATCGCCGAGGCGCAGCTCATCTACAACTGGGAGGCACTCCCCCACGAGGTCGCCCAACTGATCCACCCGCACCCCACCCAGAGCGAGGCACTGGGCGAAGCCCACCTCGCATTGGCCGGGAAGCCGTTGCACGTCCACGGCTGACCACGCGAGGCTTAAGCTTGCGTTCGGCTCCCCAAGGCTGATGTCCGTGAGAAATCGAGAGGACTGACGATGGCAACCTCCGTCACCTTGCCCGCACTCGGCGAGAGCGTCACCGAGGGCACAGTGACCCGCTGGCTCAAGCAGCCCGGCGACCAGGTGGCCGTCGACGAGCCACTGCTGGAGATCTCCACGGACAAGGTCGACACCGAGATCCCCTCGCCGATCGCCGGCACCCTGCTCGAGATCAAGGTCGCCGAGGACGAGACCGTCGAGGTCGGCGCCGAACTGGCGCTCATCGGCGAGGCCGGCGAATCCGCCGGTGACGGCGCCGGCGAGAGCGAGGCGGCCGCGGAGCAGCAGGAGGCACAGCCGGAGGCCGAGGCAGCGCCCGCCGAGCAGGAACCGGCGCAGGATGAGCCCGCCCAGCAGGAGCCCGCCCAGCAGGAGGAGCCCGCCCAGGAGCAGCAGGAGGCGCCGGCGGCATCCACCGACAGCGGCAACGGCGGCGGCGAGAGCACGCCGGTGACGCTGCCGGCCCTGGGCGAGAGCGTCACCGAGGGCACGGTCACCCGCTGGCTCAAGCAGCCCGGCGACCAGGTGGCCGTCGACGAGCCACTGCTGGAGATCTCCACGGACAAGGTCGACACCGAGATCCCCTCGCCGATCGCCGGCACCCTGCTCGAGATCAAGGTCGCCGAGGACGAGACCGTCGAGGTCGGCGCCGAACTGGCGCTCATCGGCACCGATGCGGGCGACGGATCCCAGGCCGCCGCGCCGTCGCAGGAGCCCGCTCAGGAGCAGGCCGCACCTGAGCAGGAGCAGGCCGCGCCCGAGCAGGAGCAGGAGCAGGCCGCGCCGGCTCAGGAGCAGGCCACCACGGAGGCGGTCGCCCCCGCGGCGCAGACGCCCGGTCCGCAGGCAGACGCGCCGGCGGAAGAAGCACAGCAGGCACAGGCATCGGCCACCCCCGCGCCGGCGGTGCAGCCGGCCCGGGAGCCGTCGGGTAACGGCGCCCCGTACGTCACCCCGCTGGTCCGTAAGCTCGCCGCCGAGCACGGCGTCGACCTGTCCAGTGTCAACGGCACCGGCATCGGCGGGCGAGTCCGCAAGCAGGACGTGCTGGCCGCGGCCGAGGCGGCGAAGGCCGCAGCCGCTCAGCCGGCACCCGCCGCTGCTCCGGCCGCTCCGGCGCCGACCGCGGGGGCAGCACCGGAGGCCGTCGAGCCGTCGCCGCTGCGCGGAACCACCGAGAAGCTCAGCCGAATGCGCAAGGTCATCGCCAAGCGGGTCCACGAGTCGCTGCAGGAGACCGCGCAGCTGACGTCCGTCGTCGAGATCGACATCACCACGCTGGCGCGGCTGCGCGACCGGGTGAAGGCCGACTTCGCGCAGCGTGAGGGCGTCAAGCTGTCCTTCCTGCCGTTCTTCGCCAAGGCGGCCGTCGAGGCCCTCAAGCAGCACCCGAAGATCAACGCGTCCATCGACGTCGAGAAGGGCGAGGTCACTTACCACGACCGCGAGAACCTCGTCATCGCCGTCGACACCGAGCAGGGCCTGCTCGTGCCGGTGGTCAAGGACGCCGGTGACCTCAACATCGCCGGGCTGGCCCGCAAGATCGCCGAGGTGGCCGAGAAGGCGCGCACCGGCAAGCTGACGCCCGACGAGATCACCGGCGGCACGTTCACGCTGACCAACACCGGCAGCCGGGGCGCCCTGTTCGACACGCCGATCTTCTTCCAGCCGCAGGTCGCCATCCTGGGCACCGGGGCCGTCGTCAAGCGGCCGATGGTCATCGACGACCCCAACCTCGGTGAGACCATCGCGGTGCGGCACATGGTCTACTTCGCGCTCAGCTACGACCACCGCCTCGTCGACGGTGCCGACGCCGCCCGCTTCCTGACCACGGTCAAGAAGCGGCTCGAAGGCGGCCGGTTCGAAGCCGACCTCGGCCTGTAAGGGCGTGCCGGTCGGGACGACCACGGCGATGGCGGCCTGACATGCGGGTCGCCGTCGCCGGCTCCAGCGGATTCATCGGCAGCGCGCTGTGCGCGTCGCTGACCGCCGACGGGCACGACGTCGTCCGGCTGGTGCGCCGCGCGGCCGGCGCGCCGGACGAGGCCCACTGGGACCCGGAACAGGGCGCGGTGCCGCTGGCGCAGCTGGCCGACGTCGAGGCCGTCGTGCACCTGGGCGGCGCCAACGTCGGCGGCCACCGCTGGACCCGCCGCTACAAGCAGCAGCTCCACCACAGCAGGGTGCGCTCCACGGCGGTGCTGGCCGCCGCCCTGACGACGTTGGCCACCCGCCCGCGGGTGTTCGTGTCCGCGTCGGCCATGGGCTACTACGGCCCGGACCGCGGCCACGACGTCCTGAACGAGGACGACGCGGCCGGCGACGGGTTCCTGGCCCGGCTCTGCCAGGACTGGGAACAGGCCGCGTCACCGGCCCGTGCGGCCGACATCGCCGTGTGCCACCCGCGCTTCGGCCTCGTCGTCGGACCGGGCGGTGGCGCGCTGGGTCCGATGCTGCCGCTGTTCCGGTTGGGTCTGGGCGGCGCGTTCGGCGACGGCGAGCAGTCCTGGAGCCCGGTCTCGCTGCACGACACCGTCCGCGCACTGCGATTCATGATCGAGGAGCACGGCTGCGTCGGCGCCTACAACGTCACCGCGCCCGAACCGGTTTCCAACGGCGAGTTCAGCCGGCTGCTGGCCGCTGAGCTCCACCGGCCCCGGCTGCTTCCTGTGCCGGGGTTCGCGCTGCGCATCGCGCTCGGCGAGTCCGCCGGCGAGCTGTTGGGCAGCCTGCACGTCGTGCCCACCCGGCTCACCGAAGCCGGCTTCACGTTCGAGCATCCGGACGCCCGGTCGATCATCGCCGCCGCGGTCCGCGCCTGACGGTTTGCGGGTTACGCCCCCTAGGCGTGCTACCGCGTCACCAGGCAAGCATCCATGGTGAAGCGGGTGCACCCATGCCGAACGTGATCATTTGTGGGGGCGGTCAGCCGAAGCGCCAGGATGCCGTGCCGTCCTCGTTGGCCACCGCGACCAGCTCGGCCTCCCACGTCTCGTCCCCGGTGCCGTCGATCTCCTGCTCCACGTCGCCGTCGTCGTCGACCAGCCGGTAGTCGGGGATGCGCTGGGTGATGAGGACGGTCGCCCGGCCGCCGTCCTGGCTCACGAGCTCGGCGTTGACCACCTCGAACGCCAGGCCCTCGGTGTGGACGCCGGCGTCGGCGTACTCCTGCAGCAGCTCGGCGTCCTCGGCGAGGACCGGATTGGTGGGCGCATGCACCTGGCACAACAGCTCGGCTTCGCCGTCTTCGAACGCCTGGGCACGCAGCGAATAGAGCCGCTGTACTTCCTGGGTCCAGTCGGTCACCGCGGGCGGCGCCGCCGTGGGCGCCGGCTGCGGGCCTCCGCACAGGTCCGTCGAGGCTTCGGTGTCCGTCGGGGTCGAGCCGGTGCCGGGGCCTTCGGTCGGGCTGTCCTCGCCGAAGACGCGCATGCCCACCAGCACGGCCCCGGCGACCAGCAACAACACCACCAGGGCGCTGGCGATCCAGATGCCGTCGACGCGCCGGTTGCGGCCGCCCTCGGCAGGTTCGGGCTCATCCGCGGTGTCGCGGCGGCCACGACGGGGTTCGCGCGCGGACGGTGCGGGGGCACCGGAACCGCTGCCGCCGCCATCGCCCGGTCCGGGCGCACCCGCCGCAGCCGCACCCGCACCAGCCGCGCCTGCTCCGCCCTGGCGGCGGCCACGACGGCGCTCGGCCGGTTGGTCCGCCGGCGAGCCCGCGCCGGGCTCCGGCGTCGCGGCCGGATCAGGCCCGGCAAGCGGTGTCGATTCGGCGGACGACGTCGGCTCGGCGGCCACGCCGGGCGGGGTCTGGTCGTCGGGACGGGCCCGGCGGCCCCGTCGTGGGGTACGGATCGGGCGGGTCGGCGCGGTGGGACTCACGCCTTCGTCCGAAGCACCGCCCCCGCCGGCCGCCCCCGCGGCTCCAGCCGCGCCGGCCGCTCCCCCGGCACCAGCCGCGCCCGCCGCTCCCCCGGCACCGGCCGCGCCGGGGCCCTCTGGCTCGGCAGCGCGCCGGCGGGCCCGGCGGCCGGTGGAGGTGGAACGGCGCATGAACGCCGCGATGTCGTCGTCCTCGGCCGGGGCGTCGACGACCGGCCGCAGCGACCCCGTCGTGGCGTGCCCCTCCTCGAGCACCAGCTCGACCGGCGCGGGGTCGGAGATGGCGAAGAACGCATTGCCGACGGCCGACGCCGTGGGACGCCGGTGCGGCTGCGGCTCGAGCGCGCTGGCCAGCAGCGCCTGGGCGGCGGGCGCGACACCGGGCAGCGACAGCCCGGCGGCCGGCAGATAGCCAGTCAGGGCTACGACGGCCGCGGTGACCAGGCCGTGGACGTCGGCGGGCGGGCCGGGCGGCTGGCCGGCCTGGACCTCCGGCGGGACCGGCCGGGCGTACTGACCGCCGCGCAGCGGCACGCCGGCCTGGACCAGGCCCACCCCGGCGACCATGGGCCGTCCGTCGAGGCTGAAGACGATGTCGTCGAGCGTGAGGTCGCCGTGGATCAGGCCGCGGCGGTGCAGCTCGGTGAGGCCGTCGGCCACGGGCGCACACGCCGTCACGACCTCGCCCGCCGGCAGCACACCGCGGGCGCCGATGATGCCGGCGAGGCTGCCGCCCTCGGCAGCGCCGAGCACCACCACCGCGCCGGCCGGGCCGTCGACGACGTCGTGGAACGGGATCACGTGCGGGTGGTCGACGGAGCGCAGCGCGTGAGCCGCCATCCGCAGCCGGTCGCGCACCTGCGCGCCGATCTGACCGATGAGGCGAAGGGTCACCTGCCGGCCCGTCGCGTCCTCGCGGGCGAGAACCATGTCCGACGCGTCGGAGCCCAGCCGGCGGGTGACGGTGAATCCCGCGGGAGCCTCGTGACCCTGCATCGGGCCATCGTTTCAAACCTCGGGCCAGGATGCCTCATCGGCCGCCATACGAGGTGGCTACGATGCCGCCCATGGACGGGGTCACGCCGCTTGCCGCCCCGCAGAGCCCGTTCGGTCTGCCGCTGTGGATCGGCATCGCCGTGATGTTCGGCATCGTCGTCGTGCGAGCCCAGGCCACGTACTGGATAGGCCGCGCGGCCGGCACCGGCATCGCCCGCTCGCGCTGGGGCGAGCGGATCGGCCACGACCGGCTGGCCCGGGCCGAGAACGTCGTAGGCCGGTACGGACCGGTGGCGGTCACGTTGTCGTTCCTGACCGTCGGCGTCCAGACCGCCGTCAACGCCGTGGCCGGTGGCACCCGGATGCCGTTCGGGCGCTATCTCGTCGCCATGCTGGTCGGGTCCGCACTGTGGGCGGTGATCTGGACGGTCGGAGGCCTGGGGGTCGTCTGGGGCGCGCTGCGGCTCACGTCCGGCTCACCGTGGGCCACGGCCATGACGCTGGCCGCGGTGGTGGTCGCGGCCGCCGCCGTGGTCGCCGTGGTGCGCCGGCGCCGTACCCGTCAGGCCAGCGACGAGAAGGAGACCCGATGACCCGTCCGCCGACGATCCTCGCCACCAGCGGCGGCTTCACCCGCGACGCCCGCGGCAACAGCGTCCCGGCCGGACTGGCCCGGCTCGCGCTGCGGTTGACCGGCGCGGAGCGGCCGAAGCTGTGCTTCGTCCCGACGGCGTCCGGCGACGCCGTCGGCTACGTCCAGATGATCTACGCGGCGTTCGCCGGCTGGTCGGTGGACGTGTCGCATCTCTCGCTGTTCCCGATGCCGAACGTCGACGACCTGCGCAAGCACGTGCTGGAGCAGGACGTGGTGTGGGTGGGCGGAGGCTCCGTTGCCGGGCTGCTGGCGATGTGGCGCCTCCACGGCCTCGACGAGGTGATGCGCGAGGCGTGGGACGCCGGCGTCGTGCTCGCCGGGGTGTCGGCCGGCTCGATCTGCTGGCACGCCGGCGGCACCACCGACTCGTTCGGGCCCCGGCTGCGCCCGGTCACCGACGGCCTCGGGCTGCTGCCGTACGGCAACGGCGTGCACTACGACTCCGAGGCCGAGCGGCGGCCCATGCTGCACGAACTCGTCGCCGCCGGCACGCTGCCCACGTCGTACGCCACCGACAACGGCGTCGGGCTGCTCTACCAGGGCACCGACCTGCTGGGCGCCTACGCCGAGACCGACGGCGCGTACGCGTACCGGGTCGAGGCCGCCGGCGGGCACGCCGTGGAGACCGCGCTGAGCGCCGAGCGGCTCTGAGGCCGAGGCCGGCTCCGGCGCGGGCCGTGCGGCGGGCGTAGGCTGGTGTGCGTGATCGGCGTGGAGACGAGTCATCGGCAGTTCACCCGGACACCCGGCGGTCTGCGCCTGGTCCGGTACGAAGACCTGGTGCCGTACGAAGAGGCCTGGGCCGAGCAACGGCGCCTGCACGCCGCTCGGGTGGCGGGCGACGAACCCGACACCGTCATGCTGCTGCAGCACGCGGCCGTGTACACCGCCGGCAAGCGCACCGCGCCGGAGGATCGGCCGCTGCTCGACGCCGGCGCACCGGTCATCGACGTCGACCGTGGCGGCAAGATCACCTGGCACGGGCCGGGCCAGATCGTGGGGTACCCGATCATCGCGCTGCCGGAGCCGTACGACGTCGTCGCCTACGTCCGCCGGGTCGAGCAGGTCATGATCGACGTGTGCCGCGAGTTCGGCGTCGACGGCGTCCGCGTCGACCGCGACGGGCGCAGCGGGGTGTGGATCCAACCCGGCGACGGCAGCCCCGACCGCAAGATCGGCGCCGTCGGCCTGCGGGTCGCCAAGGGCGTCACCATGCACGGGTTCTCGCTCAACTGCGACAACGACCTCGGCTGGTTCGACCGCATCGTCCCGTGCGGCATCTCCGACGCGGCCACCACCACGCTGTCGCAGGAGACCGGCCGACAGGTCACCGTCGCCGAGGTGCTGCCGTATGTCGAACGTCACCTCGACGACGTGCTCGCGCCGCCTCCGCACGCGTAGGGTGGCAGGGTGACTGTCGCACCGGAGGGACGTCGGCTGCTGCGCCTCGAGGTACGCAACGCCGAGACGCCCATCGAGAAGAAGCCGTCCTGGATCAAGACGAAGGCCACCATGGGGCCCGAGTACCGGGAGCTGCAGTCACTGGTCAAACGCGAGGGCCTGCACACGGTCTGCCAGGAGGCGGGCTGCCCCAACATCTTCGAGTGCTGGGAAGACCGCGAGGCGACGTTCCTCATCGGCGGCGACCACTGCACCCGGCGCTGCGACTTCTGCCTCATCGACACCGGCAAGCCCGACGACCTCGACCGCGACGAGCCGCGCCGGGTCGCCGAGTCCGTCCAGGCGATGGGCCTGCGCTACGCCACCGTCACCGGCGTCACCCGCGACGACCTCCCCGACGAGGGCGCCTGGCTGTACGCCGAGACCGTCCGCGAGATCCGCCGCATCAACCCCACCACCGGGGTCGAGATCCTGACGCCGGACTTTTCCGGCAAGGCCGACCTCCTGCAGCAGGTGTTCGACGCCCAGCCGCAGGTGTTCGCGCACAACGTGGAGACCGTGCCGCGCATCTTCAAGCGCATCCGGCCGGCGTTCCGGTACGAGCGTTCGCTCGACGTGCTCACCATGGCACGAGCCGCCGGCATGATCACCAAGTCGAACCTGATCCTCGGCATGGGCGAGACCCGCGACGAGATCTCGCAGGCCCTCACCGATCTGCACGAGGCCGGCTGCGACCTGATCACCATCACGCAGTACCTGCGCCCGTCGGTGCGCCACCACCCGATCGAGCGGTGGGTCAAGCCCGAGGAGTTCGTCGAACTCCAGGCCGAGGCCGAGGAGATCGGGTTCGTCGGCGTCATGTCCGGGCCGCTGGTGCGCTCGTCGTACCGCGCCGGTCGGCTGTACCGCCAGGCCATGGAGGCCCGCACCACCCGCTGACCCCAGAGCTAGGGCCACTTCCCCGTTGATCTTGGAGTAACCGCGGAATCGCGGCCCGAAATGTCCGATGGATTCCTCCAGAACTCCAAGATCAACGGGGTGGCGCGCCGCGGCGTCGACCACCCGGCCGCCGCGGCGCCGGCAGGCACCCGACCTGAGCGACTTCGAGACGTTCGCCCGGCTGGTGCCGCAGCGCGGCGCGTACCTGGCCTGGCCGCTGATGTTGCTGCTGTTCGCGGCGTGGTCGATCGGCGTGGGCCTGTACCTCCGGCCGTATCAGACGGCGCGGACGCCGATCGATCGCGAGCACGTCGATGAGCCGGTGGCGACGGTGTTCGAGCTGCTGTCGATGTGGCCGCCGTGGTCCCTGCTGCTCGCAGTAGGCGCCGTGCTGCTGGTCTGGGCGCCTGTGCACTACCTCCGCCGCCGGCACGACCATCCGCGATACCTGCGCGAGCTGTACGACGAGGTGCGCCGCGACGGTGTCCTGGTCGAAACGTTCCCGTCTCGGCTGCGGTTGGAGGCTGACGAAGGAACCGCCCCAGCCGAGATCGCCATCGACGTCCGGGTCACCGACGCCCAGGCGGTCCGCCTGCATTCGGCCTTCGGCGACTGGCTGGACGGGGTACGGCACGACCCCGCCGCCATCAAGGCGGTGGGATCGCTACGGATCCTCTCGCCGGGTGCTGCCGGCCACGGAGCTGTTCGGCCCGGAGGCGGACGGCGGCTACCTCCTCCGCGGCGCGGCCACCAGCTCGTGGCGAATCCTGCTGCCCGACGACGACGCCGCGACCTGGCGCGTCGAGACGGTCCGTGACCCGGTGGAGGCTGAGCGCCGCGTCAGGTCCCGAACCAGTCCTTCTCCGCCACCATGAGCTCGCGGGCCGTGCCGTCCGCGCCGACGATGACGACGATGTCGGTCGGCGACGGCCCGCCCCAGGTGCCGAACGGGCCGCGCCACCGCGCCTCGGCCAGGATCACCAGCTGCCCGGACGGCGCGGTGATCGCGGCGTGGAAGCCGCCTGCGGCGTCGACGGTCGCGGTGACCTCGCCGGACTCGACGTCTACGACGGTGAGGAGCCGGTCGTCGCCATTCGGTCCCGCCGTGCTCTGGACGACGACATGCCCGCTGGCCAGACCCGCCGTCGCCGCGGCCGACTCCGCGCCGTCCTCGAAGACCCGGTACGGCCATTCCGCGCCGACGCAGGCGCCTTCCGGTGGCAGCCTCGCGGTCACCTCGGTGACGAGGCCCGAGCCGGGGGTTCTGCGCGGGCCGCAACACAAGCGGGTCGAGGATGAGCCGGACGGTGCGGACCAGCGGACGCCCCGAGGCGTTGCTGAGCGGCGCCACCGCGTCACCGAGGCGGGCCTACGCACGAGCGAGCAGCATCTCCCGCGGAAGCCGGCCGGCGGCCGCGTCGAGGGACGTTCCGCCACCGCTGCTCACGTCCCGAGTCTAGCCGAGCCCCCGCCTCGTTGATCTTGGAGTTCTTCGGGCATCCATCGGACATTCCGGGCCGGGTTTCCCGCACAACTCCAAGATCAACGGCGCGACGCGCGGGCGTACCACGGCCGAGGCGGCCGGTCGAACCCGCGGCACACCAGGAAGTACTCTTCTCCTCATGGCACGCAACGACGAGCAGGAGTCTGCCGAGAAGTCCGGGCGCATCGCGCAGATCAAGCAGACCTACCGCATGGCCCGCAGGTCCGACCGCTGGATCGGCTGGATCACGCTCGGCATCCTGCTCGGCGTCATCGCACTGGCCGTCGTGGTCGGCCTGCTGCTCGGGCCACTGTGGCTGTGGATCGTCGTCGGCCTGCCCATCGCGCTGCTCGCCGCCGCCATCGTCTTCGGGCGCCGGGCCGAGCGGGCCGCGTACTCGCAGATCGAGGGCCAGCCCGGCGCCGCCGCGGCCGCGCTCGGCACGCTGCGCCGCGGCTGGGACGTCACCCCGATGGTGGGCGCCAACCGTCACCAGGACGTCGTCCACCGTGCGGTCGGCCGCCCCGGCATCGTGCTCATCGGCGAGGGCACGTCGGCCAACCGGGTCGCCAACCTGCTGGCGCAGGAGAAGAAGCGGCACAGCCGGGTCGCGCCAGAGATGCCCGTGGTCGAGATCACGGTGGGCCGCGAGGAGGGCCAGGTGCCGCTCCCCCAGCTCACGCGCAAACTGGGCAAGCTGCCCAAGAACATCCGCCCGGCCGAGGTCACCGAGCTGCGGGCGCGGCTGCGAGCGCTGAGCATCCAGCCCATCGGCGTCCCGAAGGGCCCGCTGCCCAAGGGCGCGCGGCTGCCCAAGGGCACCCAGCTACCTGGCCGCTGAGCCGCCTCGGTCCCGTCCCGCCCGTCCGGTCCGACCCGCCCGGCCCGTCCGGTCCGACCCCGCCGCCCGGCCGGAAATGATCACGTCCACCATGCGTACTCCCGCCGCACCGGGGATGCTTGCCTGGTGAAGCGAACTGACCCATGGTGGACGTGATCATTTCCGGCCGGGGCGAGGGGGCCGCGCTAGGCGGCGTTGACCACCGCGGTGTTCGACGCCAGATCGTGCAGGCCGCGGCCGTCATGGGTGAACACCAGCGGCGGAATCACCAGGGCGATCATCAGCGTGCGCACCGCGGCGACGAACACGCTGATGCGCCGGCCGCCGAGGTGCGCCACCCGCAGTTTCACCATGAGCTGCCCGAGGCTGCCGCCGGCCACCGCCGTCGACACCACCACCAGCACGTACCAGCAGATGAGCGGCATCCACACCAGGCCGCTGGTGGCGTCCCACACGTCGGCACCACCGGTGACGACGAACGCCAGCAGATTGCCGGCCAGCCAGTCCAGCAGCAGTGCCGCGATGCGCCGCGGCCAGCTGGCGGGCGACCCGGGGCCCTGCGAGGGAAGCGTCGCCTCGGTGGCCGGCGGTTGGTTCGAGCTCACCCCTCGAGCCTAGAGCCTGCGCCCGGGCCGACGGCGTCCCGGGCCGAAGATCTTCCGGGCCGACGGCCTCCCGGGCAGCCGCGCCGGCGGCCGTGCGCGCTCCGGCCCACACACTCGGCGCCTGAGCACCGACGTAACACTGGTGAAACACACGAGATACCGTAGGGAAATTGCCAGACCCTAGCGTCCGGGTCACGAGGGCAATGCGGTCAACGCCGACCGTCGACGATTCCGGACTGCGCCGCGCCAGGTGCGAATGGAGATGCGGATGTTCACCAACCCGGACGAGCTACTCAAGTTCGTCAAGGACGAGGGCGTCGAGTTCGTCGACGTCCGGTTCTGCGACCTGCCAGGGGTCATGCAGCACTTCAACGTGCCGGTGAGCGCGTTCGACGCGGACGCGATCGCCGAGGGCCTGATGTTCGACGGCTCCTCGATCCGCGGTTTCCAGGCCATCCACGAGTCCGACATGAAGCTGATCGCCGACCCGGCGACGGCATTCGTCGACCCGTTCCGCAAGGCCAAGACCCTCGCGCTGAACTTCTCGATCGTCGACCCGTTCACCGGTGAGCCCTACAGCCGTGACCCCCGCAACATCGCCGCGAAGGCCGAGGCGTACCTGGCCAGCTCCGGCATCGCCGACACCGTGTACTTCGGCCCCGAGGCGGAGTTCTACGTGTTCGACGACGTCCGCTTCGAGACCAAGCAGAACGCCGGCTACTACTACATCGACTCCATCGAGGGTGCCTGGAACACCGGGCGCGTCGAGGAGGGCGGCAACCGCGGCTACAAGACGCGCTACAAGGGCGGATACTTCCCGGTCCCGCCGGTCGACCACTACGCCGACCTGCGCGACGACATGGTCAAGGCGCTGACCGGTGTCGGGCTCGAGATCGAGCGCGCCCACCACGAGGTCGGCACCGCCGGCCAGGCCGAGATCAACTACAAGTTCGACACCCTGCAGCACGCCGGCGACCGGCTGATGCTGTTCAAGTACATCGTCAAGAACGTCGCCTGGGAGGCCGGCAAGACGGCCACCTTCATGCCGAAGCCGCTGTTCGGCGACAACGGCTCGGGCATGCACTGCCACCAGTCGCTGTGGAAGAACGGCGACCCGCTGTTCTACGACGAGCTGGGTTACGGCGGCCTGTCCGACATGGCTCGCTGGTACATCGGCGGCCTGATCAAGCACGCGCCGTCGCTGCTGGCCTGGACCAACCCGACGGTGAACTCCTACCACCGTCTGGTGCCCGGCTTCGAGGCACCGGTCAACCTCGTCTACTCGCAGCGCAACCGTTCCGCTGCGATCCGCATCCCCGTCACCGGCGCCTCGCCGAAGGCCAAGCGCGTCGAGTTCCGGGTGCCCGATCCGTCGAGCAACCCCTACCTGGCGTTCTCGGCGATGCTGATGGCCGGCGTCGACGGCATCCGCAACAAGATCGAGCCGCCGGAGCCGGTCGACAAGGACCTGTACGAGCTGCCCCCCGAGGAGCACGCCAACATCGGCACGGTGCCGGCGTCGCTCGGTGAGGCACTCGACGCGCTCGAGACCGACCACGACTACCTGCTCGAGGGCGGCGTCTTCACCGACGACCTGGTCGAGACCTGGATCGACTGGAAGCGCACCAACGAGATCGACCCGATCCGGCTGCGCCCGCACCCGCACGAGTTCGAGCTCTACTTCGACATCTGATCCTCGCTCAAACGGCACGTGGCCCTTGTCCTGAGGAAGCGCACGGCAAGGGCCACTTTCGTGCACCTGGCGACCAGTGGCATCGATGAACGGTCGGTCTCGCCGGACGATGCGACGTTCTCCGTGTCGTCGTCGAGTGGGGCCTCTTCGGAAGCCCCAAGCAGCGAGCTATCTCCAGGAAGCGCTCGAGCAGCGCACGAGCTCGCTCGACGCTGCGCCCACGGAGGAGCCATCCTGCGAGAACTCAACGAGGTCCTCCAGGAGATGGGACGCCCAGAGCAGGCAGCGGCGTTGATGCGCCGCGACCGCGGCGATGCGTTGGCGTGGCTCTCGGCTCCCGAGGTAGGCTGCGCCCGGGCACGGGACGATGAAAGTCATCGAAACTGAGAGGCAAGGGGCTTGTCGCAGTTGAGAGTCGGGGTGATCGTCGCCGCGGCGCTGACCGTGGCTCTCGCCGGTTGTTCGAGCGACGCGGACGAGCCGGCCGGTCTGGAGACCACGGCCCCACCGACCGCTGAGCCCACCTCCGGTGACGACGCCGCGGCCGTCGAGCAGGTCTACGCCGACTACTGGGATGCCGTCATCACGTCGGAGAACGGTCCCGATCCGAATCCGGCCCTGTTCGACGGCATCGCCACCGGCGGCGTCGTCGAGGAACAGCTGGCTCGTGTCCAGAACATGGTCGACGAACAGCAGCAGCGCATCGGCGAGCCCGAGATCGGCGAGGTCCAGGTCACCGTCGACGGCGACGAGGCCACCGCGGAGGCGTGCGTCGACCAGCGTCCCTGGGGCGTCGTCGTGCAGGAGCAGACCCAACCGCCGCTGGAGATCGAGCCCGGCCCGATCGGCGTGCGGCTCGAGCGTGACGGCGACGGCTGGGTCATCGTCGCCCGCATTCCGGTAGCGGAGGCACAGCTGACATGTTGATCTCCGGTCGAACGTCTCGGCTGGTGGCGGCTCTCTCCGGGGTCGTCCTCGCCCTGTTGGTGGGCAGCAGCGCCCAGGCCGCGCCGGCCCCGGACGTGAACGACACCGCGCAGGACACCGCAGAGACGCAGTCCGCGCCGCAGGCTCGCGCCGACTGCACTGTCCCGCCGGGCTGGACGGAGTCGTACGTCGACGACAACGGCAACATCATCACCATCACGCACTGCCCGGGCGACGATTCCGGCGGCGACGAGGGCGGCGGTGGAGACGACGACGGCAGCAACCAGCCGACCTGCGAGTACGTCGATCTCTTCAACGACTTCTGTGACGGCGCCAACCCGTGCTGGATCAACGACCCGGCCGCCATCCAGGACCCGCCGGAGCTGGAAGGCGTGCCGAAGCCGTCGCCGGACTCCTACGCCGTCTACTACCGGTGCCTGAACCCGGACGGCAGCACCTACGACCTCTACTACTGGTCCGATGACCAACCGGCCGAGCCGCCGCTGGAGGAGCAGGCCATGACGGCCTACGGCCTGCTCGTCGCGCCCGACTTCACGCTGGCCTTCAACCCGCCGCAGCGCACGTTCGTCAACCTCGACACGTGGTGGTGGGCCGAGGGCGTCGGCAACGACGAGATCACCGGCAGTTCCGCGTTCGGAGTCGTGGCCATCGCCACGCCGGACCACATCGAGGTGAACCCCGGCGACGGCAGCGGCTCGTTCACCTGCGCCTGGGTGACCAGCCGGTCCGATGCGTGCATCTACGCATACGCGAAGGCGTCGGTGGACGGCGCCCAGCAGGTCGAAGGCCAACCCGCCTACGAGGCGCAGGCCCGGCTGGTCTACTCGGTCCGGTTCGAGAACGACGGCGCTCCGCTCGAGCTGGACGGCTTGCCGACACAGCTCGTCGGCCCCTGGCAGTCCACGCCGGTGCCGGTCGGCGAGATCCAGGCGATCGTCGAGTAGCCTCCGCGCGACGCCCGCCCCGGCCGTTGCGGCGCCGCCCAGCGGTCAGGAGCGGGCGTCGTCGTAGAAGATGCGCTCGACGACGGCGCGAGCCTGCCGAGCCGCCCGGTGGTAGTCGTCGACGAAGACGGTGCTGGTCCCGGCCGCGTACCCGAGGACCCGCGACACCGCCGCGAGTGTCGTCGGGTCCTTGGGCAGCATGTCCGACGGCCGCCCGGTCACCAACACGGTCGCGTTACGGATGGCCGCGGCATGCCGCCACGCCTCCAGCAGCATCGTCCGGTCTTCTGGCGCCAGCAGCCCAGCCGCCGTGGCCGCGTCCAACGCTCCCGGCGTGGACGTGGTGCGCAGCCGCGGCACCGTCGAGGCGTGCCGCAACTGCAGCAGCTGTGCGCACCACTCGACGTCGGCCAACCCACCGGGGCCGAGCTTGAGATGCATGGACGGGTCGGCGCCGCGGGGCAGCCGTTCGGACTCCACCCGTGCTTTGACTCGCCGCACCTCACGGACCTGCGCGTCGGTGAGCCCACCGGTGGGCCAGCGCAGCGGGTCGATCAGCGCCTCGAAGCGGCGTAGCAGCTCCACATCGCCGCAGCACGGCGCTGCCCGGAGCAGCGCCTGCCGCTCCCACACCTCGCCCCAGCGCTCGTAGTACGCCGCGTACGACGCCAGCGTGCGCACCAGCGGCCCCTGCCGGCCCTCCGGGCGCAGCGCGGTGTCGACGGTGAGGCTCGGCTCCGGCGAGGGCAGCGACAGCAGCCGGGTCATCTCGTTCGCGACAGCGAGCGCGGCGTTGGCGGCTTCCGACTCGTCCTCGTCCGGGTAGGGGGTGTGCACGTAGAGCACGTCGGCGTCGGACGCGTAGCCCATCTCGCGGCCGCCGAGGCGTCCCATCGCGACCACGCCGATGCGGGTGGGCAGCGGCGCACCACGGGCGGCCTCGACGGCGCGGACGGCGGCGGCCAGCGCACCGGACAGCGTCGCTTCGGCGATGGCTGTCAACGCCTCCCCCACCGTTTCGATGGATGCGTCGGTGGCGAGGTCGGCGACGGTGACCCGGAACAGCTCGCGCCGGCGCATCGCCCGGACGACACCGATGGCGTCGACCGGGTCGTCGTGCCGCTGCACCCCGGCCAGGACCTCCTTCTCGAGTGCCTCCCGTGAGCGTGGCCGCAGCTCCGCGTCGTCGCCGAGCATGGCCACCGCTTCCGGTGCCCGCAGCAGCAGCTCGACGGCGTACCGCCCGGACGCCAGCACCCGTGCCATCCGCTCGGCCGCGGCGCCGTCGTCGCGCAACAGCCGCAGGTACCAGGGTGAGGTGCCCAGCGCGTCGCTGACCTTGCGGAACCCAGCCAGCCCGGTGTCAGGCAGGGGTGCGTCGGCGAACCAGCCCAGCAACACCGGCAGCAGGGTGCGCTGGATGGCCGCCCGCCGCGACACCCCCGTGGTGAGCGCCTCGAGGTGCCGCAGCGCACCGGCCGGGTCGGCGTAGCCCAGCGCTTTGAGGCGGGTCAGCGCCGCCTCCGGGCTGAGCCGGACCTCGTCGCCGGGCAGCCGCGCCACCGCCGACAGCAGCGGCCGGTAGAACAGCTTCTCGTGCAGCCGGCGCACCTCGCGGGCCTGCTGGTGCCAGACGTCCACGAGCTCCGCCGGCTGCTTCATGGCCAGCGACCGGGCCAGCACGCGCAGCTGCTCGTCGGACTCGGGGACGACGTGGGTGCGGCGCAGCCCGCGCAGCTGGATGCGGTGCTCGAAGGTGCGCAGGAACCGGTACGCGGCGTCGAGCACGGCGCCGTCGTCGCGGCCGACGTAGCCGCCCCGGGTCAGCGCGGCCAGCGCGTCCAGGGTGTTGGCGTCACGCAGGCCGGCGTCGGCGCGGCCGTGCACCAGCTGCAGCAGCTGAACGGCGAACTCGACGTCGCGAAGGCCGCCGGGGCCGAGCTTCAGCTGGCGATCCGCCTCGGCCGGCCGGATGTGGTCCTCGACCCGCCGGCGCATCGCGTGCACGTCGTCGACGAACCCGTCGCGGCCGGCGGCGTTCCACACCATCGGCATGAGGGCATCGACGTAGGCGGCGCCCAGCTCGTAGTCGCCGGCCACCGGCCGCGCCTTGAGCAACGCCTGGAACTCCCAGGTCTTGGCCCAGTCCTGGTAATAAGCGACATGGCTGGCGATGGTGCGCACCAGCGGGCCGGCCTTGCCCTCCGGCCGCAGCGCCGCGTCGACCGGCCAGATGGTCCCCTCGGTGGTGTAGTCCGAGCAGGCCCGCATGGTGGCGGTGGCCAGGGAAGTCGCCGTGGTGAGCCACCCGGTGTCGTCGGTGGCCTCGGCGGGCGGTTCGCCCACGAACACGACGTCGACGTCGGAGGCGTAGTTGAGCTCCCGGCCGCCGGCCTTACCCATGGCGATGACCGCCAGCCGGCACGGCGGCGCCGACGGCGGAAGCTCGGAGCGGGCGATCGCCAGAGCAGCCTCGAGCGTGGCGCCGGCCAGGTCGGCCAGCTCTGCGGCCACCGCGGCCACGTCCACGCCGTCGGCGAGGTCGAGCGCCGCCAGCGCCATCACGTGCCGGCGGTACGCCGCGCGCAGTGCGTCGAGCAGCTCCTGGTGGCCGCCCGTGGCGACCGGCTCGGCGACGTCAGGATCGGCTCCGACGGCGGCCAGCATGGTGCGGCGCAGGCCGGCCGCATCCGGCCGCGCCGCCGGGTCGAGCTCACCGAGGTCGAGCCAATGCCCCGGATGCCGGCACAGATGGTCGGCAAGGGCCGAGCTGAACGCCAGAACGGCCAGCAACCGCCGCCGGTGCGGGGTGTCGGCGGACAACTCCGCCAGGAGCCGGTCGCGGTCCGGCCCTGATGGCAGTGCCTCCAGCAGGCGGCTCAGCCCGCGCAACCCCAGGTCCGGATCCGGCGTGGCGGCCAGCGCCGCGACCAGGTCGGACTCGGCCGTGAGCGTGGCGAGCAGTGGCCCGTCCAGCTCCCGCTGGGCGGCGACCGTGTCGGCGAACCCGGCCTTGGCCAACCCTGCGACGCGTCCCTCGGTCCGGTTCACCGACATGGAGCAGAATCTACCGGTCGCCGTCACCTGCCCGTCCCGGCGTCCGCCGCACGCCTCGATGTGCCGGCTGTTGCCCCAGGTCAGGGTTAGCGTCACGGCGCGGCGGCGAGAATCATGCCGCCACAACCCACCCCAGGGCCGCGGCGGCCAGGCCGGCGCCGACGCTGAGGCAGACGTTGGCCGCGGCCCGCCGCCACGCACCGTCCTCGGTCAGGCGCAGCGTCTCGTAGCTGAACGTGCTGTACGTGGTCAGCGCGCCGCTGAACCCCATGCCCACGAGCGAGCGGACCCCGTCGCCGGCGGTGGAGCCCAGCACCACGCCGAGGACGAACGACCCGGCCACGTTGACCAGCAGCGTCCCCCATGGGAACCGGCTGCCCAGCCGTGCCTGCACGAGCCGGTCGACGACATACCGCAGCGGGGCGCCGACGGCCGCCCCGACCGCCACCAGCAGCAGGGTCATCCAGCGCCCTCCGGGCCGCGGTTCCACCGCGACAGCGCTTCCCGGGTGCCGGCCGAACCGAGCCACACCGCCAGCAGCGCCGTCACCGGCGTCAGCCCCAAGTACAGCAGCGCGGCGGCGTACCGCCCGTCCACCAGCATGGCCTGGATGTCGACGGCGTACGTGGAGAAGGTCGTGTATCCCCCGAGCACGCCGATGCCCAGGAAGGGACGCAGCAGCCGGTGCGGTGCGCTGAGCAGGGCCAGCACCGTCATCAGCACGCCGACGAAGAAGCACCCGGTGACGTTGACCAGCAGTGTCGCCCACGGCCAGCCCGGCGGCTCGGCTTGCCAGTCACTGACCGCGTAACGGGCCAGCGACCCGGCGGCTCCCCCGGCGGCGATCACCACCAGCACCGGAGCCTGGCGCCTCAGCCTGGACACGGAGTCCTCCCTACCGTCGACGAAACCGAGGTAGGGACTGTTGGCCGGGCCCGGAACAGGCCACGGCGGGTGTCGGCGAGCCCCACCGCCATCGCCGCCGATGCTACCCGGCGCGAAGCCCGGAACGCACGACCAACGAGGCGAACCGGGCCGCCAGGGCCTGCCCGGCAGCGGCGACCTCGGAGTCGCGGGCGGCCAGCTCGGCCGTCACCGTCTCGGTGTGGACGTCGGACAATGCTTCCGCCCAGCCGGTGAACGTCGGAAGCGACACCTCCGGGTGGAACTGCACGCCCCACGCCGCCGGCCCGACCCGGAACGCCTGGTGCGGGTACATCGCCGACGACGCCAGCCACACCGCGCCGGGCGGCAGGACGGCGACGGCGTCGGCGTGCATGCTCGGCCCGGGGAACGGTGCCCGGAGCCCGCGGACCAGCGGGTCGTCGTCGGCCTCGGCGCGCCACACCACGTCGACGACGCCGGACTCGCGGCCCGGTGCGGCGCCGACATCGACCGCACCGCCCAGCGCCACCGCCAGCAGCTGGGCCCCCAGGCAGATGCCGAGCGTCGGCGCCCCCGCCTCGACGGACGCGGCCAGCAACGACCGGACCGCGGGCAGCCAGGGCGCGGCGCCGTCGTCGTAGGCGGACATCTGCCCGCCGAGGACGATCAGCCCGGCGCCCGGCTCGGACGGGACGGCGTCGCCGGCGTACGGCCGCACGACCCGCACCGGCGCACCCGCGTCGGCGAGCCACGGGCCGAAGCGGTCCAGCGGACAGCCCGGCTCGTGCTCGACGACGTCGATCAGCGGTGGGCGGGTGCTCACATCACCGGGAGCATCTTGGCCCGCTCGAACGCGGTGACCTGCAGGCTGTACTCGTTCCACTCCGCACGCTTGTTGCGCAGGAAGAACTCGAAGACGTGCTCGCCGAGAGTCTCGGCCACCAGCTCGGAGTTCTCCATCGCCTCGATGGCCTCGTCCAGCGACGCCGGCAGCGGGTCGATGCCCATGGCGCGGCGCTCGCGGTCGGTGAGCGCCCAGACGTCGTCCTCCGCGCCCGGCGGCAGCTCGTAGCCTTCCTCGATGCCCTTCAGGCCGGCGGCGAGGATGACGGCGTACGCGAGATACGGGTTGCAGGCGGAGTCCAGCGACCGGAACTCCACCCGGGCCGACTGGCCCTTGTCCGGCTTGTACATCGGCACCCGCACCAGCGCGGATCGGTTGTTGTGCCCCCAGCAGACGTACGCCGGTGCCTCGCCGCCACCGCGCAGCCGCTTGTAGGAATTGACCCACTGGTTGGTGACGGCGGTGATCTCCGGCGCGTGCCGCAGCAGACCGGCGATGAACGAGCGCGCCACCTTGGACAGCTGGAACTCCGCGCCCGGCTCGTGGAAGACATTGCGGTCGCCCTCGAACAGCGACACGTGCGTGTGCATGCCCGACCCCGGCCATTCGGTGAACGGCTTGGGCATGAACGACGCGTACAGGTCCTGCGACAGCGCCACCTCGCGCACGACCGCGCGGAACGTCATGAGGTTGTCGGCCGTGGCCAGCGCGTCGGCGTAGCGCAGGTCGATCTCCTGCTGACCGGGCGCGCCCTCGTGGTGGCTGAACTCGACGGAGATGCCCATGTCCTCGAGCATGGTGATGGTGTCGCGGCGGAAGTCCTGCGCGATGCCGTGCGCAGTGTGGTCGAAGAACCCGCTGGCGTCGACGGGGATGGGCACCTCGCCGCTGGTGGGCTGGTTCTTGAAGACGAAGAACTCGACCTCGGGGTGGGTGTAGAAGGTGAACCCCTGCTCGGCCGCCCGGCTCAGTGCGCGTTTGAGGACGTGCCGCGGGTCGGCGTAGGACGGGGAGCCGTCGGGCATGAGGATGTCGCAGAACATCCGGGCCGTGCCGTTCGTGCCACCGCGCCAGGGCAACACCTGGAACGTCGACGGATCGGGCTTGGCCAGCATGTCCGCCTCGTAGACGCGGGCGAACCCCTCGATGGACGAGCCGTCGAAGCCGATGCCCTCGGAGAACGCGTTCTCCAGCTCGGCCGGTGCCACCGCCACGGACTTGAGGAACCCGAGCACGTCGGTGAACCAGAGCCGCACGAAACGGATGTCGCGCTCTTCCAGCGACCTGAGGACGAACTGTTGCTGCTTCTCCACGGCGCCAGTCTGCCTCACCAATGTGACGAACAGGTAGCTGGACGGACCTGTGGCCTAGGCTCGGAGGCGTGCCGCAGATCAGAATCGCGCTCGCTCAGGTGAACCCCACGGTCGGCGCGCTCGAAGCCAACGCCGACCAGGTGGTCCGCATGACGGCGCACGCCGCCGGTCAGCACGCCCACCTCGTCGCGTTCCCGGAGATGATGCTCACCGGCTATCCCGTCGAGGACCTCGCGCTGCGGGCGTCGTTCGTGGACGCCTCCCGTGCGGCGTTGGAGAAGCTCGCCGTCCGGCTCGACTCCGAGGGCCTCGGCGCCACGGCCGTCGTCGTCGGATACCTGGGTAGGGACGACGCCACGGCAGGCGTCCAGCAGCTGGGCCGGCCGAAAGGGTCGCCGCAGAACGCCGTCGCCGTCCTCTACGGCGGGCGCGTCGTGGCCAGGCAGGCCAAGCACCACCTGCCCAACTACGGCGTGTTCGACGAGTTCAGGTACTTCGTGCCCGGCGACCACCTCGGGGTGTTCCGGCTGCACGGCGCCGACATCGCCCTGGCGGTCTGTGAGGACATCTGGCAGGACGGCGGGCCGGTCTCGGTCGCGCGGGAAGCCCAGGCCGGGCTGCTGCTCGTGATCAACGGCTCGCCGTACGAGCGCAACAAGGACGACAGCCGGCTCGAGCTGGCCCGCCGCCGCGCCGCGGACGCCCACGCCACGCTTGCCTACGTCAACATGGTCGGCGGCCAGGACGAACTGGTCTACGACGGCGACTCCCTCATCGTCGCCCCCGACGGCGAACTGCTCGCCCGGGCGCCGCAGTTCGAGGAGGGCTGCCTGGTCGTCGACGTCCAGTTGCCCGACGCCGTCGCCCCGGCCCCGCCGCCGTGGGGGGTGACGCACGAGCGCATCGCCGGGTTCGCCATCCACCGCACCACCCTGACCACGGCGCCGTTGCCGTCCTACACCCCCGAGCCCGGCGCCATCGCACCGCGCCTCTCCGATCCCGCCGAGGTATACGCGGCCATCGTCACCGGGCTGCGCGACTACGTGCGCAAGAACGGGTTCTCGTCCGTCGTGCTGGGGCTGTCCGGCGGCATCGACTCGGCGCTGGCGGCGGCCATCGCCGTCGACGCCCTGGGTGCGGCGAACGTGCACGGCGTCTCCATGCCAAGCGACTACTCGTCCGAGCACTCCAAGTCCGACGCGCGTGACCTCGCCGAGCGCACCGGCCTGCAGTACCGGACCATCCCGATCGCGCCGATGGTGCGTGCCTTCCTGGACAACGTCTCGCTCACCGGGCTGGCCGAGGAGAACCTGCAGGCCCGGGTGCGCGGCATGATCCTCATGGGGCTGTCCAACCAGGAGGGCCACCTGGTGCTGGCCACCGGCAACAAGACCGAGCTGGCCGTCGGCTACTCCACCATCTACGGCGACGCGGTCGGCGGCTACGCCCCGATCAAGGACCTCCCCAAGACCCTCACCTGGGAGCTGGCCCGCTGGCGCAACGCCGCCGCGGCCGAGCGCGGCGAGACTCCGCCCATCCCGCAGGGCTCCATCGACAAGCCGCCGAGCGCGGAGCTGCGGCCCGGTCAGCTCGACTCGGACTCCCTGCCCGACTACGCCCTGCTCGACGACATCCTCTTCCAGCACCTCGAGCAGGACCGCGGCGCGACCGAGCTCCAGACGGCCGGGTTCGACCCCGAGGTGGTCACGAAGGTGCTGCGGATGGTCGACGCCGCCGAGTACAAGCGCCGCCAGTACCCGCCCGGCCCGAAGATCACGATGCGCAACTTCGGTCGCGACCGGCGGGTCCCCATCACCAACGCCTGGCGGGAGAGCCAGTCGGGGACCCCGCCGCCCGCCACCGACGCGACGGGCTCCGGTTCCGCTGTGGCTGCGACGCCGGCGGATTCCGGCGCGGCGGGAGGGCCGGCCCCGTCGGGCGCCGAGGCGCCGCCGCAGGAGCGCCCCGAACCGACCGCTCGCGAGCAGTCCGCGCCGGGCGGCCGGCCGGACGACGAGACCGCGCCGACATCCCCGGCAGTGCAGCCGTCGGCACAGGAGCCCCCGGCACAGCGGCCATCGGCACAGCCCCAGCCCAGCGGAGTGGAGCAGCCACCGCCTCCCCCACCGGGCTAGGCCGAGCAGCAGCCCGCCCTCCCGTTGATCTTGGAGTAACCGCGGAATCAATCGGACATTCCGCCCCACGTTTCCCCGATTACTCCAAGATCAACGCGGAGCGGGATGGGCGAGGCGCCCGATCGTGGGAGAATCGCTCCTGTTAGGGGACCCGACCAACGGGCCTCGAGACACATTCAAGGAGCCTTGCCATGACGCACGAGACCGTGCCGCTCTACGGCGGGAAACTGTCCCGCCGGGTCACCATCCGCGACCTGCGCACCGCCAAGGAGCGCGGCGAACGCTGGCCGATGCTGACCTCGTACGACATGTACACCGCCGAGGTGTTCGACGAGGCCGGCATCCCGGTCCTCCTGGTCGGTGACTCGGCCGGCAACAACGTCTACGGCTACCCCGACACCGTCCCGGTGACGGTGGACGACCTCATCCCGCTGGCGCGGGCGGTCGTGCGGTCCACCAGCCGGGCGCTGACCGTCTGCGACCTGCCGTTCGGCTCCTACCAGGTGAGCTCGGAGCAGGCGCTCACCACCTCCATCCGGGTCATGAAGGAGACCGGGGTCCAGGCGGTCAAGCTGGAGGGCGGGCTCACGGTCGTCGATTCGGTCCGCCGCATCGTCGAGGCCGGCATCCCGGTCATGGCGCACACCGGGTTCACCCCGCAGAGCGTCAACGCCCTCGGCGGCTACCGGATCCAGGGCCGCGGTGACGACGCCGACCGGCTCATCGAGGCGGCTCTCGCCCTGGAGGACGCCGGCGCGTTCGCCGTCGTGCTGGAGATGGTGACGGCTGAAGTGGCCGCCGAGGTCACGAAGCGGCTGTCCGTCCCGACCATCGGCATCGGCGCCGGTCCCGACTGCGACGCACAGGTGCTGGTGTGGCAGGACATGGCCGGCATGCGCGCCGGCCGGATGCCGCGGCTGGTGAAGCAGTACGGCGACCTACGGGGTGCGTTGGCTACCGCCACCCGGGCGTTCGCCGAGGACGTCGTCAGCGGGGCCTTCCCCGCCGAGGAGCACACCTACCACTGAGATTGGGTCATCCGCGGCTGGCCGAAAGGGCCGCGCAGCCGCTCGGTGATCTCCCACAGCCGGCGGGCGTCGTCGCCGTCGTAGGAGGCGGCCGACGCCACCGGCGTGATGATCACGTCCACCATGGTTCCTACCGCTGCACCACGCATGCTTGCCTAGTGGGGCGCGAAGTGCCTGGTGATGCGGGCAGCGTATGCGCCAGAGGGGCGGGGAACTCGACCGCCTCAGCGGTCGTCGTCGTTCCAGGCGCGGTCGATGGCCTCCTGCTCCTCCGTACGGGCGCGAGCCCGGGCGATGGCGTCCTCTGCCTCCGCGCGCGTCGCGTACGGGCCGAGGCGCCGGTCATTCGGGCAACCGGCCTCAGGCTCGACCCGCTCGTGCACCAGGCACCAGTACCAGGGTCCGTCCGCCATGGTCGCTCCCTTCGCCTGAGAAGCCTGCCTCAGCTGAACACCCAGGCTTCGCCTGAGAAGCCTGCCTCAGCCTAGACTTTCACACCATGTCGTCCGTCGTCCCCGGCACCGTCTCCCCGGAGCGGCCGGTCCCGCCGTCCATCGTCCGCCCGGAATACGTCGGGAAGGCCCGGCCCACGCCGTTCTCCGGCTCGGAGATCAAGGACGCCGAGACCATCGAACGCATCCGCGTCGCCGCCCGGCTCGCCGCGCGGGCACTGGCCGAGGTCGGCAAGCACGTCCAGCCCGGAATCACCACCGACGAACTCGACGCCGTCGGCCACGAGTTCCTCTGCGACCACGGCGCGTACCCGTCGACCCTCGGCTACCGCGGCTTCCCGAAGTCGCTGTGCACCAGCGTCAACGAGGTCATCTGCCACGGGATCCCCGACTCCACCGTCGTCGCCGACGGCGACATCGTCAACATCGACATCACCGCCTACATCGGCGGAGTTCACGGTGACAACAACGCCACGTTCCTCGCGGGCGACGTCGACGAGGAGACCCGCCTGCTGGTCGAACGCACCCAGGAAGCGCTGAACCGGGCCATCAAGGCGGTGAAGCCGGGCCGTGCCATCAACGTCATCGGCCGGGTCATCGAGTCGTACGCGAAACGGTTCGGTTACGGCGTCGTCCGTGAGTTCACCGGCCACGGCGTCGGCGAGGCGTTCCACTCCGGCCTGGTCGTCCCCCACTACGACGACCCCGGCTCCACCACGCTGATCGAGCCCGGCATGGTGTTCACCATCGAGCCGATGCTCAACCTCGGCACCCACGAATGGACCATGTGGGACGACGGGTGGACCGTCGTCACCCGCGACGGCCGCCGCTCGGCACAGTTCGAGCACACACTGCTGGTCACGGACTCCGGCGCCGAGATCCTCACCCTGCCCTGAGACATCGGCTGGCCACTCCCGGCCACATGCGCGAAGCTTGATAGGTGACCACGACGACGCAGGGCTTCGGCATCGACATCGGTGGCAGTGGAATCAAGGGAGCTCCGGTCGACCTCACCAGGGGCGAGTTCGCCGCGGAGCGGATCCGTATCGACACCCCCGACGAGTCCACGCCCGGCAACGTCATCGCGGTGGCGCTCGAGGTCCTCGAGCAGTTCGGCTGGACCGGGCCATTCGGATGCACCTTCCCGGGCATCGTCCACCACGGTGTCATCCGGTCCGCCGCCAACGTCGACAAGTCATGGATCGGCGTCGACCTCGAAAAAGAGCTCACCGAACGGACCGGCCAACAGGCCACCATCCTCAACGACGCCGACTCCGCCGGGGTGGCCGAAGACCGCTTCGGCGCGGCCGCCGACGTCGACGGCCTCGTCATCGTCACCACCCTCGGCACCGGTATCGGTAGCGCCGTCCTGCACAACGGCGTCCTGCTGCCGAACACCGAGTTCGGCCACCTCCACCTGCCCCATCACCACCACGAGGCGGAGAAGTACGCCGCGGCATCGGTGCGCGAAGACCACGACCTGTCATGGGAGGAGTGGGCCGAGCGGCTGCAGGAGTTCTACGCCCACCTGGAGTTCATCTTCTCCCCCGACCTGTTCGTCGTGGGCGGCGGCGTCAGCAAGAAGGCCGACAAATACCTCCACCTGCTCGACCTCGCCACCCCCATCGTGCCGGCCGGCCTGCGCAACGACGGCGGCATCATCGGCGCCGCGCTTACCGCCGCCGAACGTTCCCGGTGAGCAGCACCGATGCAGTAGGCTTACGGTGAGGACGAGCTGGCCGGGCGGCCGCGTCGGAGCCTCTCGAGGCTTCGCCGAGGAAGGTCCGGACTCCACAGGGCAGGGTGGTGGGTAACGCCCACCCGGGGTGACCCGCGGGACAGTGCCACAGAAAGCAAACCGCCTCCCGCTTTCGCGGGAGGTAAGGGTGAAACGGTGGTGTAAGAGACCACCAGCGCCCCAGGTGACTGGGGCGGCTCGGTAAACCCCACCCGGAGCAAGGTCAGACAGGGAACATTCGAGGGCTGCCCGCCCGAGTTCCCGGGTAGACCGCAGGAGGCCGCCGGCAACGGCGGTCGTAGATGGATGGTCGCCGGTCCCGGTCCGCCGGGAGCCACAGAATCCGGCCTACAGGCCGGCTCGTCCCTCACCTGCGCTCAACGAGCCCGGGCATGGCGACCGTCATCATGGACGATCCCCGACCGCGGGGGCTGCTTCTCAGTGGCCGACGCGGGGCTTCACAGTGCGAGGGTCACTTCGCGCGCTGACGCTACGCGCATCGCCGCAGAAGCGGGCCTCGGCACGCGGTCTCCGCCGGCGAACCCGAACCGCACGCCACCACGACGACCATACCGACAGCACGTCAACACCCACCCTCCTCACCCACGTCCGCGCACCCGTCGCCAGCCTCGACGTGAGGAAGCCCCGACGCGGAACCACTACAGCACGCGCCGGGGCTCAGCTGGGATCACGGGCGTTGCAGCGCCTAACCCAGCGACGATCAAGCCTATCCGTTGACAGGCGGTTTGGAGGGCTGGTATTGGGACCGCAGACGTCGAGCGTGGAGCGGTGGTGGGACGGCGGCAGCTGGACCGGCGCCACCCGGCCGCGGGCCGCCACACCGATGGCGATGACCGAGAAGCCGAAGAAGCGACACCGGCTCCGGAACACGGTCGCCATCGGCGCCGGCCTGATTGTCCTGATCGTCGACGTCTCGTAGCCGATCTCGACGCCGGTGCGGCGTGCACCGGTGGCGGTGGCCCTCCGATGCACGCCGCGGCGCGGGCGGTCAGGCCCGTGCCCGCCGGTACGTCAGCAGGGTGCCACCGGCCAGCAGCGCCAGTGCCGCGAGCCAGAGCGAACCAAGGCCGGCACCCGTGTTGGGCAGCTGCTCGCCCCCGCCGGCCGAACCCTCCGTACCGCCGGTCGCGCCCCCGTCGGCAGAACCGTCGTCGCCCGAGCCGCCGTCATCGCCCGAGCCGCCGTCGTCGCCCCCGGAGCCGCCGTCGTCCTCGTCGATCTCGCAGCCGACCGCGTCGACGTCACGATCCAGGTGGAACGGGTCCTTCTCCGCGTCGAACAGCTCGATCGGCTTGTGCGCGTCGTCGATCTCGTCGCAGTCGTAATCCTCAACGCCGTCCACGCACCACGCCGCGGAGTGCGCGTAGTGGGCGCAGTCGCTCACCGGCTCGTCCGGCGCCTCTTCAGCCGGTTCTTCCTCGACCGGTTCTTCCTCGACCGGCGGCTCGCTCGGTTCCTCCGGCGATCCACCGGCGTCGCCGTCACCGTCGTCACCGCCGGACGGCACGTCGTTCTCGCAGCCGAGCCCGTCTCCGTTGGCGTCGAGCCTGAACGGATCGTTTGACGGATCGTGGAGCACGATCGGCTTGTGGACATTGTCGATCTGAGGACAGTCGTAGTCGCCGAAGGCAGGATCGCACCAGTCGTCGGCACCGGCATAGGCGGCGCAGTCAGCCGCGTCCTTCGTCTCCCCCACCGGGGTCTCAGTCGATTCCGGCTGAGTCTCATTCGTTGCCTCGGTGCTCAGTGCGGCATCGCTCGAGTCGGCATGAGCCGCGGTCGCGCCGGACACGGCCAGCGCGAGCGCGGCGAACACAGCAATGGTGACCTTCTTCAAGGTCGCCCCCCTTGAATCGTTGACAGGCGTTGATCAACGCCAAGGCCGGGAGGCTAGCGCGAAACGGGCCGCCCGGATAGATCTTTCCGCCGGAATTCTGTGGATTCTCACGGAATCGGCCACGTACGATCCCGCACCATGACCACCGACCCGAAGGAGACGGTGCGGCGAGGCTACGACGCCATCTCGCACGTCTACCGCTCCGACGACGCCGACAGTGGGCCGTATGGGTCGTGGGCCGACGAGCTGACCAGCCGAGTCGGCGTTCGCGGCAGTGTCCTCGATCTGGGCTGCGGCAACGGAGTACCGATGGCGCGCGACATGGCCGCCGCCGGGCTCTCCGTCACGGGCGTCGACTTCAGCGCGGTGCAGATCGAGCGGGCCCGCCGGCTCGTCCCGGCCGGCACGTTCCGGCAGGCCGACATCACCGCGGTCGAGTTCCCGGCGGCATCCTTCGACGCAGTGGTCTGCCTGTACGCGATCATCCACGTACCGCTCGACGAACAGCCGGCGCTGCTGGCGCGCATCGCGAGCTGGCTGCGTCCGGGCGGTTGGTTCCTCGCCACCACCGGCCACGGGACCTGGACTGGGACGGACGACGACTGGCTCGGCGGCGGGGCCACCATGTGGTGGAGCCACGCCGACGCGGCCACGTACCGGACCTGGATCGACGACGCCGGCCTGGCCGTCGAGCGGGAGGACTTCGTTCCGGAAGGCAACGGCGGGCACGCGCTGTTCTGGTCCCGTAAACCGTCCTAGGCGTGGTGCGCGGTCAGTTCGTGCACGTGGTCGGGGACCTCGCCGCCGTAGGACGGGTTCACGTGCACCACCACCTGGTCCAGGTGACGGACCCGATGCAGGAGCGCGTGCGTGACGACCTCGGCGACACGGTGGCCCTCCTCGACGGTGGCCGCACCGTCGACGTTGACGTCGACGTCCGCCTCGAGCCGGTGCCCCACCCAGCGCGCCCGCACCCGCCCGACGCCTTCGACGCCGTCGACCCGGGCCGCCACCGCCTCGATGGCTTCGACCGTGCCGTCGTCGACACCGTCCATGAGCCTGCGGAGGATGGTGCGACACGAGGCCAGCAGGATCCACAGGATTGCCCCGGCCACCACGAGGCCGACGACGGCGTCGGCCTGCGGGAAGCCGAGCCACGCTCCGGCCACGCCGGCTACCACGGCCAGTGAGGTGAGCCCGTCGGCACGTGCGTGCTGCCCCTCGGCCACGAGTGCCGCGGACCCGATGCGCCGGCCGACCCGGATCCGGTAGACCGCGACCGCCTCGTTGCCGGCCGCACCGATCAGCGCGGCGGCCAACACCCAGCCGAGGTTCGTCAGCTCGCGGGGGTCGACCAGCGCACGCACCGACTCGACGACGATCAACACCGCGGAGAGCGCGATGACCAGCGCGATCAGCACGCCGGAGAGGTCCTCGGCGCGACGGAAGCCGTACGGGTAGCGCCGGGTCGGCGGTCGGCGCCCCAGCCGGAACGCGATCAGCAGCGGGATAGTGGTGATGGCGTGCCCGAGGTTGTGTACCGTGTCGGCCAGCAGCCCGACCGATCCGCTCACGGCGACGATGACGAGCTGCAGCGCGGCGGTGGCCATCATGCCGGCCAGCCCGATCCAGGCGGCCCGGATGCCGGCGTGGGTGCTCTGCTCGGCGCTCTGGATCGTCTCGCTGGCATCGTGCGAGTGCGGCGTCAGGGCGTGGCGGAGCCTGGCCATCAGGCCGCCACCACCGCCGTCGCCGTGCTCATGCCCATGCCCGTGACTCCCGTCGTGGCCGTGACCGCTGTGGCCGCGACCGCAACGCGCGGCCGTCGTGTTGTCATCCGTCGTCTCCACGACGGCATCATACCTGCGTACCTACGCAGATACGCAAGTGCGCAGCGGTACGATCGACCCGTGCACGAGAGCATCGCCGGCTTCGAGATGCCCGCCGCCGACCAGGTCGAGCGCGCCGCGGGTGCCATGCGCATGCTCGCCGACCCCACCCGGCTGAAGCTCATGTGGGCGCTGCTGCAGGGCGAGTCGTCGGTGAACTGCCTGGCCGAACTGGTGGACGCCAGCCCCACCGCCGTCAGCCAACACCTGGCCAAACTGCGGCTGGCCGGCCTGGTCCGCAGCCGCCGTGACGGCACCTTCGTCTATTACCACGCCGCCGACACCCACGTGCGTCAGCTGCTGGAGCAGGCGCTGTTCCACGCCGACCACGCCCGGGGCGAGCACCCCCGCGAGGACGACCCGCACCACGTCCACGAGATCGGCAGCGCCCCGCTCCCCCGGTGATCATCGGCGATCCGCCCCGTTATAGCGGGGTCGGTTGCCGATGATCATGAGCCGGAGCCGACCACCTCGGCGAGCTGCGGCACCAGGTGCTCCAGCGCGTACGGCAGACTGAGCACCGTCGACCACGTCAGGGCCCCCGACACCAGCGGGTCCTCCACGTACAGCACCCGGCCATCCTGGACCACCTGTAGCTGGTCATACAGCGGCTTGGCCTCGATCTGTTCGCGCAAGGACGGGTCGTGGCCGATGTTCCAGACCAGCAGGTCGCGGTCGAGGTGGGTCATCAGCTCGTCGCTGATGGGCGCGCCGTCCTTGTCACCGGCCAGCGCGGCGATGTCGTCAGGCAGCACGAAGCCGAGCGACGTCATGAAGACGGTGCGCGGATCCGTGGCGCTGCGGGCGAACGACGAGCCCGGCTCGAACTGCTCGGCGACCACCATCTCGACGCCCTGGAACTCCGGGTGTGCGGCGGCCGCTTCGGCGAACTTGGCGTCGACCTCACTGATGAGCTCCTCGGCACGGTCAGCCTGGCCGAGGATCTGACCCACCATCCGGGTGCTCTCCTGCCACGGCATGCCGTACTCGGGATGGTCCGGCGACGACGCCACCGTCGGCGCGATGACCGACAGGGTGTCGTACTCCTCCTGGGTCATGCCCGTGTAGAGGCCGATGATCAGGTCGGGTTCGAGGCCGGCGATGGTCTCGTAGTCGAAGTCCTGGACGCCGGTGAAGGCGCCCTCGTTGAGCACGGTCACCTCGGCGTCGCCCAACTCGTCCTGCGCCCACGGCCAGGTGGCGGACGGCTGCTCGCCGTACCAGTCGGTGACGGCGACAGGCGCGACCCCGAACGCGAGGACGACGTCCTGGTCGCTGAACCCGAGCGTGACGACGCGCTCGGGCGCTTCGGTGAGCTCCGTCGTGCCGTACCGATGTTCCACGGAGGCAGGGAACTCGCCCTCCGCCGACGACGGCGCCGGCTCGCCGTTAGCGGTGGTGCTGTCGGCGGCTGCGTCGGGGTCGTCGGACCCGCAACCGGCGGCCAGCAGGAGGGACACCGTCAGGGCGACGAGGACGTGGCGCGTTCCGCGTGTGGACATGGAGAAAGGATAGGCTCACCTTAGTGGGGACGGAGCGTCGCCCCCACCGCCGCTGTACGCGGGTACGTTCCTCCCATGGCCGGACTCGTCGAGGTGACCAGAGGCGTCTTCGTCGCCACCCACGACTTCTGCACCAGCACCACCACCGTCGTCGCCGCAGACGACGGCACCTGCCTGCTGGTGGACCCCGGGATCTCGCCCGCCGAGCTCGACACACTGGCGGCTGACCTGGCCCGGCACGGCCTACGGGTCGCCGCCGGATTCGCCACCCACCCACACTGGGACCATGTGCTGTGGGCGCGCGCCCTCGGCGACGCGCCCCGCTTCGCCACCGCCGCGGCCGTGGTCGCCACCGCGGCCGACCGCGAACGGGGCCTCGCGCTCGCAGACGAGTTCGCGCCCGGCACCGACCACGACCTCTACGGCCGGCTCACTCCGCTGCCCGACGGCGCCGAGTGCGTCCCGTGGAGCGGCCCGCGGGTCGACGTCGTCGAGCACCGAGCCCACGCGCCCGGGCATGCCGCACTGCACGTCGTCGACGCACACGTGCTGATCACCGGTGACATGTGCTCCGACATCGAGATCCCGCTACTGGACCTGGACGCCGCCGACCCGCTCGGCGACTACCACCACGCGCTGGACCTGTTCGGCGCGGTTGCCGACGTCCAGCAGGTCATCCCCGGTCACGGACATGTCGGCGACGGCGCGGAGCTGCGGCGGCGGCTCACGGCCGACCGTCACTATCTCGACGAGATCAGCGCCGGCCGCGGCGACGACGATCCGCGGCTCACGCAAGCCTGGCTGGTCCGCGACCACCGGGCCCAGCGAGCCAAGATCTCCATCACCCGAACCGGTTGATCTTGGAGTATTCGCGGAATCAATCGGACATATCGTCCAGCATTGCTGCGTAAACTCCAAGATCAACCAGTCAGGGCGGCCGCGCGCCCGACTGATCAGCCCAGAGCGGTGTCCAGCGCGGCCCAGTCGACCGAGCGCGGGCTGTGCGCGCTGATGGTCGCCAGCAGACCCAGCCGCGACGCCCGGATAGCTGGGTCCTCGGCCATCACCAGGATGTCGTCGAAGAAGGCGTTCACGGGGTCGACCAGCTGGCCGGCGGCGTCGGCGAACTCGTCGACCGGGCGGCCGGACCAGTCGCCCACCGCCGACACCGCGGTGACCAGGCGCTGCTCGGCCGGCTCGGTCAGAACCGCCGGGTCGTAGGACGCGGGCGTGCCGGCCGGCACGATGCGGGCGATGCGCTGCAGCGCCGCGACCAGATCGCGGAAGGATGAATCCCCAGCCCGCGACCGCAGCGCGGCCAGCGTCGCCACCGCTCGGCCCGGCGCGTCGGCGCCCGGCAGCACCGCGGAGACGAAGTCGGCCGGAACGTCCTCGTCGCGCAGCTGCTGCGAGAAGCGGGCCACGACGAACTCGTGCGCGGCCGCCACCGCGTCGTCGCCGACCTCGATGCCCTGGGCGCGCAAGCGGTCGGCCGCCACGGCGAGGCCGCCGTCGACCGTCACCGACGACAGCGCCGGCGTCTCGCGCAGGATGCGCACCACGCCCAGCGCTGCCCGCCGCAGCCCGAACGGGTCGGAGCTGCCGGTCGGCTTGGCGCCGAGTGCGAACATCGCCATGAGCAGGTCGAACCGGTCGGCCAGCGCCAGCACCGCGCCCGGGGTGGACGACGGGAGCGCGTCGACCGTGGACCGGGGCAGTTCCATCTCGAACAGCGCCTGCCCGACCTCGGCCGACTCCCCCGCGCGGACGGCGTATTCGCGGGCCATGACGCCGGCCAGGCTGGACAGCTCGACCACCATCTGCGACGAAAGGTCGAACTTCGCCAGCGCCGCCGCCCGGTCCAGGGCGGCCCGCTCGGACGGGGACAGCTCGACGCTCTTGGCCAGGTCGGCCGCGATGGTCTCGATGCGGGCGGCGCGCTCGGCCACGGAGCCGAGCTTCTCCTCGAACGTCAGCTTGGCCAGGCCGGCCTTGAACTCCTCCAGCGGCACGGCCAGGTCGGCGCGCCAGAAGAACGCGGCGTCCTCGTACCGGGCTCGCAGTACCCCTTCGTTGCCGGCCCGGACCACGTCGGCGTCGCAGGATCCGTTGGCGACGGCGACGAAGTACGGCAGCAGGGTGCCGTCGGCCGAGCGCACCGGCAGGTAGCGCTGGTGCTTGCGCATGACCGTGGTGAGGATCTGCTCGGGCAGCTCGAGGTAGCCGGTGTCGAACGAGCCGAGCAGCGCGTTGGGCTCTTCGACCAGGTTGGTGATCTCGTCGATCAGGCCGGCTTCGGCGTCGGTGTCGACGGTTCCGCCGACGCTCGCGGCCAGCTCACCGGCGGCCGCGACCACGGCGGCCCGGCGGGTGGCGCCGTCGGCGACGATGCCGTGGCCGGCGAGGAAGTCCAGATAGTCCGCCGCCGTGGGCACGGTGACCACCGGCTCGTCAGCGGTGCGGTGAACCCGGGTGCTGCGCCCGCTGACCAGCGAGGACACCCGTACCGGCACCACGATCTCGCCCAGCAGGGCGGTGAGCCAGCGGATGGGGCGGGTGAACGAGAGCGCCGGGTCGTTCCAGCGCATGTTCTTCTCCGAGCGCAGGTCCGACACGACCTCGCCCAACAGCGCAGACAGCACCGCCACCGCGCCGCGGCCGGCGTCGACGACGCTCACCACGACGTGCTCGTTGCCGCCGAAGTCAGCTGTGGACAGCTCCGAGATGTCGACGTTCTGGCCGCGAGCGAACCCGCGCAGCGCCTTCGTCGGCTGGCCGTCGGCGTCATAGGCGGCGCTCACACGCGGGCCACGCACCGTCCGGGTGGCGTCGGGCTCCCGCGGCTCGACCGCGTCGACCCGCACGACCACGCGGCGCGGCGTGCCGACGACGCTGACCGCGCCGTGCCCGAGCCGGGTCGCGCCCAGCTTCTGCTCGACCGCCGCCCGCACCGCCTCGACGGTGTTCGTGACCTCGTGCGGCGGCATCTCCTCGGTGCCGATCTCGAACAGCAGCGGCGCCGGCCCGGACAACTCAGCCGTGGGCGCGTCGGGCAGGAGCGGTTCCGCGTCCTCGCCGTCTAGCCCCGGCCGGACCACCGTGCCCAGCGGGTAGCCCAGCTCCTCGCGGCGCTCCGTCCACAGCGCGGACACCTCGCGAGCCAGCCCGCGCATCCGGGCGAAGGCCTTGGCCCGCTCGGTGGTGCTGATGGCGCCCCGGGAGTCGAGCACGTTGAACGTGTGCGAGCACTTGAGCACGTAGGTGTGCGCCGGCACCGGCAGCCGCTCGGCGATCAAGCGCTCCGCCTCAGCGGCGTACGTCTCGAACAACTGCCGGTTGGCCTCGATGTCGGCGTCGTCGAGGTAGTAGCGCGACATCTCGTACTCGGCCTGGCCGAACGCCTCGCCGTAGGAGATGCCCGGCGCGTAGGCGATGTCCTTGAAGTGGCTCACACCTTGCAGCGCCATGATGATGCGCTCGATACCGTAGGTGATCTCGACCGAGACCGGGTCGAGTGTCTGCCCGCCGGCCTGCTGGAAGTACGTGAACTGGGTGATTTCGAGGCCGTCGAGCCAGACCTCCCAGCCCAGCCCCCACGCGCCCAGCGCCGGCGACGCCCAGTTGTCCTCGACGAACCGGATGTCGTGGGCATGGATGTCGATACCCAGCGCCTCCAGGCTGGCCAGGTAGATCTCCTGCGGGTCACCCGGGTCGGGCTTGAGGATGACCTGGAACTGGGTGTGCGTCTGCAGCCGGTTGGGGTTCTCCCCGTACCGGGCATCGTCGGGGCGGACGCTGGGCTCGACGTAGGCGACGTGCCAGGGCTCGGGACCCAGCACTCGCAGGATGGTCGCCGGGTTCATGGTTCCGGCGCCGACCTCGGTGTTGAACGGCTGCACCATCAAGCAGCCCCGGTCGGTCCAGTACTTCGTCAGCGCCAGCAGCGCATCCTGCATCGTGAGCACGGGGAAACCCTAGTGGTGCGAGGCCGTGGGATCGAACTCGTACCTGGCGACGCGCGCCACGATCTCACCGTGTGGAACGACGAACCACCCATCGGGATGGCCGGCCCAGGTCTGCCATGCCGCGGCCAGCCGCTCCAGGTCGGCCGTGGTGGCCAGGCCGCGGCTCACCGCCTGGGTGGCGAACGCCGAGTCGACGACGCGGTCGGTCCACAGACCGCCCCACCACGCCCGGGACTCGGGATCAGCGAAGCACCAGACGCTCGCGGTGGCGGTGACGTCGGTCAGCCCGGCCGCGTTCGCCCAGCCCAGCAGGCGCCTGCCCGCGTCGGGCTCACCGCCGTTCTGCCGCGCCAGCGTGCAGTACAGCTCCAGCCACTCGGACAGACCCGGCAGCTGCGGGTACCAGGTCATGCCGGCGTAGTCGGAATCACGCGCGCCGACCACCCCACCCGGCCGGCACACCCGGCCCATCTCGCGCAGTACCGCGACCGGGTCGGACACGTGCTGGAGCACCTGATGGGCGTGTACGACGTCGAAAGAGCCATGGGCGAAGTCCAGCGCCGTCGCGTCACCGACGACGAAGTCCAGGTTCCCTGCGGCCTCCGGCACGACCTGCGCGCGGGCTGTCACCAGCACGTCGGGGGACGTGTCCATGCCGACCACCCGGCCGGGCGCCACGAGCGTCGCGATCTCGGCAGTGATGGTGCCCGGGCCGCACCCGACATCCAGCACCTCGGCCCCGGCCACGAAGGCATCACGCAGGTAGGCCGCGGAGTTCTCGACCGTGCGCCAGCGGTGCGAGCGCAGGACGCTCTCGTGGTGGCCGTGCGTGTATGTCGCCATGTGCCCACGGTAGAAACGCTCGCCCAGGCATCGGGACCTGCCCCCTTGATCATCAAGGGTTGATCCGACCCTGACCGGGTCAACCCTTGATGATCATGGGACGGACGGTGGGTACGCTGGCGACGTGTTGATCCTGCTCCCGCCGTCCGAGGGCAAGGCGGCACCGGCGAGCGGTTCCCCCGTCGACCTCGACGCGTTGTCGTTCCCGGAACTCACCGGCGAACGCGTGGACCTGCTGGCCGCGCTGGTCCGGCTGTGCCGCACCGATCCGGCGACGGCGGCCTCCGCGCTCGGGCTGGGCCCCCAGCAGGCCGACGAGGTCGCCCGCAACGCCGAGCTGGCGCAGGCGCCGGCCGCACCGGCACGCGAGGTCTACACCGGCGTGCTGTACGAGGCGCTCGGCCTCCGCTCGCTGCGCGGCGCGACGGCTCGGCGCGCCGACGCGTCGCTGCTGATCACGAGCGGTTTGTGGGGGCTGCTGCGGCCGTCGGACGTGATTGCGGCCTACCGGCTGGGCGGTGGGGTGAGCCTGCCGGGCACCGGACCCCTGGCCGCCTACTGGCGCCGCCCGCTGGCGAAGAGCCTGCCCGCCACGGCCGGTGACGACCTCGTCGTCGACCTGCGCTCCAGCACCTACACGGCCTTCTGGCGACCCACCGGCGATATCGCCGATCGCACCGTCGTCGTCCGGGTGCTGCACGAGCACGACGGCCGGCGCACCGTCGTCAGCCACCACAACAAGGCCACCAAGGGCCGTCTCGTCCGGCAACTGCTCGACGACGGCCGGGCCTCCGGCGCCCGCGGGCCACGCACGCCCGAAGCGTTCGCGCGCACGCTCACCCGCCTGGGCTGGACCGCCGAACTGACCCCGCCACCGCGCCCCGGCCGCCCGGCCACCGTGGACGTCGTCGTCGCCGAGGTCGCAACGTCGTAGATTTGCTGTGACCGACATCACCGTGCGGAACGCGCCAGGCGGGATAATGACCTGGCGACACCGCGGGAGGTCACATGGGCGAGGACGTCGACCGGCGCGAGTTCAGCCGCGCGGACCGCACCAAGTACCGCGTGAAGGTGCGCCGCTGCCTGGACGCGTTCGAGCGGATGTTGCGGGAGTCGCACTTCGAGTTCGAGCGCCCGATGACCGGCCTGGAGATCGAACTCAACCTGGTTGACGAGCAGTGCGACCCGGCCATGCGCAACGCCGACGCGCTGGCCGCCATCGCCGACCCGGCGTTCCAGACCGAGCTGGGTCAGTGGAACCTCGAGATCAACCTGGCTCCGCGGCAGCTGAGCGGGCACGGCGCGGAGGCGTTCGAGAACGACGTACGCGCCAGCCTGAACGCCGCGGAGGAAAAGGCGCGCACCGTGGACCTCCGCCTGGTCATGATCGGCATCCTGCCCACCCTGCGCCAGCAGCACATGTCCGGTCACGCGATGTCGGGCAATCCGCGCTACGCGTTGCTGAACGAGCAGATCCTGGCCGCCCGCGGGGAAGACCTGCACCTGGCCATCAACGGCCGCGAGCGGCTGCGGGCCACGTCGGACACCATCGTCCCCGAGGCCGCCTGCACGAGCACGCAACTCCACCTGCAGGTCAGTCCCGAGCAGTTCCCCGCCATGTGGAACGCCGCCCAGGCCATCGCCGGCGTGCAGATCGCCGTCGGCGCGAACTCACCGTTCCTGTTCGGCAAGGAACTGTGGGCGGAGACCCGCGTCGCGCTGTTCGAGCAGGCCACCGACACCCGCAGCGAAGAGCTCAAGGCCCAGGGCGTGCGACCGCGGGTCTGGTTCGGCGAGCGCTGGATCACGTCCATTTTCGACCTGTTCGAGGAGAACGTCCGGTACTTCCCGTCGCTGCTGCCGATCTGCTCCGACGAGGACCCCATCGATGTGCTCGACCACGGCGACACCCCCAAGCTCGCCGAGCTGACCCTGCACAACGGCACCATCTACCGATGGAACCGGCCGGTGTACGCGGTGGTGCGCGGCCGGGCGCACCTGCGGGTGGAGAACCGCGTGCTGCCCGCCGGGCCGACCGTCGTCGACACCCTCGCCAATGCGGCGTTCTTCTACGGGCTGATGCGCGGGCTGGCCGACGAGGACCGGCCACTGTGGACGCAGATGTCGTTCAGCGCCGCCGAGGAGAACTTCCACGCATGCGCCCGCGACGGCATCGGCGCACACGTGTACTGGCCGGGGCTCGGCCACGTACCGGTCGCGGAGCTGGTGCTGCGCCGGCTGCTGCCGCTCGCGCACGAGGGCCTGCGCCGCTGGGACGTCGAACCCGAGCAGCGCGACCGGCTGCTCGGCATCATCGAGCAGCGCTGCGCCACCGGTACCAACGGTGCCACCTGGCAGGCCCGGGCGTTCCACGAGCTCTTCGACACCACCTCAGCCAGCCGCGACGACGCGCTGCGCACCATGCTGAGCCGCTACAGCGAGCACATGCACGCCAACCAGCCCGCGCACGCGTGGCCCAGCGTCACGAGGTGAACGCCGGCCGCCGGCTGCCACCGCCCACGGATCGGGTCGGAGAGCCGGAAATGATCACGTCTACCATGGGTTCTCCCGCGTCACCGGGCAAGCATTCCTGGGTATGCGGGTGCACCCATGGTGGACGTGATCATTTCCGAATGGGGCTACCGGCGCCGGGCGCAGGGACGGGCCGGTGCGACGGGGCTACGGACGATGGCCGAAGCGGGGCACGGCGGCGGCGCCGTCGGCGAAGAGCTGGATCTCGGTGACCGACCCCGGCGCCGGCAGCAGCCGGAACAGCGTTTCCGGCGGCGCGCCCAGGGCGATCCGGGTGAGCGTGCGCATCGGCATGGAGTGGGTCACGACGACGACCGTCTGGGCCGGGTGGCGCGCCAGCACCTTGTCGCGAGCCACGCCGACCCGGCGGGCGAGGTCGTCCAGCGACTCCCCGCCCGGCGGCGCCGTCGCCGTCGACGCGTACCAGCTGGCGACCTGCTCGGGGTAGCGCTCGGTGATCTCCGCCAGCGTCAGGCCTTCCCACTCGCCGAAGTGGCATTCCCGCCAGCCGTCGTCGACGCGGATGCTCACGCCCAGCCGGGCGGCGATGGCCTCGGCGGTCTGCCGGGTGCGGACCATGGGCGACGCCACGACCGCGACGGCGCCCGACGACGCGAGCAACTCGGCGGCGCGGGCCGCCTGCTCGCGCCCGACCTCGTCGAGACCCGGCCCCTCGACGCCACCGCCGCTGAACCGCCGGGCAGCCGTCAACGGGGTCTGCCCATGCCGCACGACCAGCAGCGTGGTCGGGGTGCCGAGCTCCGGGCTCCAGGCCGCGAGCCGGTTCTGCGGGCTGCTCGGCTCGGCCGGCTCCGCTCCGACGGCGCCCGGCGCCTCGGACCGGTCGGCCTGGTCCGGCGCCGCAGCCGGCTGCGCGACCACCGAGGCCGTACCGATCGGCTGTCCGTCGAGGGCCTGATTGACCAGGCGGTCGGCGTGTGTGTTCTGGGCCCGCGGCACCCAGGTGTACGTGACCCGTCCGGGCGGGAACACCCGCCGTGCCTCGAGCGCGAGCGGCTGCAGCTCCGCGTTCTTGATCTTCCACCGGCCGGACATCTGCTCGACGACCAGCTTGGAGTCCAAGCGAGCCTCGACGACGGCGTCGGGGTCGATCTGGTGCGCGGCGTGCAGGCCGGCCAGGACGCCGCGGTACTCGGCGACGTTGTTCGTCGCGACGCCGATGGCCTCGGCGACCTCGGCCAGGACCTCCCCTGCATCGGCGGTACGCACGAGCGCGCCGTAGGCCGCCGGGCCGGGGTTCCCCCGCGAACCGCCGTCCGCTTCGACGATCAGCCGGCGTCCGCTCACAAGCCGGACTCGGGCGTACGCACCAGGATGCGGCGGCACTCGTCGTGCCGGACGACGACGTCGGGCGCCAGGCCGCGGATGCGAGTGCGCTCGGCGGCGTCCAACTGCAGCCGGCAGCCCTCACACCGGCCCTGCCGCAGCGCGGCCGCACCGATACCGCCCCGCTCGGCGCGGATCTTCTCGTAGAGGGCCAGCAGGTCGGCCGGCATCTGGGCGGCCAGCGCCGTCCGCTCGGCCCGCGCCGCGGCGGCATCCTCGTCGATCTTCGACCAGGCGGCGTCGCGCGCACGCTGGACTTCCTGGGCCCGCTTGCCGACCCCTTCGCGCTCGGCGGCCAGCGCCGCGGCCTCCCGCTGTGCTTCCTCCAGACGCTCCATGATCTCGAGCTCGGCGTCCTCGAGGACGCCCTGCCGGCGGTTGAGCGAGGCGATCTCACTCTGCAGGCTCTCCAGCTCCTTGGCCGAGGAGACCTGGCCGGCGTCGAGCCGCTGCTGGTCCCGATCCTTGCGGGCGCGGACCTGTTCCACCTCGGTGTCGGCGCGCTTCTGCTCCCGCTCGAGGTCGGCGACGGCGGTGCCGGCGACCACCTCGGCGTCGCGGAGCCGGCTGTGCTCGGCGGCCAAGGTCTGCAGCTCAGCCGCCTCCGGCAGCGACGCGCGACGGTGGGCCAGCTGATCCAGCGTCTGGTCGAGAGTCTGGAGGTCGAGTAGCCGCAACTGCACGGCGGGGTCAGCGTTCAGCGGAGCCTCCTTCGTCGGCCCAGCCGACCGGTGCGCTCGTGGACGATGCGAGCATCGTCCACGGGTCGGTGGGTGTGGTCGAGACGCGAGTCTCCACCGTACTGCCCCGCGACGACAACTCCGCCGCCAGGCGTGCGGCGGCATCGGCCAGCCACGGCCATTCGCTGGCCCAGTGCGCGACGTCCACGAGGGCTGGCCCACCGGACTCCCCCGCCTCCGACGACGGGTGATGGCGCAGGTCCGCGGTGACGTACGCATCGACGCCGGCGGCCCGCACGGTGTCCAGCAGGGAGTCGCCGGCGCCGCCGCAGACGGCCACCGTCTCGACGACGGTGTCGGGGTCACCCATGGCCCGGACGCCGGCCGCCGTGGACGGCAGGCCGCGGGCGACCCGTTCGACGAACGCGGCCAGCGGTTGTGGTGTGGACAGCACGCCGATGCGGCCCAGCCCGAGGGCGGGCTCGGCGGGGTCGGCCGGCACCAGCGGGCGAGTCCCCTCCAGCCCGATGGCGGCGGCAAGAGCGTCGTTGACGCCTGGAGCGGCGCGATCGGCGTTGGTGTGCGCGACGAAGAGCGCGGCGCCACCGGTGATCAGCCGATGCACGAGCCGCCCTTTCGGCGTGGTGGCGGGTACTCCGTGCACCGGCCGCAGGAACAGCGGGTGGTGGGTGACGACGAGACCGGCGCCCCAGGAAAGCGTCTCGTCGGCCACGGCGGCGACCGGGTCGACCGCGAACAGCACTCGCCCGACCTCGGCGTCGGGGTCACCGCAGACCAGGCCGACGGCGTCCCACGGCTCGGCAAGGGCAGGCGGATACAGCCGCTCGAGGGCGGCGACGACATCGGTGAGGCGAGCCACGCACCGACCCTACCGAGCCGCACCGACGGCGGGTCCGGGCGCCGGCGTCGCTTCATAAAGACCGTCGTTGACGCCTGCCAGCACCCGCGTGAACCTGTCCCCGTGCAGGGCCCCGCGGCCACGCGAGGACGCCTGTGCACCGCCGACGGCACCGGCTTCCGGCCGGGGTCTCGGCGCATCCCACAACGGCGAACGGAGGTCGGCACCATCTGCGCTCACGACGATTCCGAGGGCTTTCCGTGGTGCGTCGAGCACGACCCGACCGGTACCTGTCTCGGCGACGTCCGGCGGCTGCCCGGCGGCGGCGCGGCCTGGCTCGAGGGCGCGGGCTCCGCGACGTTGCGCATCGCGCTCGGCCGGCCGCGCCGGGGCAACCTGTCGCAGCTCACCGCCGCTCAGGTCCGCGAGCTCATCGCCACGCTGGAAGAGCTGTCCGAACAGATGACCAGCTCGAAGCAATGAATTCGAACGCCTGTTTGACTCCCGAACTACACCGATGTCAGAATCGCCTCACCACCACCGGTCCGGCCCCTCGGCCCGATCCGGTGACACGACCACGAGGCACGGGCAAGCCCGCCGGTCGCCTCGTTCCAGCCGCTCATCGTGGGACGGCTGGCGACGACGCGACATTCATGCCCGCCGATCCGGCGCGGCTCCAGGCGAGGCCGCCCCGGCGCATGCCCGTCGGGGCGGCCCCTTGACCCCATCCAGCTCATTCCTGGAGGAGATCCGTGGTCACCGTACCCAACTCCACGCAGTCCGACATCATCGTGTGCACTGCTTTCCTGAGCGACGACGTCGGCCAGATGGTCGCGCGGCACGACACCGACGGGCCGACCATCGATGTCGCCGTGGCGCCCACTGACAGCGGTCAGCGTGTCGAGCTGTCGCTGTCCCCGGCCGAGGCGCGTGACCTCGCCGGCCAGCTCACCGAGATCGCCGACGTCGCCCAGCGGGCCGCCTGGACGCCGGCCGTGCTGACCGAGGTACGGGAGCGGTTCCTACCCGGCCACACCGACCAGCAGATCATCGAGCGGCTGGACCGGCTCGCCCGTGCCCACCGCGGCATGGCGCCCGGCCACCACGGCACGCTCGGCTGGCGAGCCGGGCGGCTGCTCACCGCCGAGCTCGGCGGTGAGGCCGTCGCCCGGGCGGTCGCGGCAATCGATGCCGCCGCCGACCACCTGGCCGCGGTGGCCACGGCGGCTGCGCCCCTGACCGAATTGCGTACGTCGCTGGACGAGCTCGCGGCGTTCTACCGGGCCGAAAGCGAGCGGCCGTGAACACCGGGCGCGGCGAATGCAAGGTCACGTGGTGCAACGAGATCGGCGACCACACGGTCCACCGGCTCTATCTCACGTCACTGGTCGCGTGGCGCGGCTCGTGGATGGTGGGCGTCAACACGGTCCAGGCCAACGACGACACGGCACACGTCGAGCTCACCGCCAGCACCCGGCGCGGCGCCGTGGCCATCGTCCCGCTCGACCCGGCCGAGGCGAAGAGCGTCGGCCGGGCACTCATCGACGCTGCGTCCCGGGCCAACCGATGACCAGGGCCGGCATCTGCCGCCGGGCCCGCGGGCTCGGCGGCCTTCCCGCACACCATGGAGGTCCAGCGTGGCGCACCGCATCTCCCCCATCGACGAGCACCCCGGCCCGGAGGCGCGCATCCCGCTCGTTCTCGAGGTCATGGACAGCCAGCCTCTCGGCCGTGCGCTGGGCACGCTCGTCCCGCCGTCCGTCGAGGGCCGCCGCTGCGCGCTGTGGACCGGGGTCGCGATCGTCGGGCACGAGATCGTCGCCGACCTCGACTGGCCCGCGCTGGCGGCCTGGGTACGTGCCGTCGAGGCCGCCCGCGGCGGCCGTGGCTGACTCCGCCGCACGCGGCCTGACGCACCTGGACGTCGTACCGGTCGATCACCGTTCGCGCGCTGCGTACCGGAATGTCTCCCTGCGGTCACCTTGTGGAGCGATGTTGCGGGAGCAAGCGTCCGTCCCCGTCCGAAAGGCAGTCCCATGTGCCACAGCCACGGCCTCGACGAGCCGCACGACCATCACCACGGCCACGGTCACACGCACAGCCACGGCCATGCCCACGGCACGGACGACCTCGACCCGGACACCGCGGTCGCGCTGGACACCTCCATCGCCGACGGCGAACTGTCGCCGTCTCAGCTGTCCCGCCGGTCACTGTTCCGGTCCGCCGGCATCGTCGGTGGCGCCACCGCGCTGGGCATGGTCGGGGTCACGCCGGCGATGGCCGAAGGACGTGGACGCCCGGCCACCACCCCGGCCGCAGGCGGCGGCCCCGTGCGGCACTGGCTGGCCGGCGACCACCACATCCACACACAGTTCAGCTCCGACGCCATGTACCGGGTCATCGACCAGGTCCAGCACGGCGCCGCGTACGGCCTGGACTGGATGGTCATCACCGACCACGGCGGCGCCACGCATGCCCGCATCGGCGTCGAGCTGGTGAACCCGGACATCCGCGCGGCCCGCGAGCTACTCCCCGACACCCTGGTCTTCCAGGGCCTGGAGTGGAACATCCCGGCCGCCGAGCACGGCACGGTGTTCGTCGCGCCGGGCCCGAACGAGGTGTCGGTTCTCAAGCAGTTCGAAACCGACTACGACGGCGGCGTGAACGGCTGGGGCGCCAACACCCCCGCCAACGAGGCGCACGCGCTGGCCGGCATCACGTGGCTCGGCGCGCAGATCGACCAGCGTCGTGTCGACGACGCGCTGTTCCTCGCCAACCACCCGGCCCGCCAGGGCATCGACAGCCCGCACGAGATCCGCGCCTGGCGCGACGCCGACCCTCGCGTCGCGGTCGGGTTCGAGGGCGCGCCGGGGCACCAGGCCGCCGGGCTGCCCGCCGGATTCGGCCCGGGGTCGGCGCGCGGCTACTACGGGGGTGGGCCCAACGCCAACTCGTTCCCCGGCTACCCGCTGGAGAGCTACCGCACCTGGGGCGGCTTCGACTGGATGACCGCCACGGTCGGCGGCCTGTGGGACAGCCTGCTGGCCGAGGGCAAGCCGTGGTCCATCAGCGCCAACTCCGACTCCCACGTCAACTGGGGCGACACCAGCCGTCGCCCCGACGGTTCCTCGTCCGACCAGTTCAACCGCGATGGCCGCTACGGTGCGCCGGTGCACGGCGGCGCGGTCAACCTGACCGCCGGCGACTTCTGGCCCGGCTTCTACTCCCGCACCCACGTCGGCTCCGACGCCCGCTCCTACCTCGCGGTCATGAAGGGCCTGCGCGACGGGCGGGTGTGGGTCGACCACGGCCGGCTGGTGAAGAACGTCGACGTCAGCGTCCGGGTGCACGGCAGCCGCGGTCCGGGTGTCCCACTCGGCTCCACACTGCAGGTGCGTTACGGCGCCCGCCTCGAGCTGGTCATCCGGATCACCGCGCAGGACCAGCCGAACTGGGCCCAGTTCGTCCCCGAGCTCAACCGGGTCGACCTCATCCAGGGCATGGTCGACCCCTCCGCGGCCGATGCCGACCGCGACAGCTTCGTCGCGCCGGAGACCACGGTCGTGAAGCAGTGGGACACCTCGGGGCGCACCGGCACCTTCGAGATCGTGCACCGGCTGCCGAACGCCTATGACCCGTTCTACGTCCGGCTGCGCGGCACCGACGGCAACCGCTCCCAGCCGGGATTCCTCGGCGCGTCCATCGACCCGGAAGGCCCCGCCATGGATGTCGTCGGCGACGCCGACCCGTGGGTCGACCTGTGGTTCTACACCAACCCCATCTGGGTGGTGCCGACCCGCTGACCTCTCCCGGAGCATCGGCGAAGCGGCGCTCACCCCTTGACCGCCCCGCTTGCGTTGATCTTGGAGTTATGGGGCTTACTCCGCCCGGAATTTCCGGCGGATTCCATCGGTCGTAGCAACGCCTGGTGGAAGGTGTTGTCCGATGCCGAAGGTGTTCTCGTGTGAGGTGCGTGAGGAGTTCTTTGAGCTGTTGTGTGGCGGGTTGTCGGCGCAGGCGGCGGCGCGGGTGGTCGGCGTGTCGTCGTGGACTGGTGTGCTGTGGTGGCGAGCATCGGGGCTTGTGGACCTATCGATCCAGCCAGGCCGCCGCGGGGGACTGCCCGGCAGCGGGGCGGCAGCGGTTCCCGGTGTCACCGGCGGGCAGCAGCGGCCGCTGGCCCGGCAGCGTCGGGCGTTGAGCAGTCAGGACCGGGCGGTGATCGCGGCGCTGCTGCGTCAGGGACTGTCGTATGCCCAGATCGGCGCGGCGATCGGGCGGGACAAGTCGGTGATCTGTCGTGAGGTGCGGCGTAACCGGGGCGGCGACGGCTCCTACTACGCGTCGGTCGCGCATCGGGCCGCGCACGAGCGTCGCCGCCGGCCGAAACCGTTCAAGCTCGTCGAGAACCCGATGTTGTGCCGGGCGATCGAGGGGTGGATGGACGATGGCTGGTCGCCGGGACTGATCGCGACGGTCCTGCGGCGCGAGCGTCCCGGCGCCGATGCTGGGGCGAGGATGGCTCGTGTGAGCCACGAGACGATCTACCAGGCGTTGTATGTGCAGACCCGCGGGCAGCTGCGCCGGGACCTGCACCGGCAGCTGAGCCTGCAACGCGCCGCGCGTCGACCACGCACCGCCGGCAAGCGGGAAAGCAGCCCGTACCGGGAGGCGTTCACGATCCGCCAACGCCCGGCCGAGGTCGCCGACCGGGCCGTCCCGGGACACTGGGAGGGCGACCTGATCGTGGGCGCCGGCAACGCGTCGGCGGTCGGCACGCTGGTCGAGCGGACCACCCGCTTCACCATGCTGCTGCACCTGCCGCAGCGCCACGACGCGGCCAGCGTAGCCGCGGTGATGATCAACCAGATGCGCGGGTTGCCCGACCATCTGCGCAGGTCCCTGACCTGGGACCGCGGCACCGAGCTGGCCGACTATCAGCGCATCCAACTCGACCTGGACATGCCGGTCTACTTCTGCGACCCGCGTTCGCCCTGGCAGCGCGGCAGCAACGAGAACACCAACCGGCTGCTGCGATTCTGGCTCACCAAGGGCAGCGACCTGTCCACCCACACCGCCGCCGACCTCGACCGCATCGCCGCCACCCTCAACCAGCGGCCCCGCCCTACCCTCGACCTAAAGACCCCAGCCCAAGCGCTGGCCGAACTGCTCGCCAACCCGGCAGCAGCATGACCGTTGCTTCCACCGCTGGACGCCGCCTCCGATGGATTCCGCCAGAACTCCAAGATCAACGGGAGGCGGGCGGGACGTCGGGCGCTCAGCCAGGCACGCGCGACGCCGCCAGACTCACCGCGCGGGCGGCTGCCACGAGCGACCGGGTGTAGTCGGCGGCGGGCTGGTGCATGACGGCGGCCGTCGGCCCGGACTCCACGATCTCGCCGTTCCGCATGACCACGACCTGCTCGCACACCCGGCCGACGACGGCGAGGTCGTGCGACACCATGACCAGCGTGAGGCCCAGCCGGGCGCGCAGGTCCATGAGCAGGTTGAGGACCTGTGCCTGCACCGACACGTCCAGCGCGCTGGTGGGCTCGTCGGCGTACAGGACGGACGGGTTCACCGACAGCGCCCGGGCGATGGCGATTCGCTGCAGCTGCCCGCCCGAGAGCTGATGGGGATAGCGGTCGAGGATCGTGCGGTCCAGCCCGACCAGCGCCAGCCACTCGGTCAGTTCCGCCTCGCTCACCCGCCGCCGCTCCAACGCCCGGACCGGTTCGCCGACCGACCGCCGGATCCGCATCCGCGGATCGAACGACGACCCGGGGCTCTGGAAGACCATCTGGTTCTGCCGGCGGAACGCTCGCGGGTCCCGGGCCAGCCAGTCGCTGATGTCGCGGCCCTCGTAGCCGACCGTGCCGCCGCCGGCCGCCACCAGTCCGCACAGCACGCGCACCAGGGTCGACTTCCCCGACCCGGACTCACCCACGATGCCCACGGCGGCGCCCTGCTCGACCGAGAGCCCCACCGACCGCAGGACCCACGGCAGGTGCCCGCCGTAGCGGAAGGACAGGTCCTGGACGTCAACGAGCGGCGCCATCGCGCTCACCTCCCACGGTCACGGCGGCGGGGTTCCAGCAGGTGTAGCGGTGCGGGCCGTCCTCGCGGGTGACCGGTGGATCCTGCGTGCAAACCTCCAGGTGGTGCGGGCAGCGGTCCCGGAACCGGCAGCCGCTCGGGAACGCCCCGAGCGGCGGGACCGCGCCCGGGATCGTCGTCAGCGGCTGCCCGATGACGGCCTCCGCCTGGTCGGGGTCGGCGTGGTCCGGGTCGGCTCCGATGAGCGCCTCCGTGTAGCGGTGGCGGGGGCGGTCGACGACAGCGGCGCCGGGCCCGCTCTCGACCAGGCGGCCCCCGTAGAGCACCGCGATGTCGTCGCTCACCTTGCGGACCACGCCGAGGCTGTGGCTGACGAAGATCACCGACATGTCGTTCTCCGCGCTGACGGTGTCGATGAGGTCGAGGATGCCCTTCTGCACGGTGACGTCCAGCGCAGTCGTGGGCTCGTCGGCGATCAGCAGCCGCGGCCGCGAGGCGATGGCCATCGCGATGAGCACGCGCTGACGCTGTCCGCCGGACAGCTGGTGCGGGTAGCGGCGGGCCAACCGGGCCGGCTCGGGCAGCTGGACCTGCGCCATCAGCTCGTGCACGCGTTCCTTGGTCTCGGCGCGGTTGAGGTCGCCGGTGAGCCGGACGGCCTCGGCGATCTGCCGCCCGATCCGCATGGTGGGGTTCAGTGCCCGCAGCGGATCCTGGAAGACCACCCCCATGTCGGCGCCTCGCACGTCGGCGAACTGGCGGTCGGTGAGCCCGACCAGTTCGCGGCCGTGGAAGACGATGGACCCGGTGACGACGGCCTCGCGCGGCTGCAGCCCCACGATGCTCATCGCGGTCATGGTCTTCCCCGAGCCGGACTCCCCGACCAGTCCGAGCCGGCGGCCCGGCGCGAGGTCGAGCTCGTCGACGGACACGATCTCGTGCGGTCCGATGCGCACGGTGAGGTCGCGGATCGACAGCATCAGGCCACCACCTTCGTCGTCTGGCGCGGGTCGAGCACGGCGCGCAGCCCGTCACCGAGCAGGTTGAAGCCCAGCACGGTGACGACCATGACCACACCCGGGATGAGCACCAGGCTCGGCGCCTCGCCCACCACGGCCTGCGCTTCGTTGAAGACCATGCCCCACGACGTCGTGGGGCGTTGTGCGCCGACGCCCAGATAGGACAGCGCGGCCTCGATGAGGATCGCCGAGGCGAACAGCAGCGACGTCTGGACGATGATGACCGGGGCGATGTTGGGCAGCACGTGGCGCAGCAGGATGAACCACCGGCCGCGGCCACCGGCCCGGGCGGCCTCGACGAACTCGCGGGCCAGGATCTGCCGGGCGGGCCCGATGGTGACCCGGGCCATCACCGGCACGAACCACGCGGTGATCGCGATCATCGTGGTGGTGTTGCCGGGGCCGATCGCGGTGGCCAGGACCAGGGCGATGAGGATGCCGGGCAGCGCGATGGCGACGTCGGTGGCCCGGCTGAGCGTCTCACGCACCAACCTGCCCGAGGCCGCGGCCAGCAGCCCCACCAGGACGCCGGGGATCAGCGCCGCGGTCGTGCTCACGACCGCCACCAGCAGCGAGTTGCGGGCACCCACCATGAGCTGGGTCAGCAGGTCCCGCCCGAGGCGGTCGGTGCCGAGCAGATGCCCGTCGGTGCCCGGGGGTGCCAGCCGGGCGGCCACGTCGAGCGTCTCGACGTCGTACGGCGTCCAGACGAGGGAGATCACTCCGACACCGACGAACACGCCGACCAGGCCGGCGCCCACCACCAGCTGCAGGGGCCATTGACGCAGACGGCTACGCACGGGCCGCTCCTTCCGCGTCGGTGATCCTCGGGTCGAGCAGCCCGTAGGCGATGTCGAGCAGGAAGTTCAGCACGAGGATCACCAGGATGATCACGAACGCGAGCGACTGGACCACGATGGCCTCCCGCCCGGTGACCGCCGACATGAGCATCCGCCCGAGGCCGGGCAGGGTGAACACGCTCTCGATGACGACGGTGCCGGCCAGCAGTCCGCCGAGTTGGAGGGCGCCGACCGTGACCAGGGGGATGGAGGCGTTGCGCACGCCGTGGCGGATCGCGGCGCCGCGCCAGGTGCGGCCCTTGGCCATCGCGGTGCGGATGTAGTCCTCCCCCAGCACGTCGAGCATGCTGGATCGCACGAACCGCGTGAACACACCGGTCAGCGCGATCGAGAGCGCGATCAGCGGCAGGGTGAGGCTGCGCAGCGCTCCCACCACGCTCTCGGACCAGGGGATGTAGCCGCCGGACGGCAGCCACCCCAGCTGCACCGAGACGAGACTGATGAGCAGCAGTCCGACCCAGAACGGCGGAATCGCGATGCCCAGTTGCGCGACGACGTCGACGAGCCCGCCGCGGGCGTCGCGCGCGTGCAGGGCGGAGTAGGTACCGGCGACCACGCCGAGCAGCAGCGACACGACGAGCGAGATCAGCGCCAGGCTCAGCGTCAGCCCCAGCCGGGCGACGATCTCGTCGAAGATGTCGTAACCGGCCGCGTACGACTGGCCGAGGTCGCCGCGGAACAGCCCGCCGATCCAGCTGGCGTACTGCTCGGGCCAGGACCGGTCCAGCCCCAGCTCCGCCCGCAGCGCCTCGCGGGCTTCGGGCGTGCTCCCCTGGCCGAGGATGACGGTGGCGACGTCGCCGCCGAGCATCCGCATCAGGACGAACACGACGATGGATCCAGCCAGCGCCGACGCCAGCAGCACCGCGGTCTTGCGGACGACCAGGCGAATCACGTGACCTCCTCCCCGATCCGGACGAGGGTGGGTTGCGCGGCGACCGGCGCCGCGCAATTGCTCGTCAACCGGCGGTGCGACGGATGCGGGTTTCCGCCGCGAGCGCCGCATCCATACGGTTCACGACGGCGTCGAGCTCGCGGTCGCCGTGAGCGGCCGAAACGTACCAGATGCCGCGCGGCGCCACCCACACTCCGTGCGCGACGAGGACCTCGACGAACCTCGCGTAGCGGGCGGCGTCGATGGTGCCCAGCTGCGCGTGGTGGTGGATGGGGTGCGGGTCGCCGAAGGACGCGTGGAAGGCGACCGGCAGGCCCTGCACCCGCAGCGGGACGCCGTGCGCCGCCCCGAGTTCCCGGATCCGGCTCATCAGGGCCGCGCCGTGCGTCTCGATGCGCTCGTACGGCGGATCCTGCCGTAGCTCGGTCAGGGTGGCGATCACGGCCGCGCACGCCGGGATCGAGGAGTTGAAGGTGCCGGAGTGGACGACCCCGGTGGTGAGCTGGTCCATCAGGGCGGCGGACCCGGCCAGCGCGGAGACCGGCCAGCCGCCGGCCATGGCCTTGCCGTAGACGGCCAGGTCGGGAGTGACTCCGTACCGTTCGGCGGCGCCGCCCAGCGCCACCCGGAAGCCGGTGATGACCTCGTCGAAGATGAGCACGGCACCGGTGCGGTCGCACAGCCGGCGCACCTCGGCCAGGAACCCGTCGCGGGGTTGGATGGCGGCGCTGTTGCACATGACCGGCTCGACGATGACGGCGGCGACGTCGTCGTGGTTGGCGAACACCTTCTCCAGGGCCGTGAGGTCGTTGTACGGCAGGAAGTAGGTGTCGTCCAGGTGGTGGGCCAGCTGGCCGGCACTGCCCGGGCGGATCTGACCGTCGACGCTGGTGACCAGCATGTTGTCGAGCCAGCCGTGGTAGGTGCCCTCGAACCGGACGAACTTGGTGCGGCCGGTGGCCGCGCGCGCCAGCCGGAGCGCGGCCTGGTCGGCTTCGGTACCGGTCAGGCCGAAGCGCACCCGCTCGGCCCAGCCGACGGTGTCGAGGAAGAGCTCGCCGGCCTCGTTCTCGAGCACGTGCTGCGAACCGAAGACCGAACCGCGCCGTGATTCCCGGGCGACGACGGCGTTGACCGCCGGGGCGGCGTGGCCGAGCAGGCTCGGGCCCTGGCCGAGCAGGTAGTCGACGTAGTCGTTGCCGTCGATGTCGTAGAGCCAGGCGCCCTCCCCCCGGTCGAAACACACTCTCGGCCCGCTGAGGCGCACGTTGGAGTGGACACCGCCGGGGGTGAGGTCCCGGGCCCGCTGGTCGAACTGCGCGGATCGCGTGTGAGTCGTGGACGTCATCAGCCTCTTCCTGTTCGACCGAGGTTCCAGTAGATGAGTTACTGTTTCCGTCAGGTGAAGTGATGCTACGTGAGCGGGCACTCCCGGTAAAGGTCATATTTCCACCGAGGTGCCACAGACTGAATCAGCCGTCCCATCTGTTGACACTTCTATCAGGCCCGGATAGGTTCACTCAACAGTCAGCGGCCGGGGGCTTTCTGCACCGGCCGGGCGTACCGCGAGGTCATCGAACGGACACCACGACGCCGGGTCCGGCGCCGTGTCGAACCGACGAGCGGAGAGCAGCGAACGCATGCAGGAGCCGCAGGTCAACCACCGGTCGCTTGCCGGCGGCGTCGTCCTCACCACCGTCACCGGCCAGTCCGCCGGGCCGACGCTCGCCCTACTCGGCGGCGTCCACGGCGACGAGGACGAAGGTGTCCTGGCGGTCCGCCTCGTGCTGAGCGAACTGCGTGGTCTCCCGTTGCGCGGCACGGTCCGCGCGGTCGCCGTCGCCAATCCGCCCGCCTGGGACGCGCACAGCCGGACCAGCCCGCTCGACGGCGGCAACCTCGCTCGCAGCTTCCCCGGCGATCCGGCCGACGGACCCACCGCGGCCATCGCGGCCGCCGTCACGGCCGAGGTCATCGAGGGCAGCGACGCGCTGGTCGACCTGCACTCGGCCGGCATCCGCTACCGCATGCCGCTGCTGGCGGGGTACTGCGCGGACGGCCCGGCCGGTGCCGCCTCGGAACGGCTGGCGGTCGCGTTCGGCGCCCCGGTCGTCTGGCGGCACCCCGCGTCCGCACCAGGCCGGTCGCTCTCCGTCGCGGCACAGGCCGGCATCCCGGCCATCTACGCCGAATGTTCCGGCGGAGGCAGCATCCGGGCACACGAGCTGGACACCTACGTCGCGGGCGTGCTGCGTGTCCTCGCCGAATTGGGCATGCTGCCGTCGTCCGGCGACCGCCCCGCGCCGCCCCGGTGGGTGCACGGCCAGGGCGACCTCGACACCGGCGCCGCCGCCGGCGGGCACGGCTTCTTCGTCTCGTCGGTCCGGGCCGGCGACGTCGTACGCCGCGGCGAGGAGATCGGGCGGTTCCACGATCACGACGGCGAGTCCGCGCATCCGGTCGTCGCGCCCGGTGACGGCATGGTCATGTTCCTGCGGCGCCAGGCCCGTACCGCGACCGAAGACGTGCTGTTCGTCCTCGCCGGCCTGGACGGCCGAGAGGAGGCCGGAGCATGAGTACTCCGACCCACGGCCTGGCGCGCTACGCCGCAGACCTGCCGGCGGTCGACCGGTTCGTCACCCTCGGCGAGGGCGGTACACCGGTCATCGCACTGGACCGCCTCGCGTCCCGGCTGGGCCTCGGGCGGCTGTCGGCGAAGCTCGAGACGGCCAACCCGACCGGGTCCTACAAGGACCGGGTCGCCGCGATGACGGTCTCCCTGGCCCGCCATCAGGGCTACCGCGGCTGGGTGGCCACGTCGTCCGGCAACGCCGGCCTGGCGATGGCGGCCTTCGGCACCCGCGCCGGCCTGCCCGGCTTCCTGTGCGTGGTGTCCACCGCGCCGCAGGAGAAGCGGGTGCCGCTGGTGCCGTACGGCATCGGCGTCGTGGCCGTCGACGGCGTCGGCGACGGCGCGTCGGCCACCAGTGGCACCGGGCTGATGGCGCACGTGGCCGCGGCGGCCGAACGGCACGGGCTGTTCCTCGCCATCACCGCCAACGCGCACAACCCGCTGGGCATGCGCGGCATCGACACCCTCGGCTACGAGCTGGCCGAGCAGGTGCCGGACATGACCCACGCGTACGCACCCACCGGCGGCGGCGGGCTGGCGGCGTCGCTGGCCCGCGGGTTGGCCACCCGGTCACAGCAGGCCGCCGTCGTCGTCTGCCAGCCGCTCGGGTGCGCGCCGATCGCCCGGCACCTCGCCGGTGAGCTCGACCAGCCCGTCGTCGGCGGCTGCGACACCTTGATCTCCGGCCTGCAGCTGCCGGCCCCACCGGACGGACAGCTGGCCGTCGACGCCGTCCGGGCCTCCGGCGGCTGGGGCACCGCTGTCGACGACGCCGCCATCCTGCGGGCGCAGCAGCTGCTCGCCACCGCCGAGGGTGTCTTCGTCGAACCGGCAGCGGCGACCAGCCTGGCCGCGCTGCTCGACGACCACGAGCGCGGCCGGCTGCGCGGTGACGACCACCCGGTACTGATCCTCACCGGCGCCGGCTGGAAGGACCAGAGCCGCTTCGCCGCTCCCGCCGCACGCATCCCCACCGCCCAGGTCGACGACGTGCCCCAGGCCATCGCCGACTGGGCCCGGCACGTCTGACCGCCCCGGACCACGAGAGGAGACCTCGCCCCATGCTCCGCATCGCTCTGCTCGGCCTGTCGCACGAGGCCAACACGTTCTCGGCGCATCCGGTCGACGCCGCCGTCGTCGAGGGGGCCACGCTGCGCGGCGCGGAGATCGTGGAGCGGCACGCGGGCGGCACCAGCACCGTGTCCGGTTACCTCGCCGCCTGCGACAAGCACAGCGTCGAGGCCGTGCCGCTGGTGATGACGCACCTGGTGCCGTCCGGGCCCATCACCGCCGACGCCCTCGACGCCCGGACCGAGGAGATGGTGTCGGCGCTGCGCCGCTCCGGTCCGTTCGACGGCGTCCTCGTCGACCTGCACGGTGCGGCCGTCAGTGCGCAGATCGCCGACGTCGACGGCCACCTGCTGCGGTCCATCCGGGCGGCGGTCGGGCCGGACGTCCCGATCGGGGTCTCACTAGACCTGCACGCCAACATCAGTGCCGCGATGTGTGAGCACGCCGACGTCCTCAACACCTACCGCACCAACCCGCATGTGGACGCGCGCGAGGTCGCCGAGGAAGTGGGCGACCTGACCATCCGGGCGGCGCGCGGCGAGATCCGCCCGGCGCTGGCCTACCTACCGGTGCCCACCACGATCAACATCCTGTGCCAGAACACCGACGAGCCGCCGATGCGGGACCTGATGGACCGGGTCCGGGCGCTGATGGACGAGCCGGGCGTGCTGTCGGCCACCGTCGCCGAGGGGTACCCGTACGCCGACGTCCCGGAGATGGGCATGAGCGTCGTGGTCATCACCGACGGCGACGACGCCGCGGCGGCCGCCCACGCCCGCGCGCTCGCCGGTGAGGTGTGGAACCGCCGCGCCCAGTTCGACGTCACCGGCACCACGCCGGCACAGGCCATCGCCGCCGCGCAGCGTGCGGAAGGGACGCCAGGGGCTCCGGTTCTGCTGCTCGACGTCGGCGACAACATCGGTGCCGGCTCACCCGGCGACTCGGTGGTGTTGCTCGGCGCCGCACGTGCGGCCGGATTCGCGAGCCTGCTCACCATCGTCGCCGACCCCGTCACCGCCGCCGCGTGTACGGCCGCCGGCGTGGGCGCGCAGGTGACGGTGACCCTCGGTGCCCGCACCGACCCCGCCACCGGGCCGCCGGTCGAAGCCACGGCGACCGTGCTCGCCCTGCACGACGGGACGTTCGACGCGACCGGCCCGGTACACGCCGGCTGGAGCCACTTCGAGGCCGGGCCCAGCGCCGCCGTCCGCCTGGACACCGGCCAGACGGTCATCGTCACCACCGAGGTGGTGCTGCCGTTCAGCGTCGACCAGCTCACCACGCTCGGGCTGGCGCCCGCGGACTTCGCCGCGATCGTCGCCAAGGGCGTGCACTCGCCGCTGGCCGGCTACGGGCCGCACGTCGCCGACATCGTGCGCGTCGACACCCCGGGCATCACCGCCGCCAACCTGCACCGGTTCTCCTACCTGAACCGGCGCCGGCCGCTGTACCCGTTCGAGATCCACACCACGTTCGACGGAGGTGTCGCATGAGAGTCCTCGTCACCGGCGCGGCCGGGCGAGTCGGCGCGAACATGGTCCGCCGGCTGCGCGCGGCCGGTGCCGACGTGCGGGCGATGGTCCTGCCCGGCGACCCGCAGCGGGCCAAGCTCGACGGCCTGGACGGCGTCGAGATCGTCGAGGCCGACCTCGGCGACCAGAGCGCTGTCGACGCCGCCACCCGAGGCGTCACGCATGTCGTCCACCTCGCCGCCCAACTGGTGCGCGGCGACACCCCCGTCGACCGGTTCTACGACGTCAACGCGTTCGGCACGCTGCGGCTGCTGGAGGGCGTGGTCAAGAGCGGCGGGGTGGAGCGGTTCCTGCTCGCCAGCACCGACGGCACTTACCGGCCGGGCGACCCGCCGCTGGTGCCGCTGCCCGAGGACGCGCCGCAGGTGCCGGCCGACTACTACGGGACCGCCAAGCTGCTGGGCGAGGTGATTTTGCGCAACCACGCCGTCCAGTACGACATCCCGTTCGCGATCACCCGGTTCGCCACGGTGCTCGACCCGGCGGAGGCGCGCAGGTACTTCCGGGTAGCCTCGGTCCGGACCATGCTGAGGCGGGTCGAACTGGGCCGCGACAGCAACATCTGGCCGCTGTTCCGCCAGAATCCGGAGCTGGCCGAGCTGTTCGACGACGCGGTCGGCGATGCCGCCGACGACGTCGCCGTCGGGCTCACCGGGCCGGACGGGCCGTGGAGCATCCACCTGCTCGACGTCCGCGACGCGGTGGAGGGGCTGTACCTGGCCCTCACCGTGCCCGCCGCCACCGGTCGCGCGTTCAACATCACCGCCGCCGAGCCCACCACGTTCGAGGACGGCGCCGACGTCGTCGCGGAGCTGGACGGTGTCCCCCGCCTGAGTGTCCGGCTACCGCTGACGTGGCGGCTGGAGATGGCCGTCGACGCCGCTCGGGACATCCTCGGCTACCGGCCCCGGCACGACTTCCGCGCCATGGTCGAGTCGGCCATCGCCGCCGAGTCCGGCGGCACCGGCGCCACCGACAGCTTCGTCCCGGCCAGGATCTGACATGGCCAGCCCTTCGGACCGGCTCGACGCCACCCGGCTGGCCGTCGTCACCGGCGGCGGCACCGGCATCGGCCGGGCGATCACGCTCAGGCTGGCCCAGGCCGGTTACCGCTGCCTGATCGCCGGCCGGCGGGAGGAGAAGCTCGACGAAACCGCCCGGCTGGCCGGTCCCGCTCCGGACGTCGTCACCGTCGTCGCCGACGTCACGACACCGGACGGGCGGGAGGCCATCATGGCCGCCGCCGACCAGCAGCCGGAACCGCTCACGGCGCTGGTCAACAACGCCGGCGACACGTACATCGCTCCCCTGTTCGCGCAGGACCTCGAGCGGTGGCGGGAGAACCTGGCCCTGAACGTCGAGGCGACCGCGTTCCTGTCCTTCGAGGCGATCCGGCGGATGCGCGGCCGGGACGGCGCGGGCATCGTCAACATCGCCTCCGTCTACGGCGAGGTCGCCCTCAACCCCGTCTTCTACCCCGAGCGCATCTCCCCGGACACCCCCGACGGGCCGGAGCGCGGCGTCGCCTACGCGGCATCGAAGGGCGCCGTCCGGCAGCTGACCCGGGAGCTCGCGGTGGCCGCGGCGTCGTCGGGCGTCCGGATCAACACCGTCTCCCCCGGGATGATCGGCCTGGAGCACCACGAGCTCAGCCCCGCCGACGTGGACCGGTTCGCCGCTGCCACCCCCCTGGGGCGCCTCGGCAGGCCGGACGAGATCGCCGGTGCGGTCGCCTTCCTGCTGTCCGGCGAGGCGTCCTTCATCACCGGGGCGGAGATCGTCGTCGACGGGGGCTGGACCCTGTGGTGATCGACATGAACACCGGAGCGACCCGCACGCACTGTCAGGAGGTCCTCACATGACACGGTTCACCAGTGACGACGGCTTCGCCGCCCTGTGGTCGGACGCGCTGAGCCGCCGGCAGCTCCTGCGCGCCGCCGGTGTGGGCCTGGCGGCCGTCGGCCTCGGCGGTGCGGCCGCCGCCTGCACGGCGCAGACGCCGGCCGGCGACACCGGTGGAAGCAGCGGCTCGCCCGGGTCCACCAGCTCGCAGCTGCGTGCGGCCATGGCGAACACCTTCAGCGACCTCGACCCGACCACCGCGTCGGCGGTCGGCACCATCGCCATCAACCGGTTCGTGTACGAGTCGCTCTACCGGCTCGACCCGTTCCCGCCGCGGGCGGACCTGTCGCCCGAGCTGGCGACCGACCTGCCGCACGAGGTCGACCCCACGACGTACCGGATCCCGCTGCGCTCCGACGTGGTGTTCCACGACGGCAGCCCGCTGACCGCCGACGACATCGTCTTCACCATCGAGCGCATCAAGGACCCCGCCGCGGGGTCGCTGTTCGCCCGGTTCTTCGAGATCGTCCAGTCCGTCCAGGCGGTCGGCGACCACGAGGTCGAGATCCTCCTCACCCAGCCCACCACCCTGCTCGCGCAGCGGCTGGTCCTGGTCAAGGGCATGTCCAGGCGGGCGGTGGAGAGCTCGCCGGAGGCGCTGACCGTCACCCCCGTCGGCACCGGGCCGTATCGCGTCACCTCGGTCGCCTCCGGGCAGGAGGTGTCCATGACACTGTTCGAGGACTACTCCGGCCCGGCGCGCATCGCCTTCGACGAGCTCACGGTGAACGTCACCGTCGACGGCAACGCCCGCGTGTCCGGCCTGCGCAGCGGCCAGACCCGCATCGTCGAGGACGTCCCCAGCAGCTCGTTCGACAGCCTGGCGGCCACCGAGGGCATCGAGGCCGAGGGCGCCAGCGGCGACCACCAGACCGGCCTCATGTTCCACTGCGGCAAGCCGCCCTTCGACGACCACCGGGTCCGGCAGGCCGTCGTCTACGCGATCGACCGCGACACCATCAGCCAGACCAGCTTCTTCGGCCACGCGACCCCCGCATGGGACGGCGTCATCACCCCCGACAACCCCGAGTACGCCGCCCCGGACGTCGTCTACCGGTACGACCCCGACCAGGCCCGGACCCTGCTCGCCGAGGCCGGCTACGGCGACGGCGGCATCCCGATCGACTTCCTGGCCGGCAACCTGGAGTTCCTCGCCTCGCAGACGCCGATCATCGAGGAGAACCTCCGCGCGGTCGGGTTCGAGCCGAACGTGATCCCGGGCGAGCTGGAGTCGCTGTACTCGCGGGTCACCGAGGGCAGCTACAACCTGTTCCTGATCAAGAGCGACACCGCGGCACTGGGTGCGACGGACGCCGAGTTCCTGCTGCGGTGGTCGTTCTACGGCACCATCCCGCGCGAGTTCCTGTACTGGAACACGCCCGAGCGCGACCGGGTGGAGCAGCTGCTGGATCTGGCCCTGACGACGGCCGACGCCGCCGAGCGGTCCGCGGCGCTGGCCGAGGCACAGAACATCCTCCAGACACAGACGCCGCTGGCGCGGCTGCACCGCGCCGACTACCTGACCGGGTGGTCCAGCACGCTGCAGGGATTCCGGCCGCTGCCCACCTCCGGGTTCGAGCTCGACGGGGTCACCGGATGACCCGCGGCCGGCCGGTCACCGGTCATGCCGGGCGGAAACGGGACAGCGATGGTCACTAGCGCCACCGCCGGCCTCGACCGGCCCGCGCCGGCGCCCGGCCCACCGGGCCGGGCGGGTGGGCGCCGCGGCTACGCCCGCTTCATCGGGCGGCGCCTGCTGCTGGCTCCGCTCATCCTGCTCGGGGTGTCGTTCACCGTCTTCGTGGTCATCGACCTGTCGCCGAACGATCCCGCCCGCGCGGTGCTGGGCGTCTTCGCCGACGCCGAGCAGCGCGAACGGTTCGCCGCCGAGAACGGCCTGGACGACCCGCTGCCGCTGCGGTACGTCCGGTTCCTGGCCGACCTCGTCCAGTTCCGGCTGGGCGAATCCGTCGTCCGCCCGGAGTCGGTGAACGAGCTGATCGGCATGGCGTTGCCGATCACCGTCCAGCTGATGCTCATGGCCACCGTCATCGCGGTGGCGTTCGCGCTGCTGCTGGGTATCGTCGCGGCCCGGTTCGAGGGCCGGCCGGCCGACCGCGTCATCAGCGTGGTGGCAGCGTTCTTCCAGGCCGCTCCGCAGTTCTGGATCGGCCTGCTGTTCGTCCAGTTGTTCGCCGTCGGTCTGGGTGTGCTGCCCGCCGGCGGATACGCGCCGCTCTCGACCGGCTTCAGCTACTGGTTCTCCTCGCTGATCGGCCCGGCGGTCGTGCTGGCGCTGCCGTTCGCCGCGGCGATGACGCGGGTCATCCGCGCCTCCGTCGCCGACGAGCTGGGCAAGGACTACGTGCGCACCGCGGTCGGCAGCGGCCTGCCCATCGGCACCGTGCTGGTCGGCAACGTCCTGCGCAACGCGCTCATCACCCCGATCACCGTGCTCGGTGTCTACATCGGCGCCATGATGTCCGGCGCCATCCTGGTCGAGACGGTGTTCAACCTGCCGGGCATGGGGACGCTGCTGGTCACCGGCGTCCGCCAGGGCGACCTCGGCATCGTGCGCGGGGTGGCCATCGTCGGCGCCGCGTCCTTCGTGGTCGTCAACGTCATCGTCGACCTCGTCTACCTGCTGCTCAACCCGCGCGGCGCGGAGGTGGCGCAGCCATGAGCCGATACACCGTCGCACTGCGCACCGACCCGCTGGTCCGCTGGCTGACCGGTGCGGGCGTCGTCCTCATCACCGTCCTGGTGGTGCTGCCCCTGATCGTCCCCGGCTCCCCGACTGGCATCGACGCCTCCCGCGCCCTGCAGGGCCCGTCGGCCGACCACCTGTTCGGCACCGACCAGCTGGGCCGCGACGTCCTGGCCCGGGTGGTGCACGGCGCCCGGCTGAGCGTTCTGGTGGCCTTCTGCTCCGCCGCCGCGGCGCTCGTCTGCGGTGGGATCCTCGGCGCCCTCGCCGCCAGCAGCCGCGGCTGGGTCAACGAGGTGATCATGCGGATCATGGACGTCGGGCTGGCGTTCCCCGGCATCCTGCTGGCGATCGTCCTGGCCGCCGCCATCGGCCCGAGCCTGTGGACAACCGTGATCGTGCTCGGCGTCGTGTACACGCCGCCGATGGCGCGGGTCGTCCGCGCGGCAGTCTTCGCCGAGCACGGCGAGGATTACGTCACCGCCGCCACCCTGTTCGGCACCCGCAAGATCCGGCTGGTCGGCTACCACATCGGGCTCAACGCGGCCCTGCCGGTCATGGTCTACACGACCCTCATCATGGCCGACGCGGTGGTCACGGAGGCGGCGCTGTCGTTCCTCGGCGCCGGCATCAAGCCGCCGGCCCCGTCGTGGGGCAACATCATCAGCGACGGGCAGGCCGTCATCGGCGCCGGCGCCTGGTGGGTGTCACTCTTCCCCGGCCTGGCCATCGTCGTCGCCGTGCTCGCGCTGAACAGGTTCTCCGAAGCCCTCGGAACGCGATTGAGGTCCCGATGATGACAACGACGACCACGGATCCCGCGGGCGGACCCGGCCCGGACGCCACGGACGCCCCACTTCTTCAGATCCGAGACCTGCAGGTCCGCTTCCCCAAGCGCTACGGCGACGTGCCGGTGCTCGACGGCGTCGACCTCACCATCGGCGTCGGCGAGGCGGTCGCCGTCGTCGGCGAGTCCGGCTGCGGGAAGTCGCTGCTCGGAATGGCTGCGGCCCACCTGCTGCCGTCCACCGCGCAGGTGTCCGGCACGGTCGCGTTCCGCGGCCGGGACGTGCGCGCCATGTCGCGGCGAGAGCTGCGCCGGATCCGCGGCGCCGGCATCGCCGTCGTGTTCCAGGACGCGATGACCAGCCTGAACCCGGGCATGACGGTCGGCGCCCAGCTGCGCCAGGTCTGCCGCCTCGGGTCCTCGAGCACCCCGGCGGAGCTGCTGGCCTCGGTGGGCCTGGGCCAGACCGACCGGATCCTGCGCGCCCGGCCGTACCAGCTCTCCGGCGGCCAGCGGCAACGCGTTCTCATCGCCATCGCCCTGGCCCGCGACCCCGCGCTGGTCATCGCCGACGAGCCGACGACGGCGCTCGACGTCACCGTCCAGCGGCAGGTGGTGGAGCTGCTGCAGGGCCTGCAGGCCAGTCGCGGCTTCGCACTGATGTTCGTCAGCCACGACCTCGGCCTGGTCTCCGAGGTCGCCAGCCGCACGACCGTCATGTACGCGGGACAGGTGGTGGAGGCCGGGCCGACCGCCGACATCCTCCGCCGGCCCCGGCACCCCTACAGCGCCGGCCTGCTCGGCGCCAGCATCAGCCTCGAGGAACGCTGGCCGGTGCTCGCACCCATCGCCGGGCACGTCCGGCAGCCGTCCGAGTTCGTCACCGGCTGCCGCTTCCGCGACCGCTGCTCCCGCGCCGACGACGCCTGCGCCACCCGGCCCGCCCTGGCGGCCGACGGCGAGCGGCTGCTGGCCTGCTTCCACCCGATGCCGCGGACCGCGGTCCCCAGCCGGCCGGCAGCCGTCGAACCCGAGCCGACGTCCGAGCCCGAGCCCGGGTCGACGTCCGAATCCGGCCCCGGGTCGACGTCCGAGTCCGAGCCGGTGGCGCCGTCCGACGTCATCGTGGAGGCGCGCGACGTCGTCGTCGACTACCACAGCCGGGGCACCGTCACGAGGGCTCTGGCCGGGGTCAGCCTGACCGTCCGGGCCGGCCAGGCGGTCGGGCTCATCGGCGAATCCGGGTCGGGCAAGACGACCCTGGCGCGGTCACTGCTCGGCCTGATCGCACCGACCTCCGGCGAAGTACGCCACCGCGGCAACGACATCTACCGGCTGCCGCAGATGACCCGGTTCCGCACGCTCGCCCGCGACGCCGCCATGGTCTTCCAGGACCCGCGCAGCTCGCTCAACCCGCGGCTGTCCGTCGGGGCGGTCGTCGGCGACCCGCTGGTGGTGCTGGGCATCGGCGACCGCCGCTCCCGCGCGGTCACCGTCCGGGAGACGCTGGAGAGCGTCGGCCTGCCGGCGGCGATGGCCGCCCGGCCGGTGCGGGCGCTGTCCGGCGGGCAGCTCCAGCGGGTCGCGCTGGCCCGCGCGCTGGCCGTGGAGCCCGGCCTCATCGTCGCCGACGAACCGACGTCGGCACTCGACGTGTCGGTCCAGGCGCAGATCCTCAACCTGCTCCAGCAGCTGCGCGAACAACGGCACCTGGCGCTGCTGGTCGTGTCGCACGACATGCGCGTCGTCCGGTTCGCCACCGACCACACCGCCGTGATGCTGAACGGCGAGATCGTCGAGCAGGGACCGACCGAGCAGATCTACGAGGATCCGCAGCACCCCTACACCCGGACGCTGCTGGCCGCGGCACCGTCCCTGCACGCCGGGGCCGGACGATGAACGCCGCGACGGGGTCCGGCCTCGCCGGGGAGCACGTGATCGTCGTCGGCCTGGGCGGGATGGGCCTGCCGCTGGCGCAGTCGCTCGCCGCCGAGGGCGCGGCGGTGTCGGTCTGCGACGTGGACGCCGGTCGCGTGCGTGACTCCGGCCTGAGCGGAGCCCCGCTCGACATCACCGACGAGGCCGCCGTCGACGACGTCATGGCCGAGCTGGTGCGCCAGTCCGGTCCGCCCTGGGCGGTGTGCGTCACCGCGGCACTGGTGGGCGAGCCGGCCGAGGCGCTCACCGCGAGCACCGCGACCCTGCGCTCGCTGATGGAGGTCAACCACTTCGGCACGGTCAACGTCGACCGTGCCGCGGCGCGGCACATGGTCGCCGCCGGCCGCGGCGGCCGGATCGTCAACTGGTCGTCGGTCAACGCCGTCGGCGGCACCCGCGGCGGCTGCGCCTACGCACCGAGCAAAGCCGCGGTCGAGGCCTTCAGCCAGTGTCTCGCGCTGGAGTTGGCCGAGCACGGCATCACCGTCAACGTCGTCCGGCCCGGCAGCGTCGACACGCCGATGATCAACGGCCTGCCGGACGACGTGAAGGCGCAGGACCGGGCCCGCATCCCACTGGGACGGTGGGGCCACGGCACCGAGGTCGCCCACGTGGTCCGGATGTTCCTCGACCCCGCCGCGGGCTGGGTCACCGGATCGGTCGTCACCGTCGACGGCGGGATGCTCGCGGCCGTCGGCCGTCCCTCTCGCTCGTCCGCACCCGCCATCCAGCACCCGCCGACCGGGCCGAGCCCGGTCTCGACGACGGGAGAACCCTCGTGAAGAGCACCCGCCCGACCCGAATCCACCACCTCGTGCGGCGCCGCCGGCGCGCCGCGGCCCTCGTCGTGGCGCTGGCCGCGGGGCTCGTCCTCGCCGGCTGCGGCGACGACGGCGGACAGCTCGCCGGCTCCGGCGGAGACGGCGACGACGGCGGCGGCTCCGGTGAGCAGTCCACCGAGCTGCGCGTCGCGTTCCCGCAGGAGCCGCCGGACTGGAACTACTTGCAGAACGCGGCGACGGCCATCAAGGCGCTGGTGGTGCACAACGTGGTGGAACCGCTGCTGGAGAAGACCGAGGACGGCGGCTACGAGCCGCTGCTGGCCGAGTCGTACGAGGTGAGCCCGGACGGCCTGCAGTACACGTTTACCATCCGGCCGGCCACGTTCCACGACGGCAGCGAGCTGACCGCCGCCGATGTCGTCTACTCCCTCACCGCCAGCCAGAGTTCGCCACAGGGCGAGATCTCGGGCCCGTTCGCGGCCGTCAGCGCGATCGAGGCCACCGCCGACGACGTCGTCACCGTCAGCCTGGACCGGCCGAGCCAGAACTTCCTGCAGGGCATGTCCGGGGTGGCCGGGCTGATCATCCCGGAGGGCTCCGCGGACCAGCTGGCCCAGCAACCCGTCGGCACCGGGCCGTACACCTTCGAGCAGTGGCGCAACGGTGTCTCCGTGACCCTGGCCAGGTACGACGACTACTGGACCGACCTGCCGTACTTCGAGGACGTCACCTGGCAGTTCTTCGCCGACGAGACCGCCTCGCTCAACGCGCTGCTGGCCGGTGACGTCGACCTGGTCAGCAACCTCATCGGCGAAGGCCTGGAACGGTTCGACAGCATCAACGAGACCGACGGCTTCACCGGCGTCACCACCGCCGGGTCGGAGTTCATCTACCTGGTCCTCAACGCCGCCGACCCCGCGTTCCAGGACGACCGCGTCCGCCAGGCCATCGCGCACGCCGTCGACCGCCAACCGATCATCGACGGCGCCAGCGGCGGCCTCGGGCAGCCCTCGTGCGTCTTCGTCAATCCGCCCAACGTGCCCTGGAACAGCGACTACTGCCCGTACCCGTACGACCCCGACCGCGCCGAGGAGTTGCTGGCCGAGGCGGGCGTGCCCGATCTCGCCGTCGACTTCACCTACATCACCAGCGGGTTCTTCCCCGCCACCATGGAGGTGGTGCGCTCGCAGCTCACCGCGGTCGGCATCGGGGTCGAGCCGGTGGGGCTGGATCTCACCACCTACCTGGAGCAGATCCTGGGCGAGAACCCCGACTACCAGCTGACGGTGCTGAGCGGGCCGCAGCAGGCGGACTCCTGGCAGTGCCCCGGCTGGTTCTCGAACGACTGCTCCGAGGAGTTCGGCCAGCTCCTGGCCGAGGCCGACCAGGCGCTGGACACCGCGGAGTGGGCCGACCTGCGCCGCCAGGCGGTCGAACTGTTCGCCGACCGGGCCTACGTCATCCCGATCGCCAACCAGGACGAGGTGTCCGCCATGCGCGACGACCTGGCCGGCATGAAGCCGTACCGCTCGGCCAGCGAACTCGACCTGCGCCCGCTGAGCTGGGGCTGAGGCGATGCCGCCGCATCCCGCGCTCGTCCCACAGCCGCGCCGCCTGGAGTGGGGCGACGCCTCGCTCCCGGCCGGCCGGCTCGTGTTCGCCGAGGTGCCGGACGCCCTGGCGGCGTTCCGGCCCCATCTCGAGCGGCTGCTCGCCGCGGTGGGCACCGGCGGCGAGCCCGAGGTCGCGGTCGCCCTGACCCGGGCGACCACCGAGTCCGAGGGCTACGAGCTGGACGTGAACGCCGACGGTGTGCGGGTGCGGGCCGGCGACCCGCACGGCGCGCTGCACGCCGTCCGCACGCTAGTCGACCTGTGGGACGGCGGCGACGGCGATGGGCTGCCGCACGTGCGCATCGCCGACCATCCGACGTATCGCCGGCGCGGGCTGTTCGCCGAGTCGTTCGCCGGCAGCGACCGCATGGACGCCACCGACTGGCGCACGTTCATCGACCGCGCCGGCCAGCTCAAGCTCAACACCGTCGGCGTGTCCGTCTACGGCTGCTGGGACCTGCGCCACGACACCAGCCGCAGCGAGTACCTGTTCGTACCGCTCGACGACTTCCCGCAGCTGCGCACGCCACAGCGGATGGTGACCTGGGACGTCCGGACCGGCCGCGAGGTCACCCAGGTCTACCTGCCCACGTTCTTCGCCGACGACCTCTTCGCCGAGGTGGTGCGCTACGCCGCCGAGCAAGGCATCGAGGTGATCCCGCACTTCGGCGGGCCGGGTCACTCCACGCTCCTGCCCCGGCTCGTGCCCGACCTGTCCGCGCTGGACGACGACGGCGCGCCCACCGGGTACGGCTACTGCGTCAGCCGGCCCGCGGCCCGAGCGGCGCTGCTCGCCGTCGTCGCGAATTTGGTGCGCCAGCATCTGGTGCCGGCCGGGGTCCGGCGGCTGCACGTCGCCGCCGACGAGTACTACCCGATCCGCAACATCGACCCGGACGACCGGCTGCGCACCGTCAGCCCATACTGCCGCTGCGACGGCTGCCGCGACCTCTCACCGGGCGAGCAGCTGATCGAGTACCTGATGGCCATTGGCGGGTTGCTCGCCGAGCACGACATCGGCATGGTGCACTGGCACGACACCCTGGTCCGCGAGGGCGTCCTCGACACCTACCTCGACCGGGCGGCGGCCGCGGGGTTCCGTCAACCGGTCATCACGTGGTGGAAGTACAACGACCCCGTACCGGTGCCCGATGCGAGGACCGCGACGACCTGGGTGGCACCCACCACCGGGCTGTTCGCGACGCTGTTCAGTCAGGACTTCGGCCCCAACATCGAGACGATGCTGCGCCGGGGCCGCCAGGCCGGTGCCGAGGGCGTTCTGGCCTACACGATGCCCAGCCCGGCCGACCACGCGAACGTCGCGTGCCTGGCCGACCTCGCCTGGAACCTGGAGGGCTCCGGCGGCGCCACCGGGTTCCGCACCCGGTGGGCCCGGCTGCTGTCCCCCGCCGACCCCGACGCCGCCGCCCACGCGCTCTCCCTGGCCGGCACCGTCACCGCCAGCTACCCGCTGATGATGTACCTGCTCCAGCACGTCCTGCCCTACTTCGCCACCTCCGCGGCCGGCGTCACCACGTACCCCGACGACATCGTGCGGGCCGCGGCGCTCACCCAGCCGCCGCTGGCCGACGTCCTCCGGCAGTCCCGCGCCACCGTGCTCGACGCCGTCGCGAGCATGCCGGCCGGGCGCCCGGTCCGGTACTGGGGCGACCCCGCCGGCACCTGGTCGCACCAACTGCTCCGGCTGGCCGGCTCGCTGGGCCTGCTGCTCGACCTGCTCGCCGCCGCCCGCGACCCCGGCGACGGTCCGGACGCCGCCGGCGAGCTGACCGCTCGCGGCGTCGACCTGATGCGCGCCACCGCCGCCGGCGCACCCGCCTACCTGGTCCCGGCTACCCTCCGGGAGCACTGGGGCCTGGTCCGCGAGATCGGCCCCGCCCTCGAACGCCTGCGCGACAGCGGAGCCGTCACCGCGCCGGAGAACTGGCACGCCTGGATCATCTGAACCCCATGACGGCCACACCAGCGAACTCGACAGGAGCGACATGACCGACCCCACCCCCACGAACCCCGACGGGAACACCGCCAACTTCACCGCCGCCGTGGTGGCCGGCGGGCTGGTCTTCGTCTCCGGCCAGGCGTCGGTGGACGAGTCCGGGACGATCGTGCCGGGCACGTTCGCCGAGGAGATGGACCGGTCCATCCGCAACGTCGAGCGCGTCCTGGCCGCCCATGGCCTCGATCTGAGCGACGTGGTCAAGGTCGGCGCCTACGTGCACGACCCCGCGCACCTGGGCGAGTTCAACGCCCGGTACCGCGACTACTTCGCGCCGCCGCTGCCGGCCCGCACGACCATCGCCAACTGCCTGACCGAACAGATCAAGTTCGAGATCGACGTCGTGGCGGCGGTGCGTGGGTGACGCCTGCGCGGGCGACGCCGGCCGGACCCGCCCCCGACCCGGCTCAGCGGTCGGCCGCGGCGAGTTCGGCGGCCACCTGGGTGAGGGCTCCGGCGACCTTGGGGATGTCGTCGAGCTCCAGCCGCGAGGCCGGTGCGGAGACGCTGATGGACGCCGGCAGCTTGAGCCCCGAGAGCGGTACGGCCACGCAGCGTCCGTCGCGTTCGTTCTCGGCGTCGTCGATGGCGTAGCCGCGGGCACGGGTGCGCTCCAGCTCCTCGACGTACTGCTCGAGCGTGGTGATGGTGGATTCCGTGCGACGCGGCATGCCCTCGGCGGCCAGGATGGCCGTGACCCGCTCGAGGTCCAGCGTGGACGCGATGGCCTTGCCCAGCGCCGTGCAGTGCAGCTGGTCACGGTCGCCGGGGCGGGCCGCGAGCCGGACCGAGTACGGGCTCTCCACGATCTCGACGTAGGAGATGCGGTAGCCGTCGAGGATGCCCAGGTTGGCGGTCTCGTCGAACTCGTCGCGCAACCGGACCAGGTACGGCCGGACCCGCTCCCCCAGCAGCGCGAGTTGCTGCGACTGCAGCGGCAGGAACGCCGAGCCCATGCGGAACAGGCCACTGGCCGGATCGCGCATGACGTACTGCCGTTCCTCCAGCGCAGTCAGGTACCGATAGGCGGAGCTCTTGGGCAGCTGGGTGACATTGGCGACCTGGTTGAGGGAGAAGCCCTGCGGGTGGGCCTGGACCAGGTCGAGAACGTCACACACCCGGCTCACGGCGCGGATGCCGGATCGGCTGTCGGCCGGCTCTGCCTCGCCGCTCATCGCGAACTCCTGCCCTCGACGGTTGCTCGATCATAATGACCTGGCACGGCGCAGGCACTGGCCGCCGTTGCCCGGTTCCCGACATCGGATTCTACCAAGTGAATCAACTGTTGCAACCAGTGAAACCTCTCAGCCGATGGGAGCCCGCATGCCGACCCTCCTGATCCGCGGCGCGGCGGTGCTCGACGGGACCGGCGCGCCCGCCGCCCACCGGGACGTCCTCGTCGACGGCGGCCGGATCGAAGCGCTGCTGCGGCCGGGAACGCCGGTGGAGTCGGCGCGGGTCCTGGCGGCCGACGGCCTGGTGGCGGCGCCCGGTTTCATCGACGTCCACACGCACTCGGACGTGAGCGTGCTGCTGGACGGCCGGGCTCAGAGCAAGGTCCACCAGGGTGTCACCACGGACATCGTCGGCAACTGCGGCTTCTCCGCGTTCCCGCTCACGGCGCGCCACCACCGGGACCACGTGGAGCTCCTGGCCGGCATCGGCGACGACCCCGTCTCGCCGCACTGGCGAGACCTGGCCGGCTACGGCGCCGCGCTGGCCGAGCGGGGAACCGCGATCAACGTGGCCGCTCTGGTCGGCCACGGCCAGCTACGCATCGCCGCGGCCGGCATGGACCAGCGGTTGTCGCCCGGCCAGCTGGCCACCCAGGGGGTGCTGCTCGCCGAGCAGTTGGACCAGGGGGCGTTCGGACTGTCGACGGGGCTGACGTACGTCCCGTCCCGGTACGCCGACGACGCCGAGCTGACCGCCCTGTGCCGGGTGCTGGCGCGTTATGGCCGGCTGTACGCCACCCACGCCCGGGGCGGCGGCGCGGGCGCGATCGAGGAAGCGGCCCGCCTCGGCCACGACACCGGAGCTCGGATCCAGTTCTCCCACCTCGCGGTCAACGAACCGGACCGGTGGGGACGGGCCGGCGACCTGCTCGCCGTCATCGACCGCGCCCGCGGCCACGGCGTGGACCTGGCCGCCGACGTGTACCCGTACGACGCCTCCGCCTCCGCGCTCACCCAGTACCTCCCCGCGTGGGTGCAGGACGGCGGCATCGAGGCGATGCGTGCGCGGCTGGCCGACCCGGCCGTCGCGGCCCGAGCCGAAGCGGACCTGGCCGCCGGCTGGGGCGGCGTGCCCGGCGACGAGCGCATCCCGTGGTTCTGGGACCGGGTCCTGCTCGCGCGCACCGACGGCATTCTCGGCGCACCCGAGGGCGCCACGGTCGAGCAGGCCGCCCGAGCCGCGGGGCTACCGCCGGCCCGGTACGTCCTGGGGTTGTGCCGAGCCGGCGGCAACCGGGTGCAGGTGGTGCTCTTCTATCGCAGTGAGGCCGACATGCGCGAGTTCCTCCGCTACACGCACACACTGGTCGGCTCCGACGGCGCGGCCCTGCCGTACGACCAGGGCGGACGCCGCCCGCATCCGCGCGCATTCGGTGCCCACGCCCGGGTGCTCGGCCGGTACGTCCGCGAGCTCGGGGACCTCGACCTGGCCACGGCGGTGCACCGGATGACCGGCGCCGTCGCCGACCGCCTGGGAATCGCCGACCGGGGCGTGCTCCGTCCCGGACTGGCCGCCGACGTCGTCGTGTTCGACCCGGCCGTCGTGGCCGACCGGGCCACCTTCCTGGACCCGTGCCGTCCCCCGGCCGGCATCCACCACGTCCTGGTGAACGGCGAGCCTGTGATCGAGAACGGCGCCCAGACCAGCGCCCGCCCGGGCCGCCTCCTGCGAGCAGGGTGAGCCGGACGTCAGTAGTAGCCCTTCTGCCCGTCCAGGAGCTCCCGCACGATGTCGGCGTGACCGGCATGCCGGGCGGTCTCCTCGACCATGTGCGTCAGCATGAAGCGCAGGCTGGCGGCGCCGGAGCGGAAGTCGGGGTGCCGGCCGACGTCATCGAGCGAGTGGGCGGCGACGATCTCGTTCGAGATCTCGCACTGCCGCTCGTACTCGGCCAGCAGCTGCGCGAGCGGGACGTCGTCGACCATCATGTCGCCGTCGTCGGGTTCGCGGAACTGCGGGTTCGGCTCTGCCGAGCGGCCGAGGAACAGCACCTCGAACCAGCAGTGCTCGGTCCAGCGCAGATGCGAGACCAGCCCGGCCATCGTCATCAACGGCGACGTCGGCAGGACGGGCCGGTGCGCGTCCTGCTCGGACAGGCCTTCGCATTTCCAGTGGACGATGGCGCGCTGCAGGTCGAGCCAGCCGACCAGCTGGGCGCGCTCGTCGGCGGTCAGGTCCGGGCGGGTACGCGGGAGAGTCATGGCGGCAGACGCTACCGGGGCCGCACGCCGCCTCGCGCGGCAATTTCCGGCCGCCTGGCCGTAGGGGTCAGTCCTCCGCTACGTCCGACACGTCCACGACGCCGCGCCGACGACGCCAGCGAACCTGCTGCCGGAGCCGCTCGGCGGCGGCCGCCGACGACCGCGCCCGCTGCGTCGCCGCACACAGCGGTCCGATCAGGCCGCCTGAGACCTGGTCGGCCCACAGCATGAGTCGCACATCCGCCTGACCTTCGCGATCGTCGGGCTCGAGGGACTCCTCGAACCATCTGACAACCGTCGGCATCAGACCGCGCAGCATCGCGCGGCGGCCGGCCGGGCCGGCGCTCTGCAATGCCTGCTCCATCTGGGCGACGAAATCGCTCATGATTGCCCCGTTCCGGTGTTCCCGACCGGGCCGTCGGCCCGGTCCCACCTTGACGAGGACGCTACCCCGAATGGGGCATTTCAGACACGGCGCGCCATCCCGCACCGGCACACCGCCGGCGACCCACCGGAGTCAGCCGAGCGGCTCGTAGTCGAGCTCCAGGAAGTCCGCCACCTCGGGCATCCAGCGGTCGGCCACGAACGCCGTGTGCACAGGATGCGCGTTGTAGTCGTCATAGGCCGCCTGGTCGGCGAACTCCATCGAGAAGCCGAAATGGAACCCGTTCTTCTGGCTGGTCTGGCGCAGCTGCTCGAACCGCTGCACACCCGGAACACCGGCCAGCACCAGTGCGCCTTGGAGGAAGTCGCGCTCCTCCTCCGAGCCGGCCGGGTGGCGCAGCCGGAAGGCGACCGTGTGACGGATCATGACCGGAAGCCTAGCGGGCGGGCCGCAGCCGCCCGCTAGGCTGCCTCGTGGTCTCACCGGGTCAGCGCGCATGGACTGCAATCCCCACCATCCCGGTCACGGACACCTCATGGGACGTCGATCACCAGGCAGGCTTCCTCGCGGATGCTGCAACGTGCCAGCCCGGTCGGGCTTCCGTCGGTGTGCAACTCGGCGAGCAGCAGGTCATCGTCCTCCCACGTCACGGCAAGGAGTTCCCGTTCATCGGGTGGCTGCAGCGTGAGCTGCCGGCTGCCGTCGAACTGCAGCGCCGTGATCTCGGGGATCGTCTGGGACTCACCGCCCCAGGTCCCGCTGTGCCCGAGCCACGTGCCGGACGGGTTGACCACCACGCTCTCGCCCGGCAGCGTCCGCAACCGATTCGGTGTCCCCGAATCGGAGACCTCCGCCAGGTACGTCGCATCGCCCTCACCGTCCGCGGTGCCGTCGAACACGATCAGACCGGCGGGGGTACTGCCCTGCACCCACTGGTCGGGGGCGGTGGCGTCGAGGTCGACCGTCTCGTCGCCCTCGGCCGCGAGCCACATCAGACGGCGGCTGTTGCTCTCCAGGAAGACCTTCATGTCGTTGGTGACCGCGACGACGCCGAGAGGGTCTGGATCACCCGGCCCGGTCGCCGTGGTCTGCAACGTGTTGACCGTCTCACCGGACCGCGTGTCGATGAGCAGCACCTGCCCTCCTTCCCGCGTGGAGCTGCCGACCGCCAGCAGGATGCCGTCGGGAGAGAGGCGAGGCTGCAGGATCACCGTGCCGGAGATCGAGTTCTGCCCGGCACCGTTGCCCCACCACCAGGTCTCGTCGAGACGTTGCGCGGCCCACGCGCCGCCAGCCCGGTTCATGGTTCCCCAGGTCCCGGGCAACTGCTCACCGCCGACATACAAGCGACCGCCGAACAGGAAAGGCACCGTCGGTACGTCGGCAGTGAGGGGACGAACCGCGGGCTCCTCAGCGGGCGTCTCGACAGGTGGCGATGTCGCCGGTCGCGGTCCCCCGTCGTTCCCGTACGGCGCCACCACGGCCACGGCACCCGCGACGATGATGATCACCGCGGCGGCGACCAGCAGCGGCCGCCAGAGGTGCTGGGTCCGGTGCCGCTCCTGCGGCATCGGCGGCCGTACCGGGACCTTCAGACCGGAGGCTACCTCGCGAAGCTCACGGCTGAGGATTTCCTCGACGTCGATGTTCATCTCAACTCTCCCTCCCGCCGTCGTGTTCCTTGCCGAGAGCGGCTCGCAAGGCCTTGAGCGCGCGATGCGCGGTGGACTTCACATTGCCGCGCGAGCAGCCGAGGACGTCGGCGATCTCCTGCTCGCTGAGGTCCTCGTAGTAGCGCAACACGATCACGGCGCGCTGACGGGGCGGCAGCGACCTCACATGCGGCCAGAGCATCATCCGGTCCTCGGGCCCCTGCGGCGCCCGTACGGCGCCGTGCTCGGGAGGGGTGTCGGTCAACAACTCCAGCCGCCGCTTCCTCGGGCGGCGGGCCGACAGAAACGTGTTGGTGAGCATCCGCCGCACATACGCGTCCGGCGAGTCCGACCGAACGACCTGCGACCAGGACCGATACACCTTCAACAACGTCTGCTGAGCGACGTCCTCAGCGTCGGCGTGGTTGCCTGCCAGCAGATACGCGCTGCGATACAACGACGGCCAGATGACACCGGCATACTCCTCGAACGTCGGTGCGCCCGTGTCGCGAGTCACGGCGAACATCATCCGACACCCCCTTCACGACACTCGACTCCGAGAGCCCGTCATGAGGTTGCGTCGGCCGCACGGATTCCGCTCGCGCCGCGTCGCCCTGCGCGAAACCTCTGACGGTCCGCGCACCATGCCGCCGAATACCACGAGACCTACTTCTTGCGTCTCGAGCCGTGGCCGGCCGAAGCCGCACCACGACGTCGTCGCGCCGCACCGGTTGACGATCACGGCGGCGAGCTAGACCCGCGAGGCGTTCCAGGCGTCGATCAACTCACGGCTCGGCGCGCCGTAACCGACCTGCGCCCACGGCGTCACGTCGAGCATCCAGTACTCCCGCATGCGCCCGCCGCCGGAATCGAGCACGAGCGGATCCGCTACCGCGATGCCCTTCTCGGCCGCGGCGCGGCACGTCGCGCAGACGTCGACCTGCCGCGGCACCGATGCCGGCGGCCGGTCGGCACCGAGCGCGATCGTCGGCACGGCGCCGACCGACGCGCCGTGGAACGGGTTCGCGAAGCAGTCGGCCGATTCGGCCAGATCGCCGTGTGCCTCCGCGGCGTCCACGGCCTGCCGCCCGCGCGCCACCAGGACCAGGCCGGCGACGACATCGGCGTGGCTTGCGAGGTCGGTACCACCCTCGACGCTGTCGGCGATCCGGCCCGCCGTCGCATAGCAATCGAGCGCCAGCTCCCACGCCGCACCAGTGGCGTCGTCGGTCGACGCCGCCATCCGCTCGCCCAGGGCCAGCAACTCACCACGCAGGCGCTCGCCCCGCTCGGCGACGCGGACGGTGTTGAGCCGGACCAGGACGTCGTTCGGAGGCCGGTAGACGAGCCGGTTCTTCCCCCGCCGGCGTGCCGGCCTCGCCTCGACGTTCGCGATCGCCGGGCCGGCCCTCCGACGGCGGTACGCGTCGACGGCGAACCATCCTGGGGCCACCGCGAGCACGAGAATGCCGAACCCCACGAATGCGGTGCTGACCGCGACGAGAATGACCCCGACCCCGAGCGCACCGCCCAACGCGGCGGCGAGCCAAGTGGAGCCGAACGGTAGTGAGCTCTCCTCGTACTCCTCAGGCTCGCCCCGCAACGGTGTGGCATCGAGTTCATCGAGCGCCTGCGCTGCCGCGTCGGCGGGCGGCCTGCCGACCATGTCATCGATCGACGGCTCCCGTTCGTGGAGCGTCGACGCGACCACGGTCCGCCCCTCGTCGTTGACCATGAGGAACCTGCTGTCCGTGCCTGACCGGGCCGCGATGTGCTCGACGACGTCGGCCGGCCATCCACCGTCCAGCGGCCACACCACGACCCGCGTCGGCTGGCTCGCATCGGCCGCCTGTTCCTCCAGCGTGGCGAGCTCGGCGTCGTCCAGCAGGTCCTCCGCACGGGGATCGACGTAGACGAGGTCGTCGCCGAGCGCCTCGGCGGCGGTGGCGAGCGGGGACTCGTCGTCCTGGTCGTCGAGGAACGCCGCCGCCGCGATGGTGGCGCCGACGTAGGCGCCGGTGGCCAGGACGACGGCGCCACCCCAGATCCCCACCTGCCGCAGGACGCGAGCCCGCACCGGCACGACCATGGTGGACGGCTGCTCCCGCCGTGCCTGAAGTCTCTTCCGCGCGCGCCGGAGGTCACGCCGCTTGCGCTGCTTGGTCCGATACGACGTCGCAGCCGTCATGGCGTGCCCTCCCGCCTGGCCCGCTCGTACCGGAACAACGCCGCCGGGAGATCCTCGACCAGCGCCCCGTACCCGGTGACAGCCCATTCGTCGTCACCGAGGAAGTACGGCTCGCCGGGGCTCGTGTCACTCGGGACCGCGTCGAGGTGATGCCCGCCCCTGCGGATATCGGCCTGGCAATGCCGGCACACCGGCACCGAGACGGTGCCCGCACCGAGCGTGTAGGCGACCTGCCGGGTGGCCTGGTCGTGCATCGGGTTGAAGAAGCACGGCTGGTAGCGGATCTGCGATCGCCCGGCGGCGACCCGCAGATCGTCGAGGCCGGTCCGGGCCAGGACGAGCGCGCCGACGACATCGGTCAACCGCTCCGAGTCCAGCACCCGCTCCGCCTCCGAGCGGGCGAGCCCGGCCCGCTCGTAGAGGTCGGCGTCCACCTCGGCCGGGTTCGTCCGGCTCAACTCGTCGGCGAGCCGGTTCAGCAGCTCGGTAGCCTGCCGGCGTACGTCATCGGGCGAGAAGACGGTTCTCGGGCGCGACGGCAACCGGCCGGCGAGCTTGCCCACCCTCGCGGGCGTCGTCACCTTGCGCAACACCAGCATCGAGAGGACGAAGACCACGAGCGCGACGACAAGCGCGGGGACGGACGACTCCACACGCGGGAACGGTACGCGATGGCGTCATCGGCCGACGTCGCTTCGCCCCGGCCCGAACGTAGTGCGAGGTGAAGCCCCAGCCCGCGTGAGACGCCGCGGCACCGACCCGCCGCCAGCACCGCCGGGTTGTTGATCAACGCGACGGCGCGCCGGAGGCGAGGCCGTGCGGACCTGCTGCTCTCCCAATGACTCCCGCGCCCAGGCCGACCGATCAGACCGTTTGAGCGGCAGTCTCGTTCACGGCGCCACGACGCGTACGGCTCTGCTCGAGCGTCTTGAGGAAACCGATCCGCTCGAGTTCCTGCCGGAGGCCCGCCCGCGCAGCGTCGTCGAGATCGTGCAGCGGAAGCCGGCACGGTCCGCAATCGACGCCGACCATCGACGCGATCGCCTTGAGCGCCGGCAGACCACCGAAGGGTTGGACGAGATCGATCATGCCCCGCGTCACCTGCTGCAAGTGGCGCGCGGACGCGAGGTCTCCGCTGGCGAACGCATCCGCCATGTCGAGATAGACGGGCGCGGCAAAGTTGTACGTGCTCCCGACGGCCGAATCAGCGCCCACCGCGAGGCTGGCCAGGAGGATCTCGTCCCGGCCGGCCATGATCTCCAGATCGTCACCAGCCACCTGCAGACATTGCCCGAGCTCGGCGAGGTCGTTGTGGGTGAACTTCACGCCCGCGAAGTTCGGGATCCGCTCGCGGCCGAGCGCGATGAACTCCGCCATCGCAACACGCACACCGGTCATGTCCGGCAGGTGATAGAAGTAGAACGGCAGCGACCCCGCCGCGCCAGCCACCTCAGCGCAGGCCTCCACCAGCTCGTCCACCGTTCGCGGCCGGTGGAAGTACGGCGCCACGGCGGCGACGGCGGTCGCACCGGTCGAAGCGGCATGCCGAGCCAGCTCGATCGCGACCCGCAGACTCGCGTGGCCAACGTGAACCACGACGTCGAACTCCGGCCCCGCCTCGATACACCAGCGCTGCACCACACGCATGCGCTCCGCTTCGGCCAGCGACGCACCCTCGCCGGTGGTGCCGCAGACGAACGCCGCGTGGACACCATCGGCGCGAAGACCTGCCACCTGATCGGCGATGCGGTCCAGGTCCAGGCCGCCGTCACGGTCGAACGCGGTGAACGGCGCCGCCATCAAGCGCACCGGCGGATCCGAAGGAATGGCAGTCATGGTCTCCCCAAGCTCGTAGCAGTGGTCAAGAGGCGGAGCTCGCACGTCGACATGCCCGCGCGGTCGATCGGCCGGCCGCGCGGGCTTCGGCGGCCTCGCGTTGGCCGGCGATCTCGTCCTGGAATGCCGCCGCCAGCTCGGTGAGCTGCTCGAGGACGTCGGGATGGCGGTCTTTCAGGTCGTAGGTCTCAGCCGGGTCGAGCTCGAGGTCGAACAGCTGGGGCAGCTCCTTGCCCTGGGCCCGGCTGGAGTCGCGGGGGAACCGGTCAAGGTGCAGTTTCCACCGACCCCACCGCACGGCGTTGAGCGTCCACCAGTGGAAGAAGAAGAACGGACGCGGCACCGGCATCGACCCACCCGTCAACACCGCGGACACGTCCACCCCGTCGATCGGCCGGTCGTCCCGCACCGCTCCCCCGGCCAGCCCGGCCAGCGTCGGCAGCAGGTCGAACAGGCACACCGGTTCGTCGGACACCGTGCCCGCGGGGATCCGTCCCGGCCACCGCGCGACGAACGGGACCCGGATCCCGCCCTCGTAGGTGTGCAGCTTGGTGCCGCGCAACCCGCCGGTGCTGCCCTCGAACCACGGCCCGTTGTCACTGGTGATCATGACGATGGTGTCGTCGGCCAGCCCGAGATCCTCCAACCGGTCCGACAACCGGCCGATGTGGTGGTCCAGGCTCTCGACGACGTCGCCGTACCTGCCACCGGCCGACCGGCCGGCGAACTCGTCCTCCACGTGCAGGGGGATGTGCGGCATGGTGTGCGCGAGGTAGACGAAGAACGGCCGATCGGCGTGCCGCTCGATGAAGTCGACGGCCTGGTCGGTGTACGCGCGGGTGAGCGCCGCCTGATCTACGTCGGTGGTGGTGATCTCGTCGCCCTCGAACAACTCGACCGGGTGCATGTCGTTGCTGTAGAGCAGCCCGGTGTACTCGTCGAAGCCGTGCCTGGTCGGGTAGTGCTCCGGCCGGCACCCCAGATGCCACTTCCCGAACATCGCCGTGCGGTACCCGGCGTCGCGCAACGTCTCCGGCAGGGTGTACTCGAACGGCGACAGGCCGGTGCCGTCGCGCGGGTTCAGCACCTTCGGCAGACCGACCCGCTGCGGATACCGGCCGGTCAGCAACGCAGCCCGCGACGGGGTACACACCGCCGACGCCGCGTACATGTGACGCAGCCTGATCCCGTCGGCGGCGATCGAATCGATCCGCGGCGTGCGCAGGATCGTGTTCCCCATGCAGCTCAGGTCACCGTAGCCGAGGTCGTCCATCACGATCAGCACGATGTTGGGCCGGTCGTTCATCGTGCCCCCGATCTCTCGTCAAGAGAGCCACTCGGAGCCACCACGGGCCCCGCCAGCACCGGGTCGTTCGTCTCGGCCATCCACTCCGCCAGGCGCGCCGCCAGGCCGGCCTTCACGCTCGCATACGACGCGTCGTCCGTCAGATCGTGCAGCTGCCACGGATCGTCGTCGAGGTCGTAGAGCTCCTCTGCCGGCCGGGGCCGCAGGCGATCCTCACCCAGGCCCAGCCGCACCAGGCTGCGCTCGATGTCGCCCGACAGCCTCGGCGGCGTGCCCGGTTCGAGGTTGCGGAAGTAGGCGAACCGGTCGGTGCGGATGCCCCGGATCGGGTCGTACTCGTCGTGGAAGTTCTTCTCGGCGAAGATCTCCGTGCGCCGGGGGCCGGGTTCGCCGCGCAGGACGGGGGCGAAGCTCTGCCCCTGCACGAACGAGGGGACCTCTCCGCCGGCCAGTTCGAGCAGGGTCGGCAGCAAATCGACATGACTGAGCAGCCCGTCCGGAGCTCCCGGCGCGACGTTCCACGACCGTGGCGGCCGGGCGAGGAGCGCCACCCGAATGCCGGGGTCGTACAACGTGCCCTTCGCCCGCGGGTACGCGATCCCGTGGTCAGTGGTGAACAGGACCAGAGTGGACTCGGCGAGGCCGGCCCGGTCGATGGCGTCGAGGACCCGGCCGGTGGCGGCGTCGGCGACCCGGATCGAGCCGAGGAACCCGGCAAGGTCCTCGCGCGTGTGGTGGTTGTCCGGCAGAAACGGCGGAACCTCGACCGCCGCCGGGTCCACCGCCCGGTACTGCGCCGGCGGATAGGGGCGATGCGTCTCGAAGAAGCCGACCGTCAGGAAGAACGGCTCCGCCGGCGCCGCCTCGAGCCATGCCACCGCCTTCTCCGACACCGGCCCGCACCGGGCCGGGCCCTCGACCCAGGGATGGACCTCGTCGAAGCCGAGCCGGAACGGGTCGTGGCTCTCGTGCTGTTGACCGATGAGAGCGGTCCGGTAGCCGAGCTCGGACAGCAGCGACGGCGCGGTTCGTTCGCCCGGACGGTACTCCCAGCCCCGGTTGACCAGGCCCATCAGCCCGTTCGTGTGCGGGTATCGGCCGGTGAACAGCGAGCCGCGGGCCGGGCTGCACAGCGGTGTGGTGCAGAACGCCCGGTCGAACCGCAGCCCCTCCGCAGCCAACCGGTCGACGGCAGGGCTGGTCACATCACGGTGACCGTACGCACCCAGATGCGTGCCGACGTCGTGCCAATGGATCAGCACGACATTGGGGCGCTCGATCGTCGTCATGCGCGGCGCGCCGGGTGAAGATCCAGCCAGATCGCACCGTGGGGAGGAACCTCACCCTCGGTGGTCCGGTGGTCACTGGACAGGACGACCCGACCGTCCAGGGGAATCGGCGCCGGCACCGGTCCGAAGTTGACGACGCAGCCGAAGCCGGGGTCGCGGGTGAACACGAGGACGTCGTCGCGGGGCGCTTCGTGCCAGTGCACATCGCTCGTTCCGCCCAGTGCCGGATGAGCGCGCCGCAGGAGCAACGCGCTCCGGTACAGCTCGAGGAACGACGAGTCGTCGCCGGCCTGGGCCGACACCGCGTGCGTTCCCCACCCCGGGGGCTGCGGCAGCCAGGCGCCGTCGTCGCCGAACCCGAACGAGCTTCCGTCCGGCGTCCATGGCAAGGGCACCCGGGCGCCGTCGCGACCCCAGCGCCGGCCACCGGACCGGATCCAGATGGGGTCCTGCCGGGCGTGCTCCGGCACGTGCGCATCGGCCAGCCCGAGCTCGTCGCCCTGGTAGACGTACACGCTGCCGGGTAGTGCGAGGGTCAGCAGGGCCGCTGCGCGGGCCCGGCGGCGGCCGAGCTGCTCGTCGACGGGCCCCAGGTCCGGCCCGGACACGCCCGGGCGTCGACGGGTGTCGTCACGGCCGTAGCGGGTGACCACTCGTTCGACGTCGTGGTTGGACAACGCCCAGGTGGTCGGCGCCCCCACACTCGCCGTGGCCGCGATCGAGGCGTCGATGGCGCGACGCATGCTGTCCGCTGTCCAGGCGGATTTCAGGTAGTACAGGTTCAACGTGGTGTGCAGCTCGTCGGGCCGGACATACCGCGACAGCCGGTCCGGGTCGTCGAGCCACGCCTCCGCAGCGAACATCCGCGGCGGATCGTACGAGTCGGCCAGCTTGCGCCAGTCGCGATAGATCTCGTGGACCTCGTCGCGGTCGCGGTGGGGGTGGTCCGCGCGGGTCAGGTCGGCGAGGAAGGCGCCGTCTGGATATCCGAGATCCGGGAGTCCCGGTGCCTTGACCAGCGCGGTGGCGACGTCGATCCGGAACCCGTCGACACCGAGGTCGAACCAGAACCGCAGGATGTCCTCGAACTCGGAGCGAACCTCCTCACTGTCCCAGTCGAGATCGGGCTGCGACGAGTCGAACAGATGCAGGTACCACTCGCCCGGGCGACCGTGCGCGTCCTCGACCTGTGTCCAGGCGGGTCCGCCGAACACGCTCAGCCAGTCGTTGGGCGGACTCGCGCCGTAGTCGCGCCCGGCGCGGAAATGGTAGCGAGAACGTTCCGGGGATCCGGGCGGTGCGCCGATTGCCTCGACGAACCACGGGTGCTCTGAAGAGGTGTGGTTGGGGACGATGTCGAGGATGACCCGGATCCCCGCCGCGTGGCACTCGTCGATCAACGTTCTGCCCTCCTCCACGGATCCGTACCGAGGATGGATGGCGCGGTAGTCGGAGACGTCGTAGCCGGCGTCGCGCAGGGGTGAGTGGAACCAGGGAGTGATCCAGATGGCGTCGATTCCGAGACTCGACAGGTAGCCGATCCTGTTCCGCAGTCCGGCGATGTCGCCGATTCCGTCAGCATTGCCGTCGGCGAAGGACTGGATATAGAGCTGATAGATCACCGCGTCGCGCCACCACGGTGCCGAGGTCACATCATCACCCATGGTCGTCCGATCTATTTCGTGTCGTGCCGATGGCTGGTCGTCGGGGCGCGGAGGCCCGGCGGGCCTCCGCGCCCCGATCGAACTGGAGTGCCGAGGGCTACCTGACCGCGTTCCCGAGCGGCACGGTGCGCCACGACGTGCCGTCGGACATGGCCAGGCATGGGCCGCCGGCGCGACCGTCGGCGACCTGGATGAGCGCACCTGGCGCGTCCGCGGCCGACGGCATGGTGGCCACCGTGTAGGGATGCAGCCGGGTCGCGTAGGTGTACACCGTGCGAATGCTCGCGTCGGCGCTGCCGATGTCGCGGGAATTGTCCGTCGGCGGTATCAGGCCCGTCACGCTGGCCTGGAAGGCCACCACCCCGTTGGTGGAGTTCGTGGAACACAGCAAGTTGGTCGCCGCCGAGCCGGACGCGTTCGCCGCGACCACCTCGACCCCGCCCTTGACGCCGGGGCCCGATCCGTCCGCAAGCGCGCTCTCGACCAGGTAGCCCCCATACGTGTCGTCCGCGGCGATATCGGCCGTGGCTGTGCTGAGCACGCGAACCGCAGCGTCCTTCGCGGCGGCCACTTGCAGCCTGGTGAACCGGCCAGGTTCGGACTCGACGAACGAGTCGGCGCTGATCGCGCCGGCGGCGACCAGAGCCTCCTGCTCGAACACGTTGCCGACGACATTGGACGCGCTCATCGTGCCGTCGATCCGGATCGGGAGCCCGTCCGGGTTCCGGTTGGCCGAGATGGCGTTGCCGACGATGGCGAAACGGGTGGCGTCGCCCTGGACGCGAACGGCTCCGTGAACGGCGGTGTTGGCCAGGTTCCAGTGGTCGAACGAGTTGTCGGTGATGCTGATCTTGTCGGCGGACTCCGCGAATCCGATGGGCGAACCACGGAGCCAGTTGAACGTGTTCGCCGAGATCGTGACGTTCGTCGCCGAGACACCTTCCGCGAAGCGGATCGCGTAGATGGGCGGTTCCCACGCCCCCGGCGTCGTGTCGAAGCCTCCGATCACGTTGCCGGTGATGGTGAGGTTGTGGCCACCGGAGTCGATCTCGATGATCGCGTTGCCGTTGCCGTTCTCGACCACATTGCCGCTGATGGTCGAGTTGGTCAGGCTGCCTTTGAAGAGTCGGCGGCCGATGTCGAGCAGGTTGTTGCTGATCACCGCGCCGCGGAAGTCGCCGTCCGGCGCGCCGTTGAACACGATCGCGTCGAAGTTCGAGTGGAAGTGGTTGTCGGTGATCAGCCACTTGCGCAGGCCGTACGGCAGCTTGTGGACCACGCCGCCCGGGATCTCACCCGTTGGCCACGAGATGGTGATGCCCGTGGTGCAGACTGCGACCTTGTTCTTCGTGAAGAGGAAGCCGCGGCCGACACTCTCGATGGCGCGCTGGAAGCGGAGGAACGAGCACTCGACGATGGTGACGTCGGTGTCGTCGGTGTTCGCCGAGTTGCGGGCGACGTGGAGCGCGACGTTGTTGGCCGACTTGGCCGGTGCGTCGAACGCGATGCCGTGGATGCCGCCGAGCGACGCCTCCCACCGGATGCCGATACCGTCGTGGTGGAAGGTGATCTTCGACGACTCCTCGCCGAACATGCCGTACCCGCGCAGCACGAACCGGTTCAGGTGCTCGCCGGGGGTTTCGTACTCGTGGTCGCCGACGACGATGGTCGACGTGACCTTGTAGACGCCGGGCGGGATGACGACGATCTTGTTCAGCTGCGAACGCGCCGCGTTGATGGCGGCCTGGATCGCGACGGTGTCGTCGGCCACGCCGTCGCCGACGGCGCCGAACTGCTGAGGCGTCAGGACCGGGGCGCCGTCGGCCTCGACGAGGCTCGGTGGTGCCGTCTCCGCATGGGCGGTTCCGCCCAGTGCGAGTCCGCCGACGCCCGCGACACCTGCGCCGGCGGCGGAACGGATCATCATGCGTCGGTTGATGCGATCGGTCATCTGTCCTTCTCCTTGGGTGGTTTCACTGCGGACGAGGACGTGCCGTGCGTTGGTCAGCTCCTCACGTCGAGGTCGACGGCGGCCGCGAGGAGTTGCCGGGTGTAGTCGTGTTGTGGTGCTCTGAACAGCGTGTGGACGTCGGCGCTCTCGACCAGCTCGCCGCGGCGCATGACCGCGACGCGATCCGCGACCTGACGCACCACCCCGAGGTCGTGGGTGATGAAGAGCATCGACAGCGAGCGCGCCTCACGAACGCTGACCAGGAGCTGCAACACCTGCGCCTGCACCGAGACGTCGAGCGCCGACACCGCCTCGTCGCAGATGAGCAGCTTCGGGCTGAGTGCCAGCGCGCGGGCGATGCTCACCCGCTGGCACTGCCCGCCGGACAGCGCCGTCGGGCGTTTCCCCGCGACGTCCGGATCGAGCCCGACCTGGGCCAGCAGGTCGACGACAGCCGCCCGTCGCCGTCGCTGATCACGGCGAACGCCCTCGGGAGCGACGTCGGGGTGTGCCTCCCAGGCCTCGCTGATGGAGGCCGCCGCCGACAAGCGCGGGTTCAGCGCGGACCGGGGATCCTGGAAGATCATCGCAATGTTCCTCCGCGCCCACTGATCCCGGGGGCGCAGCTTCAGCAGCGACGTTCCGTCGAAGTCGATGGAGCCAGCCGACGGAGCGACGAGCCCCACCACCGCGCGCGCGATCGTGGACTTCCCGGACCCCGACTCTCCGACGAGGGCGACGGTCTCGTCCGGCGCGACGTCCAGGCTGACGGCGTTGACCGCGGTGGTTGGCGTCCGCCGCCCGACGAGGCCGGCGGCGCGGGGCCCGGGGTAGGTCACGGTGAGGTCCGTGATCCTCAGGCCGGCAGCAGCCGTCATGTCAGTTCCTCCGCGAAGTGGCAGGCGCTCAGACGGCCCGGGGCGATCTCGCGCAACGTCGGCACCTCGGCCCGGCACCGGTCCTCGGCACGCGGACAGCGCGGATTGAACGGGCACCCGGGCGGCCGGTCGAACGGGTTGGCCGGGCTGCCCGGCAGCGGGTCGGCGATCGCCGACCTGACATGCACCGAGGGAACGCTGCGCACCAGGGCGTCGGTGTAGGGATGGAGCGGCCGGTTGAGCACCGCTTTGGCCCCGCCGCGCTCGCAGACCCGTCCGGCGTACATGACGACGAGGTCGTCTGCGACGTGCGACATCACGCGCAGGTCGTGGCTGACCAGCAACATGGACAGGTGGTCCTCGTCGCGGAGGCGGCCGAGCAGCGCGAGAATCCGGGCCTGCACCGTGACGTCCAGCGCCGTCGTCGGCTCGTCGGCCAGGATGAACCTCGGCTGGCCGGCGAGCGCCAGTGCGATCATCGCCCGCTGACGCATGCCGCCGGAGAACTCATGGGGGTAGGCGCCGACGCGGCCTGCCGCGTCCGGGATGCCGACATGGTCGAGGAGCTCTGCGGCCCGCACGCGCGCCTGGCTCCGGGAAACACCCCGGCCCCTCAGGATCTCCCCGACCTGGTCACCGATGGTCATCGTTGGGTTGAGCGCTGTCGACGGGTCCTGGAACACGACCGAGATCTCGGTCCCCCGGATCTGCCGGATCCGCGCCCGGTCGGCCTCGAGCAGGTTCTCCTCGCCCAAGAGAACCTGCCCGCCGACCACTCCGGTCTCCGGCATCAGTCCGACCAAGGCCATCGCCGTCAGCGACTTCCCGCTCCCGGATTCACCGATCAGGCCGGTCGTGCGGCCTTCGACCATGTCGAAGGAGACGCCGTCGACGACGTCGGCCATGCCGCGCGGGCCGGGCAGCATGATCGTCAGATCCCTGACCCGGAGGGTCCCAGCGGAGGCTCGCCGGGACTCCCCCGCTGCACGCCCCGACATCACTGCCGTCGTGCTCGTCGACACGGGAGGCCTGTCACTCATCAACCGAGACCGTGTCGAATCGCGGCAGTCCCTCTCCGTCGGGTTCGAAGCCGGACACCGACGTTCGAGTGGCGAAGAGATTCTTGACGAACATGGGGTACATGCCCACGGCCTCGTTCCAGATGAGTTCCGTCGCCTCGGCGTAGGCTGCCTCCCGCTCGGCGGGGTCGACGGAGGTCCCGGCCCGCCTGAGCATCTCGTCCAGCTCCGGGTTGCAGTAGCCGGTCCGCTCCGCGGCGCAGGTATAGAGCCGGCCGAGGTTGTACGAGGCGTCCAGCCCGAGCGTGCCGACCTGCTGGATGTTGATGTCCCAGTTCAGGGCCAGCAGGTCCTCGGTGTAGACGGCCTGTTCCTTCTCCAGTGCCTCGGCGTTGACACCGATGGCCGCCAGATCGGACACGACGGAGTCGACCCACTGGCGGAACTGCGCCTGGGAGAAGTGGAAGCGCAGCGTCGTGTCGAAGTCAAAGCCCGCGTCGATCAGCGCCTGCCTCGCCGCGTCAGGGTCGTAGACCACCGGCTCCTGCGGCGCGTATCCGAAAACCGTGGGGGCGATGACGGAGTCGGCGGGCTCGCCGCTCTCCGGGTAGAGCGCGTCGATCTTCTTCTCGAAGTCGACGGCCTGCCAGAGTGCCCGCCGCACCTCCGCCTTCTCCAATGCGGGCGTGGACGCGTTCATCCACATGGTGATGACGGCTGATCCGACCGCGGACACGACCTCGACCTCGGTGTTGCCGCCGAGTTGCTTCACCTGGTCGTCGGAGATGCCCCAGATGACGTCGAGCTCACCGGTCTCCAGGGCGGTTACTCTCGCTGCGACCTCGGGGATGGACCGGATGGTGAGCTGGTCGATCTGCGGATGGTCTCCCCAGTAGTTCTCGTTGGGGACCATGACGAGGTCGCCGCCGGGAGTGAACGACTCCACTCGGAACGGGCCGGAGGTGACCGGCGTGTCCAGGTAGCTGTCTTCGGTCGCGCTTGCCGGGGTGATCATGAGCCCGGTCAGCTTGGCCGGAAGAGCCGGGTCGGGGTCAACCGTGGTGAACGTCACCGTGGTGTCAGTTGCCGCGACGGCGACGTTGACGAAGTTCGCGGAGAAGGGGCTGTCGGAGGCCACTGTGCGCTCGAACGATGCGGCCACATCGTTCCCCGTGATCGGTGAGCCGTCGGAGAAGGTGATCCCGTCACGCAATGTGAAGGTGAACTCGGTCGCGGTGTCGTTGATCTCCCAAGTCTCCGCGGCAATGGGGTCGAACTCGCCCGGTCCGATCGTCTGCAGCAACGGGCTGTACAGCTGAATCGACGCGACACGGGTGCCACCGTCGATGGCCAGGGGCCCGTTCGGGTCGATGGACTCGGTGGGGAACTGACCGGCGACGGCGATCTCGCCGCCGCCTGCATCACCACCGCCGCCCGTGGAGTCGGTGTCGGCGCCACATGCCGTGGCTCCGAGCAGGCCGAGAAGTGCGGTTGCCACGATCGCGGAGTTCCGTTGGGATCTCATTGCCATGCTCCTCACTGAGCTGCGTTGGACTGTGTTGTGGTGGTGCGCGCCCTGCTGGGTCCCGTCACTGCTTTCGGCCGAAGTAACGGGTGAGTCGATCCCCGGTGAAGCCCACGCAGATGACGAGCAACGCCAGGGCGATTCCAGGAATGGCGGAGATCCACCAGGCGCTGGCGAGATATTCCTTGCCGGCGGCGATGGTCTGCCCCCAGGAGACCGATGCCGACGGCAAACCGAGCCCGAGGAAGCTCAGCGAAGCTTCAGCCAGGATGGCGCCTGCGAACTCGGTAGTCGCCAAGGCGAACGAAGGGCCGGCGATGAATGGCAAGATGTGCCGCGCGATGATTCGCCGGCGCCGCACGCCCATCACCGTCGCCGACTTGACCCAGTCGCGCTCCCGCAGTGTCATGGCCATCGACCGCGAGAGACGGGCGAAGCCGATCCAGTTGGTCACGCTCAGCGCGATGACGACGATGGCGAGGCTTCGATCGAACACCCCGGCGATGACGATGGCCAGCAGGATGCCGGGGAAGGCGAGCAGGACGTCAATGACGCGCGATGCCACGAGGTCGGTCGTGCCGCCGCGATACCCCGCGACCGTACCGACAGTGAGCCCGACCAGGGCGCTGATCAGCACGACGAGCGTGCCGATGAACACTGACGTTCGGGCGCCGTAGACGACCTGGCCTAACAGGTCGCGGCCGAGTGCGTCGGTGCCGAGCAGGGCCGTGCCGCCGTCGCTGAGCACCGAGCCGGGCGGAAGGAGGCGGTCGTTGAGCTCCCCGCCCACCGGGGAGTAGTCGATGAGCAGCGGGCCGATGATCGCCGCGACGACATACAAGCCGAAGATCATGATCGGGATGGCGGCGACCACGCGACGCACCGTGGCGCGCCGCGTCCGCGCCGGCACCAACGGCGTCGGCGGCGCCGGGTTCTGCACCAGCCCCATCGTCGTCATGACGCCACCCCCGCTCGGATTCGTGGATCCAGCCGGGCGTTGAGCACGTCGGCGAGCAGATTCATCGTCACCACGACGATCGCCAGGAGCACGGTCGCGCCTTGGACGATGGCGTAGTCGCGGTTGCCGACCGCGCCGACGAGGAGCGACCCGACCCCTTCCCACGCGAAGACCTGCTCGACGATCACCGCGCCGCCCATCAATGTGCCGATGTGCAAGGACACGATGGTCACCACGGGGATCACCGAGTTGCGCACGGCGTGACGGCTCAGCACGAGCCTCTCGGACAACCCCTTCGACCGTGCCGTCATGATGTAAGGCTCGGCCGTCACCTCCGCGACACTGCTGCGAGTGATCCTGGCGACCAGCGCCGTGAACGGGATCGCGAGGGTGACCGCCGGCAGCACCAGGTGCTGCAGATCGCCGGACCCCGCGCTCGGCAGGAGCCGCAGTGTCAGCGCCATCAGCAGGATCAGCATGATGCCCGACCAGAACGAAGGGATCGCCTGCATGACCAGGGTGATGCCGGAGATCGCCCGGTCGACGAGCTTTCCCGGTGCGCGACCGGCCAGGACCCCCAGGAGCAGACCGATCGTCAGCGCCAACACGGTCGCGGTGCCCGCGAGCAGGACGGTCGCCGGGAATCGATCGAGTATGACCGCCGTCGCCGAGTCGCGGAACCGGTACGACTCACCGAAGTCACCGGTGAGCGCCGAGCCCAGGTAGTCCAGGTACTGCACCAGCATCGGCCGGTTGAGCCCGAGCTCCTCGCGCAACGCGGACACGTCAGCCGCGGTCGCGTCCGGCCCGAGCTGCACCGTGGCCTGGTCACCGGGTGCGAGCCGGAGGATCACGAACGTGAGGCTCACGGCACCCCACACGGTGAAGATCATGAGGCCGAGCCGGCGGACCAGTTGGGGAAGCATCGGTGCTGTCCTCCTCTCGATCGAAGCGATCCGTTTCTGCCCGTTCGTCAGCCCTTGAGCGCGAGGTGGACCAGCACGGTGGCCGGCCGCTCCGGCGTCGCGCCGGTGAAGGCCAACCGCAGCCAGCCGCCGAAGTTCGCCAGGTCGATAGCGGCGATCTCGTCATCGGCGGCCAGGACACTGGCGCGGCCTCGGTCGACCCAGTGCAGCCCGTCCGGTGAGATCTGCGCCTGGACGGACAGCTCCGGGTGGTCTCCTTCGACCTGGACGAAGAAGACCGCTTCCTCAGCCCAGCCCGCCTCGTACGGGTGGGTGGTGTGCGTGGCGGTGATCTCGAGACGACGTTCGATGACAGAGGTGGCGAAAGTGCGCACTGAGCAGGGCCTTCCGAGTCGATCTACGGTGGGCTGTGGTCATTCCGTGGAGTACACGACGGAATCGAGGAAGAGATTCACGCTGCGATTCGTGTCGGTCTCGACGAAGAAGATCGGGTTGATCAGGTTCGTGATGCTCTTGTAGGGCGTGACGAGCGTGGGAGTCAGACCTCGTAGGTCGAAGGTCCGATCCATGCTCTGCAGCTCGACGTACTCGCGCCGCTGGAAATCGATGAGCAGACGGAAGTACAGCCAGTTGAGCTTGTCCGGGCTCTCGTTGTAGAGCAGGTCCTGATCGCCGTCGGGCACCCATTGGAAGGCGTCGGCCGAGCCGTCGGCGTGTCGACGGCCGTACCAGAGGTTGTCGACACCGGGGCGCTGCCAGCCGTCCTCACGGCCGTAGCACCAGTCCTTCTTGGTCACTCCGTCGGCGACCTTCCAGTACTGCCACTTCTTGGTGAGTTTGCCGTTGACGGAGTTCACGTAGCGGACGCCGGGCATCCAGCGGTACTCGTGGTCCTGAAGGTCGAAGTAGAACCCGAACGCCCGCAGGTCCTCTTCACCGAATCCGAGCCGGTCCTGCTGCGGGGTGTAGGCATAGAACGCCTCGATCTGGACGTAGCGCAGGTTCGGGTCGAAGTTCGAGAGCCGCTTCAGCGCGACCCCCATGCTCCCGTCAGCCGGCTTCTCCTCGTAGCGGTTCGCGACCGGCTTGGTGTTCAGCTTCAGTGAGTACGTGCCCTCCATCGACCCGTGGGTGGCGGCGAAGCGCATCGGCGCCGCACTGATCATCGAGGGAGCCCAGCTGGCCAGATCCACCTCGGACGGGTAGTGCCGGTAGTCGTCGTTGACGAAGTTCGGCGTCAGGTCCAGCCAGCCGTTGAAGCCACGATCGAAGTCGTCGTAGGTGACGATGTTGCGCAGCGGCTTGAACTTTTCCAGGCCGCGCTCGTAGTGAATGACCTTCTGCACCGTGCCTCCGTGGCGGTAGTGATGGGTTCGCTGATTCTTGGACCGAGGTGCTGCTAGGTGGTGCCCCGCGGGACGTCGACTCTGCGCGAAGACCGTCCGACCTGATACGTATGAACGCAGTCGAGAGGTCCGCCGTCCACATCGTCGCTGCCTTGGGTGAGCCAGGCGATGCCCGCACGCGGCGCAGTGTTCGTCCCGACGACGGCATCGGTGAACGTCAGGCCGCCGTCGCTGCTCCGGGCCACGGCACGGCTGGTGTTGCCCACACCACCCGGACCGTCGTCGGCACTCGTCCCCACCGGAGCCTCGCTGAAGGCCAGCAGCGTGCCCGCGGACGTCACCTTGATCCACATCGGGGTGGACCGGCACCCGGTCACGTCGCCCGTCCCCGGTAGGGCCGAGGTGCCGCCACCGAGTCACCGGGAACCGGAACGCAGTCCAGGTACAGGTGCCGCTTGACTCCGGCTTCGTCATCGAGGAGCTCCAGCAGCAGACGAACGGCCTCGCGGCCCATCTGCTCGCGCGGAATGGTGAACCGCGTCCAGTCCCGTTCCGTGGCGTGGACCAGCGGCGGATCGCCCAGCAGGACCACCGAGAGGTCGCCGGGGATCTCGATGTCCGCTTCGGCGGCCGCGTGTTCCAGGGCCGAGATCGCGCTGTCGTCCTGGCTGGGCTCCACCAGCACGGCTGTGACTCCCGCCACCCGCCATCGCTCCAGCTCGGCTCCGGTGAGTGCGGCCCCCTCCCCCATCACATGGAAGACGATCCGGCCATCCGCGATGCCGGCCTCTTCGAGCCCCTGCCGGAAGCCGGTCTCGCGGTCCTGGGTCCATTCCTTGTCGTCGGCCGCCTTCAGATAGGCGATCCGGCGATGCCCGAGGGCGGCCAGCGACAGCACCATGTCACGGGTCGCACCCACGTAATCGGCCGCGACGTAGGAGAACTCCTCGCCGGGCACGTCACGCCGTCCGATGAACACGAAGGGAAAGTCTTCGCGGAGAAGTGCTGCCAGGTCGTCCTCACGGAGATGACGTCCGAGAAGAACGCAGCCGTCGGCCAGCTTGAGCTGGTTGACGCCATCGGCGAAAACGCGGCGCTCGGTGCCCGCCGTGACAGCGCTGAAAAGCAGCAGATTGTAGCCGCACTCGGCGGTCGACTCTTCGATGCCGAGCAGGAAGGGAAAGTAGAAATCGCGCTGATTCACGGGGAAGACCGGCTCGAAGGTGAAGACGCCGAGCATCCGGTTACGCCCGCCCTTGAGATTGCGCGCCGAGGCGTTCACCGAGTAGCCGAGCTCGGCGGCTGCCTCCAGCACCGCTCGGCGCTTCTCCTCGGCGACGTCCGCGATCGCCGGTGCGCCGTTGATGACCACCGACACGGTCGACTGCGACACACCGGCCCGGCGGGCGATGTCCATCTGGGTTGGTCGCCGTCGCTGCGCTGCCACAGCCCCTCCTCGCTAACCCCGATACGTATCGAACAGGTTGGACGCAGATGTTACGCACGGATTTCACGGCCCGTCAAGGGTTCCTGGGCGTCGGCCGGAGACATCCGCGCAGGAGTGATCTCCGCCTCGACCGGCACGCAGCGAGCAGGCCGAGCGAGGTCGCAGATCAACGGCTAGGCCCCGGACCCGCGCATGCGACCGTGGGTGCGGTAGTTGTCCTTTACGCGTCAGGACTCGATGAATGTCTGGCGGATGAACCGGATCATCTCGTGGGTCGTCGACTCGAAAAGGGTGTCGTCACCGCCGCCGGAGCGATGAGGCGCCATGCGCTGCGGGTTGAAGAACCCGTGCCGCTGGCCGGCGTAGGGAATGAGTTCCGCATGTCCGCCGTACCGCTTAACCTTCTCGACGAATGCCACGGAGTTCTCGTGATGAACGGCGGTATCGGCCGTGCCGTGCATGATCAGTGTCGGAGGCGTGGTCTCGCTGACATGGTGTACCGGTGAGTAACGCCGAGCGTGTTCGTCATCGTCGAAATGCCGCCTTCCGAATCCAGCCGGATAGTCGCCCGACGTATCGGTGACCGGATTGAAGAGGACGAGTGCCGCCGGCCGATGTCTCGGATTCACATCGGGCAGTTCGAGCACGGCCGTCGCCGCCGCCAACTGGCCGCCGGCCGATCCGCCGATCGCCACGACGCGCTCGGTGTCGCATCCGAGCTCCTCAGACATCTCGAAGACGGCGCTCATCGCCGCCACCGCGTCCGTCGTGGCGACGACCGGGCCAGCGAGGCGGTACTCGACGAGCACGGCAAGCATGCCGAGCGCGTTGAGACGTGCCGCTTGCGGCTGGAACTGCACCCATGTCCCCTTGGTCCATCCACCGCCGTGGAAGAAGACCGCTGTCGGCGCCGACAGGACGTCGGGCTTGCGCGGAGGCGAGATATGGAGGAGCAGCGTCGTGTTGCCGGCGGTCCTGTATGGGATATCGCCCATGACGATCGATGATACGAAGGATCAATGGGCTCATGTGAGCCACGCTGAGTCTGCCAGCACGCCGCCCGGGGCCGCGTGGGTCTTTTCGGAAGGGAGCTCGGGCCTGGAGTCGGCCGCGAGGTGATGCTCGGGTTCGTCTATTCCGAGCTCGGTGGGGCTCGAACCCACGATCTACGGAGGCAAGACGCGTGGTGCTCGGGATGAGCATCACCCGTGGGCACGTTGACCGGCGGCGGCTTCGGCGACGACATGGGCGATTCGACCTGCCCGTGTGGCGTCTCGAGCAGCACTTATGATCCACCACAGCATCTGTTTGCGGGCGCTGGGCGGGAATCCGTCCCAGGTGCTTCGAGCCTTCGGGTCTCCGTCGAGCGCTGCCTTCAAGTCGGGTGGTTCTTCGAGGTCTTCGACCTGGTCGGAAATCGTCCACCAGCCATTGGACTTCGCGACAGCGATAGTGTGGCGGCCGGCGTCGGTCATGAGGCCCCGCCTTTCCATCTCGGCTGCCCGTTGGCGATTGAGCCGGGTCCAGGGACTCTTGGGTCGACGCGGCGTCATCAACTGCAAGCCGCGCTCGTCGTCGAGGATGGTGGTGGTGGAGTCGATCCACCCGAAACAGATGGCTTCCTCGACGGCCTCCGGGTACGGGCAGCGTGGTCGGCCGGTGCTGCTACGCCACGAGCACAGCCACACCGCGCGGGCTGACGTGTGGTGGCGCTCCAGCCAGGATCGCCACTGTGCCCGGGTCTCGGCGTGGAAGATCGGGTAGTCGAACTTCCACGTCGCTGGGTGCGCGGAAGCCGATGCTGGCGGTTCCGGTGCGGTCATTGTTCCTCCGAGAGGCTAGCGACAGGTGTCTCACGCGGCGAAGCAGTGAGGTGAGTGGCGAACCGCCTGACCGTGTCGGCGAGCTCGGCTGGTTCGATGACGGCCACTGGGGCGGCGAGCGCAATGCGGGCCACCGTCATCGTTCGCCAGTCGCGGCGTTGTTGGTCCCACGCGACGAGATACCAGCGACGGCCGGCGGTCACGAGTTGATGCGGCTGGACGAGCCGACGACTGTCGTCGCCATCATGCCGTCGGTAGGCGAAGCGCACCTCCTCACGGTCTCGACATGCCGCGGCGAGCACACTGAGTGCTTCGGGGTCGACGACGTGGTCGTCGGCAACCCACCGCATCGACGTGATGCTCGCATGTAGCGCCGACACCCGTCGGCGTAGCCGATGGGGCAGGAGTTGCTCGATCTTCGTCGGGGCGCAAGGACGTCTCTTCCATGCCGATGATGGCGGCCTGCGCGGCGTAGCGCAGTCTGACAGCCACCGCGACGGCCTCGTCGTCGTCGAGGACCAGGGGCGGCACGTGCGCCCCCGTTTCAAGTCGGTAGCCCCCGTAACTTTCCCGAACTGGCATCGACCGGATGGCCAAGGTCGCGCAGCCGGTCGACGTCACGGCGCACCGTTCGTTCCGTGACATCGAGGCGTGCGGCGAGTTCGGAACCCCGCCAGAAACGATGGGTTGGAAGGAGCGAGAGCAACTGCAGTGCTCGACCGGTCGGGTCCTTCCGCATCGTCTGAGTGTGCCACGTATTGAGGACCAATTCTGTCCGCAATGCCTCTTACGGTGATGGCAGCCGATCAGGACGCACCCCATGATCGGCAGCTCACGAAAGGAAACTCAATGTCTGAACCAACTTGTCTTTTCCCAAGCCCACCTTGATTTCGGGTGACGGCGTGGAGCTCGAGGTCTTTGAAGCGGGCCAACAGAATGCCGGCAGACCGATCGTGCTGCGTCACGGCTGGCCAGCGCAGGAGAAATGGCTTTGCACAGAGGAACGCAGAAGCCTGGAGTTGCTCGGCGAGCATGAGGTGGGCGTGGTCGCCGTCGAGCAGCCGAGCCCAGAAGTTGATCTTCCACGCCTTGCTCCAGCCGGTACCGCCGTCACCGCGGGCGGTGAGCGAGACCTCCGCGGCTTCGGCCAGCTCAGGGGTGGTGTGAGGTGCGATCTGGCGGCCGGGATGCAGGCCGAACAGGTGAGAGACGTGCCGGTGGGTGTCGTTCGGGTCGTCCCAGTCGCCCTTCCACTCCTGCAGCTGGCCCCAGGAGCCGATCCGGGTGCCGGGATCCAACTGCTCCAGCGTGTCGGCCACGGCCGAGTGGAAGGCGGTGTCGTCGTCGCCCACGACGGCGGCGGCTTCCGTGACGTTGGTCAGCAGATCCCAGACGATTTGCTGCGACATCGATGCGCCGTCGGTGAAGTCGCCGTGCTCGGGTGAGTAGCTCGGGGTCACCACCAGCGTGCCGTCACGTGGGTCGACCCGCAGCTCGTCGAGCCAGAACTGAGCCAGCTGCTTCATGATCGGGTAGGCGCGCTCGGCCAGGAACTGGCGGTCCATGGTGAACCGGTAATGGTCGTAGTAGTGCTGGGCCAGCCAGGCCGCCGCTTCCGGGAACCAGAACGCGCTCGCCCAGTCGTGCACGCCGGTGAATCCGAACGGCGTGGTCTCGTTCATGACGACCCAGCCGCGGTTGCCGAACATCTGCTCGGCGGTCACCTGACCTGGTACCGACAGTGCGTCGATGTAGTCCCACAGCGGCTCGGTGGTCTCGGCGAGGTTGGTGGTCTCGGCCGGCCAGTAGTTCATCTGGAGGTTGATGTTGACGTGGTAGTCAGCGCCCCACGGCGCGGCGGTCGAGTTGTTCCACACCCCTTGCAGGTTCGCCGGCAGCGAGCCGGACCGCGACGACGCGATCAGCAGGTACCGGCCGTACTGGAAGAACAGCGCCTCCAACGCCCGGTGCTGCGCCGCACCGGCGGCGTCGCTGCCGTACTGGGCAAGCAGCTCGTCGGTCGGGATGTCCGGCATCCGCTGGCCGAGGTCGAGCGCGACGCGGTCGAAGAGCTCCGCGTGGTCGGCGACGTGGGCGGCACGCAGCTCGTCGTACGGCACCGCGGCCGCCGCGTCGACGCGCTCGGTGACGGCGCCGTGCGAGTCCTCACCCCGGTAGGTCGGATAGGTGTCGGAGTAGTCGGTTCCGGCGCCGAGCACCACGACGACGGCGTCCGCGTCCGTCACGGTGACGGTGCCGTCGGCGTTGTCCGCACGAGTGCCGCCGTCGTTGAGCACCTGGATCTGCGCCTCGTAACGCATCGCGTTGTCGTTCAGGCTGCCGGCTACGGTGATGCGCCCGTCCGCCGCGGTCACCTGCCGCGTCCGGTTGCCCGGAGCGGTGTGCGCCACGGTGACGTCCACCGCGCCGGGACGATCGCCGGCGAGGCGTGCCGCGATGACGTCGTGCGCGGCCGACGCGAAGTATTCGCGGGTGTGGCGCACGCCGTCGCCGACGTAGCTCACCCCGGCCACCGCCTCGGCGATGTCCAGTTCGCGCCGGTAGTCGCTCACGTCGCCAGGCGGCGTCGTCTGACTGATCTGGAGCTCGCCGAAGGTCTGGTACGAGCCGTAGCCCCTGCGCGCCTGGCCGAGCCGGCCCGCGACCCACCCGGCGCCCACCCGCTGCACGGCGTCGATTCGGTCCTGCACCTCCTCGATGGCCCCTGGACGCGGCGAGGTCCAGTTCCCGAAGTCGTATCCCTGCACGGAACCAGGGCCGCCGGTCCACAACGTCTTCTCGTTGAACTGCAGCCGCTCGGCCGCGACCGACCCGAAGACGCTGGCCCCCAGCGCGCCGTTGCCGATGGGCAGGGTCTGCGACTCCCAGGACGTCGCCGGCTCGTCGTACCAGAGCGTCAACGCGTCGTCGGCAGTCGCCCCTGACCCGGCTGCCGCGAGCGCGCCCGCGCCCGAAGGAACGGCGCTCGATCCGGGCGGGACGGCGGCCACGCCGACGGACGCGGTCACCCCGACGGCGACGAGGACCACGGCCGGCGACAGGCGGCGGCGAAGACGACGGATCATGCGGGACTCCTCCACTGGACTCAGGGGAGGACTGCCGCGGCATCACCCTGAGGTGACGGCCGGATCCGCATCAGTCCGATGTCTAGCCCACAAAATAGGGACAAACCGCGTCCTCGTCCAGTGAGGTGCGGTCAGAGAACCGATGACTGCCCCACCAGGAACCGCCGGAGACATGTCGCCGTAGCGCGCCTGCCCCGCTCGCCTGCCTGCTGCGAACGGTGTGAGATCACTGCAGAAACTATGTGAGAGCACTGTCGCTTCGACGAGAGCGACGCCACAGCGTTCTTGCAGCGATCTCACTCTGCCGAGCCCACCACCTGGACCGCTGCCCACCTCAAGGCTGACCGCAGGCCACCCGCAGGGTCCCGGCCTTGACGACGGCGAGAACGGCGCCACCCTCAGTGACAGGGACAGCGCGACCAACACATCAGAACCAGCCCGAAATGCAACAATGCTCCGAGACACCTGTCAACGGCGTCTCGGGACATCACACACGGTGGGCGCAGTAGGGTTCGAACCTACGACCCCTGGTTTGTAAGACCAGTGCTCTACCGCTGAGCTATGCGCCCCTGTGTCACCCTCGCGAAGGCTCAGGCTACCGGAGGCCCGGCCTGGGCCGGACACGCGACGGGTGAGGGTCAGGCGGCGCCGTCGGGTGGGACGCGCCGCTGTTCCTGGGTGGTGACGCCCGGGGCGTCGCGGCCGCCTCCGTCGGGCTGAGCGCCGTCGGGCCGGGAGCCGTCAGGGCGGGCGCCGTCGGGCCGGGCTGCGTCGCCGGGCGACGCCGGGCGAGCGGACCCACGGCCCAGCACCCGGTCGATGGCGCTGGCGACGTCGGCGGACAGGTCACGGCCGTCGGTGCGGCGGTGCCGGCCAGGGCCGGGCATCCGGACGGCGAAACCGCGGTCCATGGTGGTCTCGACCGCCAGGAACTCGGCCGTGGCCGAGGCCTCGCAGGAGCGGCAGACCGTCTGGCCCAGGCGGCGCACCAGCGTGGTGGCGTTGCAGACCGGGCAGTGGTCGAGGCCGCTGGACCAGCCTTTCGTCTGCTGGCAGTCGGGGCACACGAGCACCTGCTCGTCGGCGCGCACGCCGCGCACCCACAGGTTGGCTCCCCGGGCAGGGTCGGACTGCCGGGCGCCACAGCGATAGCACGGCACGGGTCGCCTCTCCTTTCCTGCCGCTCGCGGCGTTCGGGCTCGGATGGTGGTCGTCGGTGGTCGGGCGCGGGCCGTCGCCCTCAGCCGGTGCCCACGTCGTCCAGCACCCGCAGGTACTGGTCGACGTCCCGGGCGTCCGGCACGGCGTTGACCACGGTCCAGCGCACGATCCCCTCGGCGTCCACCACGAACGTACCTCGGTTGGCACAGCCGCGACCGTGATCGAAGACACCGTACGCCGATGCCGTGGCGCCATGTGGCCAGAAATCGGACAACAGCGGGAAATCCAGCCCGTTCGACTCGGCGAACACGCGCAGGGCGAACATCGAGTCACAGGACACCGCCACCACGTGTGCGGCGTCGCCCACCGCCGGCACGAACGCGTCCCGCAGCGCCGCCATCTCCCCTGTGCAGACACCGGTGAAGGCGAACGGGAAGAAGACGACCACCACGGGACGTCCGCGCAGGCCGGACAGCCGGACCGTCGCTCCGTGCTGGTCGGGCAGCTCGAAGTGCGGCGCCGGCGAGCCCACCAGGTCCGGTGCTGCGGCACCGAGCCGGTTCACTTGCGAGTCGAACCCTTCGGGGCCACCAGTTTGGTGCCCGACCAGTCCTCGCCTGCCGAGACGGTGGACGTGGTGGACAGCCCGGCGGTCAGCGCGGCGTCGGCGATGTCGCTGGCCTCGACGGCGCCGTCGCGGCCCACCTTCGGCGTCAGCAGCCACACGACGCCACCGGGAGCGAGGTCGGTCGTGGCTCCGATGAGGGCGTCGGTGAGGTCACCGTCGTCATCACGCCACCACTGCAGCACCACGTCGGCGACCTCACCGGACTCGCCGTCGATCAGCTCGTTGCCGGTGACCTCTTCGATGTCGATCCGCAGCTCGTCATCGCTGTCCTCGTCCCAGCCGAGCTCCTGGACCACCTGATTGGGGCGGAAACCGAGCCGTGCGGCCGGTCCGTCGTTCTGGTCCGAGTGGCCCGCGATCTGGCCCACCGATCGTCCTCCTCGCAGTCGTCCGGCACGCTCGGTGCGTACCGCATTGCTGTAGTCCACCCAAGGACGCGCCCTTGTGCAAGTGAACCCGCCAGACCAAGCCTGACACGCCCACCTCGTGCGGACCATGGTGCCCCGGCTGCGCGGCGCTGCAAAGACATCGGCGAACCCGAATGTGACGTACGGCTCCGGAACGAGCAGGATAGGGATAGGAACCCGACAACCCCCGACGCTCACATCGGCGTCTCCTAGACCACGAAGGGATCGTCGTGGCTGCAGACCGCTCGCCGATCATCATCAACGGCCTCCCGAGTCAGCTTCCCGACATCGACGCGGACGAGACCAGGGAGTGGCTGGAGTCGCTCGATGCGGCCATCGACCAGCGCGGCCGCCACCGGGCGCGATATCTCATGCTGGCGTTACTGCAGCACGCCATGGAGCGGCAGGTCGGCGTCCCGAGTCTGCGCCACACCGACTACATCAACACCATCGCGCCGGAGTCCGAGCCGTGGTTCCCCGGCGACGAGTACGTCGAGCGGCGCATCCGCGCCTACATCCGGTGGAACGCGGCCATGATGGTGCAGCGCGCGCAGCGCCCGGGCGTGGGCGTCGGCGGGCACATCTCCACCTACGCTTCGTCGGCGAGTCTCTACGAGGTCGGGTTCAACCACTTCTTCCGCGGCCGCGACCACGCCGGCGGCGGCGACCAGATCTTCTTCCAGGGCCACGCTTCCCCCGGCATGTACGCCCGCGCCTACCTGGAGGGCCGGCTCACCAAGGCGCAGCTCGACGGGTTCCGCCAGGAGCTCTCGCACGCGGGCCCCGGCGGCGGGCTGCCGTCGTATCCGCATCCGCGGCTGATGCCGGACTTCTGGGAGTTCCCGACGGTGTCGATGGGCCTGGGCCCGCTGAACGCCATCTACCAGGCCCGGTTCAACCGCTACCTGCACAACCGCGGCATCAAGGACACCACGCAGCAGCACGTCTGGGCGTTCCTCGGCGACGGCGAGATGGACGAGCCGGAGACCATCGGCGCCATCGGCACAGCCGCCCGCGAGGAACTGGACAACCTCACCTTCGTGGTCAACTGCAACCTGCAGCGCCTCGACGGCCCGGTGCGCGGCAACGGCAAGATCATCCAGGAGATGGAGTCGCTGTTCCGCGGCGCCGGCTGGAACGTCATCAAGGTCATCTGGGGCCGCGAGTGGGACCCGCTGCTCGCCGCCGACACCGACGGCGCGCTGGTCAACCTCATGAACGTCACACCTGACGGCGACTACCAGACGTACAAGGCCGAGTCCGGGGCGTACGTGCGCGAGCACTTCTTCGGCCGCGACCCGCGCACGCGCAAGATGGTCGAGCAGATGTCCGACGACGAGATCTGGGGCCTGAAGCGCGGCGGTCACGACTACCGCAAGCTCTACGCCGCCTACAAGGCCGCCACCGAGCACACCGGGCAGCCCACCGTCATCCTGGCCAAGACCATCAAGGGCTGGACGCTCGGCTCGCACTTCGAGGCGCGCAACGCCACCCATCAGATGAAGAAGCTGACCGGCGACGACCTCAAGCTCTTCCGCGACCGGCTGTTCATGGAGATCCCGGACTCCGCGCTCGAGGACGTCTACAACCCGCCGTACTTCCACCCGGGCAAGGACTCCGACGAGCACGCCTACATGATGGAGCGGCGGCAGAAGCTCGGCGGCTTCCTGCCCGACCGCCGGGTCACCGCCAAGCCGCTGGTACTGCCGGGCGACAAGGTCTACGAGGTAGCCAGGCGCGGCTCCGGCAAGCAGCCGGTGGCCACCACCATGGCGCTGGTCCGGTTGCTGAAGGACCTGCTCAAGGACCCGGAGATCGGCAAGCGCCTGGTCCCGGTCATCCCGGACGAGGCCCGCACCTTCGGCATGGACTCCCTGTTCCCGACGCTGAAGATCTACTCGCCGCACGGGCAGAACTACACGCCGGTCGACCGTGAGCTGTTCCTGAGCTACAAGGAAGCCACGGACGGGCAGATCCTGCACGAGGGCATCAACGAGGCCGGCTCGGTCGCGTCGTGGACGGCGGCGGCCACGTCGTACGCCACCCACGGCGAGCCGATGATCCCGATCTACATCTTCTACTCGATGTTCGGGTTCCAGCGCACGGGCGACGGCTTCTGGGCGGCGGCGGACCAGATGGCCCGCGGGTTCGTCCTCGGCGCCACCGCGGGGCGCACCACGCTGAACGGCGAGGGCCTGCAGCACGAGGACGGCCACTCCCCGCTGCTGGCCTCGACCAACCCGGCCGTGGTGCACTACGACCCGGCGTGGGCCTTCGAGATCGGCCACATCATCCGCGACGGGCTGCGCCGCATGTACGGCGAGGATGCCGAGAACCTCTTCTACTACCTGACGGTGTACAACGAGCCGTACACGCAGCCCGCGGAGCCGGAGAACCTCGACGTCGAGGGCCTGCTCAAGGGCATGTACCTCTACCACCCGATGGAGACCGCACCTGGCGACAACGTGCCGCACGCGCAGATCCTCGCCTCCGGGGTGGCCGTGAACTGGGCACTCGAAGCGCAGCAGCGGCTGGCCGACGAGTGGGAGGTCGCCGCCGACGTCTGGTCGGTGACGTCGTGGAACGAACTGCGCCGCGACGCCGTCGCCGCCGACGAGTGGAACCTCATGCACCCCGGCGAGGACCAGCGCGTGCCGTACGTCACCCGGCGGCTGCGCGAGGCCCGCGGGCCGGTGGTGGGCGTCAGCGACTACATGCGCTCCGTCCAGGACCAGATCTCGCCGTACGTGCCGACCGACTGGGCGTCGCTGGGCACCGACGGGTTCGGCCTGTCCGACACCCGCGCGGCGCTGCGCCGGCACTTCCGGGTCGATGCGCAGTCCATCGTCATCAACGTGCTGACACTGCTGGCCCGGCGCGGCGAGATCGGCTGGGACACCGTCAAGCAGGCGCACGACCGCTACAAGCTCGACGACGTCAACGCCACGACGGCCGAGGAAGCCGGCGGCGAGTCCTGACCCCGCCCCGGAAATGATCACGTGGACCATGGTTCCTCCCGCTTCACCACGAATGCTTGCCCAGGAGGGTCGGGCGAGACCGGCGATGAGACGGGGGCCGCAGGCCTCGTCTCATCGCCGGTGCGCGACACGGCGTCAGGGTGACCGTGCCACGGGCTTGCTCGACCCGACGACCGAGATGACTGGTGAAGCGGTAGGACGCCTGGAGGAGTCCGCTGGTCAGGCGACGGCGGCGTGCATCTCCCACACGACGAGCTCCGCCGCCCCGAGAGCCGTCACCGACCGGCCGCCCTCGTCGGTGAGCCGGACGGCGTCGCCCTCGCCCAGCCGTCCGGCGGACTCCACGTCGACCTCCCCGCGAGCCACGTACACGTGGACGAACGGCGCGGACGGCAGGGTCACCCGCTCCCCCGCGCCGAGCCGGCCGACGTGCATCGCAGCGCGGCGCTGACCCAGCGCCACCGGCGCGTCGCCGGCGTGCCGTCGCAGGCCGCTCACCACCGCCACCAGCCCCCCGCCGGCCAGGTCCGCCGTCACGTCGGCCTGCCCGTACGACGGATCCACGCCGGCGTCGGACGGCGGCACCCACATCTGCACGAACCGCAGCGGCCCCTCGGCCGCGACCTCCGCGTGCCGCACGCCGCGACCGGCGCTCATCCGCTGCACGACTCCCGGAACCACGAGTCCGCCGTGCCCGCCGGTGTCCAGGTGTGACAACGCACCGGACAACACCCAGGTGACGACCTCGACGTCGCGGTGCGGGTGCTCGGGATACCCCTCGCCGGGCGCCGCCACGACGTCGTCGTTGGCCACCACGAGCAGCCCGAAGCCGACGTTTCCTGGGTCGTAGTGCGGCCCGAACGAGAAGGAATGCCGCGACAACACACCGGTGGTGCGGGTGACGAACCGCTCGCCGGCCCGCACGACCCGGACGGGACCGCCGCGCCCATGATCATCAACGGTTGCGGGTGTCATAGCGCCGGAAATCGTTGATGATCATGGGAATCCGGCGACCCGTCAGAGCCCGGTGCGGGCGCCCTGCGATTCCAGGTGGGCCAGCCACTGCCGCATCCGGTCGGCCGTCGGAGCCGTCGCCAGCAGCCCGAACACGCTCAGGATGCCGCCGATCGCCGCCGGCAGCCAGGCGTCGCGGGCGAACGCGTTGACCACACCGACCAGCGCCGGCAGTTCGGCGAACACCAGAGTCAGGAACGCCGCGCTGCGCAGCTGCCCGGCGGCCCGGGTGGCGTCGCGCGGCGTCGACGCCGGCCAGGGCCGGATGATCCGCCGCGGCATGAACCACGCCGCGGCCAGGAACACGCCGCCCACCACCAGCGAGGCCGCGGCGTCCAGGGCCGTACCCGGCTCATCGGCGACGGTGAACACCGTCACCGCGGTGATCAGCACGACGCCGCCGAGCATCGCGAACGACACCAGGCGCAGCGCGCGGCCCAGGTCGTCGGTCGGAGCGGCACCGCCGGACGGGGTGGGTGTGACCATGGTGGGCAAGCCTAGTGCCCTGTGCACCGATGGCGCGCTCGCGCCCGGACCCCGGATTGTCCGTTCACCACAACAAGCGGCCCACCTGGTCCCACGCTGCGGACGCCAGGCCGCGTACGCTGCCGGGCATGCGGCAATCCTCCGACGCCGAACGACCGGACGCCTTCGGCGCGGGCCGTCACGAACGCACCGTGCACCTGCTCGAGCGAGCCACCGGCAAGCTCGCGACCGCGGCCATCGCCCGGATGGAGGATCAGCTCAACTGGTACCGGGCCATGCCCGCCGAGCAACGATCGTGGGTGGGGCTGGTCATCCAGGCCGGCATCGCCGCGTTCGTCGACTGGTACCGCAATGCCGACGAGTCCCGGCCCACCCCCACCGCCGACGTGTTCGGCACCGCGCCGCGCGACCTCATCCGTTCCATCAGCCTGCAGCAGACGGTGGAGGTCGTGCGGGTCGCCATCGAGGTGGTCGAGGACAGCGTCGAGGACGTCGTCGGGCCGGACGACGCCCGGGCGGTCCGCGAGGGCGTGCTGCGCTATTCGCGCGAGGTCGCGTTCTCAGCCGCACACGTCTATGCCCGTTACGCCGAGGCACGCGGCTCGTGGGACGCCCGCCTGGAGGCCACCGTCGTCGACTCCCTGCTGCGCGGCGAGGTCGACGAGGACGTCCGTTCCCGCGCGTCGGCGCTGGGCTGGACCGCTGCCAGCGGCGTCGCCGTCATCATCGGCCGGCCCCGGCCCGACGACGGCGCCTCGGCCGACGAGATCCGGCGAACTGCCAGGCACGCCGGGTACGACGTGCTCACCGGCGGGCAGGGTGACCGGCTGGTCGCGGTGCTCGGCCGGGTCGAGGACCCGCTGGTCGCGGCGTCGGTCATCGTCACCCATTTCGGACCGGGGCCGGTGGTCGTCGGGCCGCTGGTGCCTGACCTGGTGTCGGCGGCGACGTCCGCGCGTGCCGCGGTCTCCGGGCTGGTCGCCGCCGCGGGCTGGCCGGATTCCCCACGACCGGTCGCGGCGAGCGCGCTGCTGCCGGAGCGGGCGTTGTCCGGCGATCAGGAGGCGCTGCACGACCTCGTCGCAGAGCTGTACGTGCCGATCGCCGAGGCCGGGCCCGTCGTCCTGGAGACCCTCGCGGCGTACCTGGAGACCGGGGCGTCGGTCGAGGCGGCGGCGCGCCTGCTGTTCGTCCACCCCAACACCGTGCGCTACCGGCTGCGCCGGGTCACCGACGTCGTCGGGCTGACACCCACGGACCCCCGCGATTCCTACACACTGCGCCTCGCGCTCTCCCTTGGCCGGATCAATCCGCCGGCGGTCGACTGACGCGCTCCGGCCGCGCTCACGTCGTCCGGCGCGTTGCGTCGACCGCGCGTCACCCCCGCTTCACCAGGCGTTTGTTCGCTTCACCAGGCATGCATGGGTGGTGGAGCGGGTGCACCCATCCTGCACGTGGTCATTTCCGCGGCGGCAGACGTTGTGGGAAACCCCCAAAGTTAGTGGGACGACCTTGTGACTGCAGCCGACCCCTCCTACGTCCTGGTAACGGCCAGGCTTGAAGGGTGCTCGTCATCGTCGCGCCCGGCCAGGGCTCCCAGACGCCAGGCTTCCTCGCCCCATGGCTCGAGGAGCCGTCTTTCGCCGCCCGGATCGACTGGCTCTCCGCCGTCGCCGGCCTCGATCTGGCGCACTACGGCACCGAGGCCGACGCCGACACCATCCGCGACACCGCGGTCGCGCAGCCGCTGCTGGTCGCCTCGGGTCTGGTCACCGCGCTCGCGCTGTTCCCGCACCCGGCCGACGCGTTCACCACCGTCGGCGCGGTCGCCGGCCACAGTGTCGGTGAGATCACCGCGGCCGCCGGAGCGCGCGTCATCACCGCCGAGCAGGCCATGGTCTTCGTCCGGGAGCGCGGCCGCGGCATGGCCGAGGCGGCCGGCGCGGCACCCACCGGCATGACCGCCGTCCTGGGCGGCGACGCCGACGAGGTCCTGGCCACGCTGACCAAGCACGGGCTCACCCCGGCCAACGTCAACGGCGCCGGCCAGGTGGTCGCCGCCGGTACGGCCGCCCAGCTCGAGGCGCTCGCCGCCGACCCGCCTGCCGGTGCCCGGCTGCGCTCGCTGCCGGTTGCCGGCGCGTTCCACACCACGCACATGGCCCCGGCCGTGAAGCGGCTGCGCCACCTCGCGCAGTCCATCAGCACCCACGACCCGCGCACGCTGCTGCTGTCCAACCGCGACGGCCATGTGGTGCACGACGGCCGCGACGTCCTCAACCGCATGGTCGACCAGGTGTCGAACCCGGTGCGGTGGGACCTGTGCATGCAGACCATGGCCGAGCTGGGTGTCACCGGCGTGCTCGAGGTCCCGCCGGCCGGCACGCTCGTCGGCCTGGCCAAGCGGGCACTGCCTGGCGTGGAGACGTTCGCGCTGAAGACCCCGGACCAGCTCGACGACGCCCGCGCGTTCGTCGAGAAGCACGGCCAGCCCAGCCACCTCACCACCAGCCCGACCTGGCGGCTCGTCGTCGCGCCGATGAAGGGCACCTTCGCCGCCGCGGGCGCGAAGGCCGGCGACCACCTGGCCGCCGGCGACGTCATCGGCACGGTCAGCTCGCTGCGCGACTCGCTGGAGGTCACGGCCGGGCACGGCGGCACGGTCATCGAATGGCTGGTCGAGGACGGTGACCCGGTCGCTCCGGGCCAGCCCCTGGTCCGGCTGCACCCTGAGGCGGTGGCGTGAACATGAGCGGAATCACCCTCCAGCCGGCCGCGCCGGCACGAGCCAGCCGCATCCTCGGCATCGGCGGGTACCGGCCCAGCCGGGTCATCACCAACGCCGAGATCGTCGAGCAGATCGACTCCTCCGACGAGTGGATCCGGACCCGCTCGGGCATCGAGAGCCGGCGCTGGGCCACGGACGACGAGACTGTCGTCGCCATGAGCCTGGGGGCCGCGGGCAAGGCACTGGCGGAGGCCGGCGTGCAGCCCGCCCAGATCGACTGCGTCATCGTCTCGACGGTCACGCACCTGTTCCAGACGCCGTCCGCGGCGGCGGAGATCGCCTACAAGCTCGGCACTGAACGGGCGGCGGCCTTCGACATTTCCGCGGCGTGCGCGGGCTTCTGCTACGGACTTTCGCTGGCCTCGGACATGGTGCGGGCCGGTACCGCCCGGCACGTGCTGGTGATCGGCGTCGAGCGGCTGTCCGACCTCACCGACCAGACCGACCGCTCCACGGCATTCCTGTTCGCCGACGGCGCCGGCGCGGCGGTCGTGGGCTCGGCCGAGAACCCCGACGACGGCGGCATCGGCCCGGTCGTCTGGGGCTCCGACGGCCAGCACCTCGACCACATCCGGCAGCGGGAGGACTGGCGCGACGTCCTGCGCAACGAGGCCGGCCCGACCATGCCACACCTGGTGATGCAGGGCAATCCGGTCTTCCGTTGGGCGTCGTACGAGATGGCCAAGGTGGCCCAGGAGGCGCTGACCGCCGCCGGCGTCACCGCCGACGACCTCGACGTGTTCGTACCGCACCAGGCGAACATGCGCATCACCGACGCCATGGCGCGCCAGCTGAAGCTGCCCGAGCGAGTCGCCATCGCCCGCGACATCGCCACCCAGGGCAACACGTCGGCCGCTTCGATCCCGCTGGCCATCGAGCGGATGCTCGAGACCGGCGAGGCCCGCAGCGGCGACCTCGCACTGATCATCGGGTTCGGGGCCGGGTTGGTGTACGCCGCCCAGGTGATCCGGATCCCGTGATCGTCGCCGCCCGATGACGTGCGGCGGCCTACGATCGTCACCGACCACCGTCGGTCACGACCAGCACCACCACACCAGAACCGAGGGGAACCGAAACGACATGGCCAGCACCGAGGAGATCCGCGAGGGCCTCGCCGAGATCGTCAACGAGATCACCGGCGTTCCCGCTGAGGACGTCCAGCTCGAGAAGTCCTTCACCGACGACCTGGACATCGACTCGCTGTCGATGGTCGAGGTGGTCGTCGCGGCCGAGGAGAAGTTCGGCGTGAAGATCCCCGACGAAGAGGTCAAGAACCTGGCCACCGTCGGTGACGCCGTCACGTTCATCGAGAAGGCAGGTTCGTAGCATCATGTCGCGTTCCCAGGCTCGAGTTGTCGTCACCGGGCTCGGCGCCACCACGCCCGTCGGGGGCGATGTTGCGTCGAGCTGGGACTCGCTGCTCGCCGGCCGGTCCGGCGTGCGCAAGCTGACCCAGGAGTGGGTCGCCGAGCTGCCGGTGCAGATCGGCGCTCCGGCCGCCGTCGACCCCTCCGAAGTCCTGCCGCGTGTCGAGGCGCGCCGGCTGGACCGGGCCGCCCAGTTCGCCATCATCTGCGCCCGGGAGGCGTGGGCCGACGCCGGCTTCTCCGGCAGGTCGTCGGAGGCGGGGCTGGACCCGGAGCGGGTCGGCGTGGTGTGCGCGTCCGGCATCGGTGGCCTCACCACCCTGCTCTCCAACTACGACCAGCTGCGCGACTCCGGCCCGCGCCGGGTGTCGCCGCTGGCCATCCCGATGCTCATGCCGAACAGCCCGGCCGCCAACGTCAGCATCGAGCTGCAGGCACAGGCCGGTGCGCACACTCCCGTGAGCGCCTGCTCGTCCGGCGCCGAGGCGATCGCGTACGCACTGGACATGATCCGCTCCGGCCGGGCCGACGTCGTCGTGGCCGGTGGCGCCGAGGCGGTCATCCACCCGCTGCCGATCGCCGCGTTCGCGAACATGATGGCGCTGTCCAAGCGCGACGACGACCCCACCGTGGTCAGCCGGCCGTTCGACAAGCAGCGCGACGGCTTCGTGCTCGGCGAGGGCGGCGCCCTGATGGTGCTGGAATCCGCCGAGCACGCGGAGGCACGGGGCGCGAGGATCTACGCCGAGGTGGCCGGTGCCGGCATGAGCGCCGACGCGCACCACATCGCCCAGCCTGAGCCGACCGGAGCTGGTGTCATCTCGGCGATCCGCAAGGCGCTGACCGACGGCGAACTCTCGCCCGACGACGTCGGCCATGTGAACTGCCACGCCACCTCCACACCCGTCGGCGACATCGCGGAGTCGGTGGCCCTCAACGCGGTCTTCGGGGACCGCGTCACCTCGATCCCGGTCACGGCACCGAAGTCGATGATCGGGCACCTGCTCGGCGGCGCCGGCGCTGTCGAGTCCCTCGCTACGGTGCTCAGCCTGCACCACGGTCTCGTACCGCCCACGGCGAACGTCGATGACGTCGACGACGACATCAACCTCGACATCGTCCGCACCACCCCGCGGAAACTCGACGACGGTCCGCTGGCCGCCCTGAACGACTCGTTCGGGTTCGGCGGGCACAACGTCGTCCTCGCCTTCAGGAGGGCCTGATGACAGCGCTCGCCGATCGTCCCGCCTCGGACAAGTCCACCGCCCCCGCCGGGAAGCCCGCCAAGCCACCGCGCGAGGAGGACCCGCGCAACCCGAACCACCGGCTCGCGGCCCTCTTCGACCCCGGGTCGCTGGAACTGATCAGCCCGGACGACCGCAGCGGCATGCTCGCCGCGGTGGGCACCGTGCATGGTGCCCCGGCCGTGGCCTTCTGCTCCGACGCCACCGTCATGGGCGGCGCGATGGGCGCGGATGGCTGCCGCGTCGTCGTCGAAGCCTACGAGCGGGCGCTGGCGGACGGGGTACCGATCATCGGGCTCTGGCACTCCGGTGGCGCGCGCCTCCCCGAGGGCGTGCTGTCGTTGCACGCTGTGGGGCAGATCTTCGAGATCATGACCCGCGCGTCGGGCCGCATCCCGCAGCTGTCGGTCGTCCTCGGCCCCGCGGCGGGCGGCGGCGCCTACGGCCCGGCCCTCACCGACATCGTCATCATGGGCCCGGAGGGCCGCGTCTTCGTCACCGGCCCGGAGGTCGTCCGCTCGGTCACCGGCGAGGACGTCGACATGCTGCGGCTGGGCGGCCCGGAGCCGCACGGCCGGCGCTCCGGCGTCGTCCACGTCGTCGCCAGCACCGAGCGCGAGGCGCTGGACCAGGCGCGGGCGCTGGGTTCGCTGCTGGGCGATCAGGGCGAGCTGGACGCCGACGGCGTCGCCGACGTGGATCTCGGCGCGCACCTGCCGGAATCGGCCAAGCGTGCCTACGACGTCCACCCGATCATCACCGACGTGCTCGACGCCGGCACCGGGCTGGAACTGCACCCCCGCTGGGCTCCGAACATCACCACCACGCTGGGCCGGTTCGGCGGGCGCACCGTGGGCGTCATCGCCAACAACCCGTTGCGCCTCGGCGGCTGCCTGGACTCGACCTCCGCCGAGAAGGCGGCCCGGTTCGTCCGCATGTGCGACGCGTTCGGAGTTCCGCTGATCGTCATCGTCGACGTCCCCGGCTATCTGCCCGGCGTGGGCCAGGAGTGGGACGGAGTCGTCCGCCGCGGCGCCAAGCTGCTGCACGCTTTCGCCGAGGCCTCCGTGCCCCGGGTGACACTCGTGACGCGGAAGGTCTACGGCGGCGCGTACATCGCGATGAACTCCCGCGCGCTGGGCGCCACCCGGGTGTTCGCCTGGCCGACCGCCGAGGTCGCCGTCATGGGCGCCGTCGCGGCGGTGCGCATCCTGCACCGGCGCAAGCTCGCCGAGGTCGCACCCGACGTGCGTCCCCAGGTGGAGGCGGAACTGGCCGAGGAACACCAACGGATCACGGGCAGCCTCGACCGCGCCGTCGAGATCGGCGTCGTCGACGAGATCATCGCGCCGGCGCAGACCCGGACCGCACTGGCCCGGGCGATCGCGGAGACCCCGGCCCGCCGCGGCTCTCACGGCAACATCCCGCTCTAAGCGGGTCGCGCATCCTCGCCGTCGGTCCATCGTCGCAGGTAGGGACGGTGGGCCGGCGGCTTTGCAATGGACACCTATACACACCGGCGTTCGATGGCGGGTGGTTTGGTGGCGCCCTGGCCCCACCAAACCACCCGTCATCACCATTCCCGGCGCACCGGCCCGCCCCCAGCGCTCGGGCCGTCAGCCGCCGCAGGTGACGACACAGGTACCACCCGGCGTGCCGATGGAGCCCTCCGCGGCCCGGGCCAGTGCGCCCGACGCGGCGGCGGCCCGCTTGACCCGGTGCCGCGGGGCATCGCGGGGTGCCGCCGGGTGCCCACCTGATCGTCGATGCGCCACCTGATCGTCGATGTGTCACCTGATCGGTCCGTGGCGACGATCAGGTGACGACAGCGCCCGGGGACGACGTCGGTCGTGCACCTGATCGTCTCCAGCATGTGGACACAAAACGATCAGGTGACCTCGGCACGGCATTGCGGCGCGATCGGTCACCTGATCGTCCAGCCGGGACGACGGCTGACACTCCGGACCGACGGCTGACGCCCCGGGCCGGCGGCTGACGCTCCGGACCTGTGCGGGCGGACCGCGACGACGCCGCAGCCCGGTGCGCCGATGAGTCGATGGCGGGTGGTTTGGGCGCGCTCTGGCCCCACCAAACCACCCGCCATTGCCGTTCGCCGCGCCCGGAGTCCTGGCGTACAGGTGCCCATAGCAAGGCATCCCGACACACCTCAGGTCAGCAAGCCGACCGGCACCGAACGCACGGAGCGCCCCGGACCGTTGGTCCGGGGCGCTCGCACGTGGTGAGGCCGCTGTATTTCCCGGTCACCGGGCCGGGGACAACCACCGATGCCGGAGCGGCCACGTCTGTGGGTGTGTCACTAGTCCGTGACCATACCGGCGACTTGGCTCGTTGTGAAGGGCTTGTCTCGCGGGAATTTTGCCCCTCACGAACCCGTCCTGTCCCGACTCAGACGACCTGGTGCAGCCAGCGGACGGGCGCGCCGTCGCCGGCGTACCGGAACGGTTCGAGCTCCTCGTCCCAGGGCGCGCCGAGCAGCCGGCGCATCTCGTCCTCGAGGTCGACCTCGCCGAGGGACGCCTTCAGGACGGCTGCCTTGATGCGGTCTTCGGGGATCATGATGTCGCCGTGCACGCCCGTGACGGCGTGGAAGACGCCGAGGCTCGGCGTGTAGGAGTAGCGCGCACCCTCGCAGCCGGCGCTGGGCTCCTCGGTGACCTCGAAGCGCAGATGCAACCACCCGCGCAGCGCCGAGGCGAGCTTGGCGCCGGTGCCCGCCGCACCCTGCCATGAGAACTCCGCCCGGTAGGTGCCGGGCGAGGCGGGCTGCGGGCTCCATTCGAGCTTGACGCGCACACCAAGAGCGCCGGCCACTGCCCACTCAATGTGCGGGCAGAGCGCCGACGTAGCGGCGTGGACGTACAGGACGCCACGTGTCGTCACCGGATCCTCCTGCGGTTCGAGGGACGCCTTCCCCTGCGGCCTCGCGCCGACGGATGGATCTGATCGACGGGTTCTATTGTGCACGACTGATCGCCCGTCCGCCACGTCCGGCCCCGATCAAGCCCGGCGTGTCCTGGTCAGGACGCCATTCCGACTCGGACGTCAGAGGCGCCGAAGAAGCGCCCGACCGCCTGGGCGTCACCGTGGATCGCATCCGCCCAGCCGTCCGGGAGCCCGTCGAAGGTGGTCACCGCGATGTCGAGCCGTCCCTTCGCCGCGCGCCGCCGCCAGGTGCCGGCGATCTCGCCGTCGCGCAGGACGATCCCCGGGTTGCCCGCCGGCGACCACACCCGTCGCCGGTCACCGGCGTCGGGCAGCAGGAGCTCACGATCGACGACCTCCGTCACCGGGTCGTAGGGCCCGAGCAGCCGCAGCTCGGGCGGCTCCGGCGGGTCCTCGAGCAGCGGCATGTCGGCCGCCAGCATCCACCCCTTCCGGCCGTCGACCGTCACCGGGTGCAGCTCGTCCTCGACCAGCGACCACCAACCGCCCGCCGCCGACGGGGTCAGGCTCAGCCAGGCGGCCAGATGAGCCGGGCGCACCGGTCCGGCCGCGTGCACGAAACGCCGGACCACCTGGGCGCGGGATTCGCGGGTGCCGCGGTCGTCCACGCGCTCGGGGCCGCCGCGACGCCGGACGGGCGCCGTCGGCGGCAGGAACCGGAACACCCGCGGCGACTCGACCTCGATGGTGAGCCCGGCCTGCAGCGTGGCGAACCGGAACAGGGCGTCGTGCACATGGTGAACGCCGCAGCCCTCGCACCAGGGCGCGAGTGCCCGGGCGACCCGAGGCGACACCGCGCCGGACAGTTCCCCCTTGGTGCGCGGCCGGCCATCGGACATCACGTCGGCCATGACGGCCGCGACCTCGTCCAGGCCGGTGCCGAACCGCGGGCCGATCTCCTGCCCGAACGGCCCGATGGACTGCTGGGCGAGCTCGGCGCCGTCGTCGATGCGCAAGGCGGCCGCGAGCAGGCCGAGATCGGCCGACCGGTGCAGGTGCATCGCGGCCCGGACCGAGTGCACCAGCACCATGTCAGCACCGCCGGCGCCGCGCAGCTCGAGCGCGAGCCGGGCCGTCGCACCGATCGGATGATCCTGTGCGCCGACGTCGAGGACCGCACCGGCGTCAGGCGTGGCGCCGACGCCGGCGCCGGTCAGACCGTGAACCGCCGCTCGGTACGCGACCACCTGCTCGCGACTCGCCATGGTGGTCAACCTCCCGCCCGACCGCCGAAGCCGCCCGTCCGATCCGCGTGGACTGCCGGATTCACACCGTCGGCGTGACGCGACAGACAGAGAATGCGACTCATCGTCTGTAGATCCATAGGCTGTCGAGCACCAGCGTAGACGGGTGCCCACAGCTCCCGACGCCGAACGCGACGTGCGCGCCGCCTTCGGCCGACGCGTGAGGGAACTGCGCAAGGAGCTGGGACTGAGCCAGGAGGAACTGGCCGATCGCGCTGACCTCCACCGCACCTACGTCGGCTCCATCGAACGCGGCGAGCGCAACGTCGCACTGATCAACATCCACCGGCTGGCTCGCGCCCTCCACGTGTCCCCGCGCGACCTGCTCTGACCTGCCGGTGTCACTATGGACGCCCAACGCAGCACCCCGGAGGGCGACCCATGGCACGGCAGAACGAGATCGACGTCGACGCCTTCCTCGCCCGGCCGCTGACGGCCCGCGTGGCCACCAACGGCCCCACCGTACGGCCGGCCTGGTACCTGTGGGAGGACGGCGCGTTCTGGATCCTCACCGGGCCGTGGGCGAGGCTCGCGGACCACGTCCGAGCAGACCCGGCGCTGCACGCCGACCCCGCCCTGGAGGGCACGGTCTGGCTGCGCCTGCGGCCCGACTCACTCGCCGCCAAGGACCTCAGCTACCGCATCTGAGCTCTGACTCCGTGAGCCGGCCGGTCCGTGGCGGCGGAGATATGACAACGTTCACCACAGGATCCGGGACTCGGCTGGAAAGGCCGCATGCTCATGAGTTCTCGTCGCTGTACGGCCCCCAACGCTCCAGCGGATCGAAGCTCGCGTCGATCAGCTCACGGTTCTTGAGGTCGACGACGTAGACACCGTTCCAGCGGAAGAAGCCGATCCGTTCCAGTAGAACCCCCAATCGCACACAGGTGAGTTCGGCCGACACCCGATCAGCATTGCGGTGCAGTAGGTCGGCCGGCGATATCCGGCACACAGCGAGACGGGCACTGTTGGAGAAGCGTTCCAACGCCGACGCGAGGAGCGGGGCGGCCAGACCGTGACCGCGCCATCGCTCGGCCAACTCGAACCAGCACACGATCACCATGCGCGGCGGACCATCGCCGATCCGAGCGTCGAGATCTGGCACGAGTGTTCCATCGGCGAGATCGATGACGGTCTCCGCGATGAACTCCAGCGTCCACTCGCCCAACTCCAGCGAATCGAGCAGGTTCCGGTCACGGTTGAGGTCAGCTACTGCCAACTGGACGTCCGCGACATGGCGGTCCTCGTCCGCACAGGCGTCGAGATCCCAGACGTCAGCCGACACCCGCCAGTGCTCGGGCATGTCGTCGTCCGTGACGGTCTGCCACCACAGCATTCGATGGGTAACGGACAGTTCGACCGACATAGGGTTCGCCGGCAGTTCGGCCATCTCAGCCACCTCGCCACATGGAAGGGCCAAAGCGATAGACGGTAGGCGCTCGCCGATGCCCATTTCTGGTGCTGCCTGCATCTGTCCGAGGCGCTACCCGAGAAATGCGAGCTGGAACCACCGCGCGCGCAAGAACACTGCTGCATGGACACGGCTCGCTCGCCTTCTCCGAGACTGCGGGCCGGTCTCTGCACGAGTGGTACCGGTGATTGTCCTCCAGCTGGCCTCAGATGCAAACCGAAACATTGAATTCGTCGTCGGGGAACATTGTGGCGATGTGACATATGGGCCCACCCGGCGGCCACACGCTCGTACCGATAGTCACGACCTCCCGCCCAGTCGGAAGCGGACTGCTACTCATAGTCTTCCTGCATTTATAGCATGATCCGCCCGACTGCCCAGGGATCATGAAGCGTTGAGCTGGCGTGCGGCGTGAGCATCCAGGCCGAGCCGGTGGCGCAGTGACTTGACCTCGCCCTCGAGCGCCTCCACGGCAGCCAGCACGCCCACGTCGTACTGATTGGCACCTACGACCTCCTGCAACCGCTCGACTTCGGCACGAAGACGCTCGTTCTCCTCGAGCAGTTCGACCAGCCGGCGATGTTGCCCGCGCCGCGACAGGGTGCCGCTTTGCTGCCCGGTTCGCCCGCGCCCCTCGGACGCACCGACGACACCGTCCGACGAGGTCGCGGCGAGGGTAGAGCCCGCCGTCGCCGCGTCGCCGAGTGCCGGGTCCGCGACGGCACGGTTCGGCACGATCCGCAGATCCGCTCCCGCGGTACCGAAGTACTGCGCGGCTTCGCCGGCCGACAGCATGTGCTCGACCTCCCAGGCTTCGGCTGGAAGCGGCGTGAGCGTGCCCCGGTCCCGCTGCGAGAGCCCGAAGATGTAGGCCAATCGACGAGGACCGCTCCGGTCGATCCGAACCGACCCGAGGATCTGGTGACGGCGTGGGTCGCGGGGGTCGTCGAGGTCGACTCCGGGCAGGTAGGTCCGGATGGCGCCCTCGGGGATCGCGTGCAGCTCGCCGACCATGTCGTTGAACTCCTGCTCCACCGGCGTCCCGAGAAGGTAGGTGGTGCCCAGCCCGACGACCTCCCGCATCACCTCCGAGGCCCAGGAATGGAATCCCACAGCGTCCCGCGCTCCCTGACGCGCGACGTAGACCGGTCCGAGCCTCGTGTCGTCGGCCAGGTAGTCCATCAGGTCGGGCAGGTCGTCGAAGCCGACCCACGTCGGCTCGGTCGACGTCGGAACCACCCCGTCCCGACACGGCAGATCGGCCAGCAGCTCGCGGAGCACCGCCGGGACCGACATGAACGGGACGCGCGCCGGACGATCGCTCTCGTCGTCGGCGACCTCGATCTCCGTCCACAGCCAACCCGGCGCGCCCTTGACCTCGACCGCCGTGACGGTGGTGCGCCAGATCTCGTTCATGCCCCGCGCGAACGGATGCAGACGCCGCCACCGGTACACGGTGCGGCCGTCTTCCTGGTGCCGGGCGATGGTGATGATGTCGTCCGGGTCGAGCACGTGCCGGCCAGGCGCACCCGCCGGGATGTCGATCTCCTTGGAGCGCGACCACCGATCCATGTGCTCGATCACGGTGGCCACGCATGGCCCCGTCTCAACCGCCAGGAACGACCGGAAACCCACGGACATCTCCGCCTCCCGTCTCCCGGACAGTGAGCCGGGCGTTTCGCTAGACAACACTATCGTTTTGATACGTTACAACTCGATGGGCTGTCAAGCAGGCGCCGTGCGGCTCTCAGATCCGGACGATCGCGTGGAGGGCGTCGGCGATGGCCTGCCGGCCGGGTAGCCAGACCCGTTCCAGCGACGGCGCGTAGGGGGCCGGTGTCGGGGGCGGCGCCACCCGCATCACCGGGGCGTCGAGGTGCCAGAAGCCGTCGCTGACTGCACGGGCGGCCAGCTCTGCCCCCACGCCGAAGTCCTGCACTGCCTCGTGTGCGATGACCAGGCGGTTCGTCCGCTCCAAGGAGGCCACGACCGTCGCCCAGTCCAGCGGCGCAATGGTCCGCAGGTCGATGACCTCGGCGTTGATGCCTTCGCCCGCCACGGCCTCAGCCGCCGCCAGCGCCTCGTGCACCATCCGGGACCACGACACCACCGTGACGTCAGTGCCGGGACGCCGGACGACGGCGCGGCCGAGCGGCACCAGATGGTCCGGCGGCGGTTTCGCTCCGCGGAACCCGTACAGCAACCTGTTCTCGACGAACACGACCGGGTTCGGGTCGCGGATCGCCGCGCGCAGCAGCCCATAGGTGTCCGCGGGCGTCGACGGCATCACCACGCTGAGACCGGGCACATGGGCCAGCAACGCCTCCAGGCTCTGCGAGTGCTGGCTGCCCGATGACCGCCCCGCGCCGAACTGGGTGCGCACGACGAGCGACATCGACGCGCGGCCGCCGGTCATGAAACGCAACTTGGCGGCCTGGTTGAGCAGCTGGTCGAAACAGGCCCCGATGAAGTCCATGTACATGATCTCGACGACAGGCCGCATCCCGGCCATCGCGGCGCCGACGGCAACACCCATGATCGCGGTCTCGCTGATCGGGGTGTCCCGCACCCGGCCGGGATAGGTTTCGGCCAGGCCCCGGGTCAGCCCGAACACGTTGCCGCCGGCGCCGACGTCGATGCCGGCGACGAAGACCGCCGGGTCCAGCGCGAGCTCCTGGTCGAGTGCGTCCCGGACGGCGTCCATGACCCGGTACCGCTCCCCCGCCGCGCCCGGCCCCGACGGCGCCACCGCCACCGGCGTCTCCAGCACCGTCGGACGCGGCGCCGTGACGTGGTCGGACAGGGTGGACGGCGCCGGCTCGGGTGCGGCCCGGGCGGCGTCGACGGCCGCGACGATCTCGTCCTCGACCGCGCGATCCACCGCGTCCAGGAACTCCGGCTCGACACCCGCGGCGGCCAGCGCGGACCGGGCCACCTCGAGGGGATCGCGCGAGCGCCACCGGGCCAGCTCCGCGGCGTCACGGTACCGCTCCGGATCGCCCTCGTAGTGGCCGTGCCAGCGGTAGGTGTCGGCCTCGACGAGCACCGGACCGCTGCCGGCCCGGACCTCGTCGGCCACTGTCCTCATCAGCGTGGCGACCGCGCCGACGTCGTTTCCGTCGACGTACTCGTAGCCGATGCCGTAGCCGCCCGCGCGGTCCGCGAGCGTCGCCCGATGCTGGTCCTCAGCCCGGGAGAACTCCGCGTAGTGGTTGTTCTCGCAGAGGAAGACGACGGGCAGACCCCACACCGACGCGAGGTTGACGGCCTCGTGGAACGCCCCTTGAGCGACGGCGCCGTCGCCGAAGAAGGCCACGACGACGCCGTCGCGTCCGGTCAGCTGGAACGCGGTGGCCACTCCACCGGCGATCGGCAGCCCGGCGCCGACGATGCCGTTGGCGCCGTAGACGCCGCGGCCGGGGTCGGCGATGTGCATGGAGCCGCCGCGGCCGTGGCACGTCCCGCTCTCGCGGCCCATGAGCTCGGCGAACATCGACACCGCGTCCAGACCCTTGGCCAGGCAATGCCCGTGGCCGCGGTGCGTGGACGTGATGGCGTCAGAGTCGCGCAGCGGCCAGCACGCGCCGACGGCGCTCGCCTCCTGGCCGATGGACAGGTGCAGGAAGCCGGGCACCTCGGTGGCGCGGTACAGCTCGCCGGCCCGTTCCTCGAAGCGGCGGATGCGGCGCATCCGCCGGTACATCTCGACCAGGTCGTCCGCCGGCGGTTGCGCTGCCGCCCGCGACGCCGGCCCGGTCACGGTCACGGACGGGTCCGTCCGGTCAGCAGGCTCGCCGCCTGGCTACGCAACTCAGCCTTGCGGATCTTGCCGATGGACGTGCGCGGCAGTTCGTTGACGGGCACGACCTCCGACGGCACCTTGAACGCCGCCAGCCGTTCCGCGCAGTACGCCCGCAGCGCCTCGGCCACCGGCGTCGTGCCGGCGACCGGCACCACGAACACCACCAGCCGCTCACCCAGGATCGGATCCGGCACGCCGATCGCCGCGCACCCCTCGACCTGCGGGTGGTCGAGCAGCACCCGCTCCACCTCCCCGGCGCCGACGTTCTCGCCCTTCACCTTGATGACATCCTTCTTGCGGTCGTGGAAGAACACATAGCCGTCGTCGAGCCGGCCCAGGTCGCCGGTGCGCAGCCAGCCGTCGTCGTCGAGCACCTCGCGTGTCGCCTCCGGGTCCTTGAAGTAGCCGGTCATGATTGACGGTCCACGGATGACAAGCTCGCCCACGTCACCGGGCCGCGCCTCGGTGCCGTCGGCAGCGTCATCGTCGAGTACCCGCAGCTGCCAGCCCGGGCTGACCATGCCGATGGACTGCCAGTCGTGCCGCGGATCGAGCAGCAGCGGCGTGCGGGTGCCGCAGGCCGCGGACTCCGTCAGACCCCACCCCATCGATACGTCGACCCCGAAGCGGGACGACACCGCGCGGATCTCGTCGCGGTCCAGCGGCAGCGCGTACATCATGAGCCGCATCGGGGTCGCGGCGTCCGCGGCCGACGCGGGCGCTGCCAGCAGGATGCGCAGCGGCCCGGCCGTGAGATTGCCGACGGTGATCCCCTGCCCCGCCACCACCGGCCAGTACGCACGAGCGCTGAACCCCGGCCCGACGACGAGGTGCGAGCCGGTCAACAGGGTCGGCAGCAACTGGAAGCACATCGCGTTGACGTGGAACAGCGGCAGCACGCAGTACGACCGGTCATCCGGGCGCAGGCCGGTCTCGTTGCGCGTCGTCGCGCCGGCGGCCAGGCAGGCGGCGTGCGAGAGCATGACGCCCTTGGGCCGGCCGGTGGTGCCCGACGTGTACATGAGGACGGCGGTGCGCCGCCCGGGCGGGCCGTCATCACCGGGCAGTCGCGTAGACGGCAGCCGCGCCCGGTGTCGTCCGTTGGTGACGGTGGTGCCGCGGATCACCGGCGGCGGGATGCTCGCCGCGGCCGCGACCCGCTCCACCATGCCCTGATGGCGCAGGTTCGTGACGATCGCCGCGCATTCGCTGTGCTCGACGACGAAGGCCAGCTCGTCGGCGGCGTATTGGGTGATCGTCGGGACTGCGACGGCGTCGACGCCGACGATGGCCAGCAGGGCCACCACGAACTCCGGCGAGTTCTCCATGTGCAGCACCACCCGGTCGCCGGCGCGCACCCCGAGCGTGCGCAGCAGCTGCCGTGTCACCGCGACGTCCGCCGCACAGTCGGCGTACGTCCAGGTCCTGGTGGTGTGCGGCTCCTGCGGGTCGCAGTACGTGAGGAACGAACGGCCCGCGTCGGCCGAGACTCGGTGGCGCAGGACGTCGGAGATGGTCAGGTGGTCGAAGGTGGTGGTCATAGCCGCGCTTCCAAGGACGGACGCGCGGGTGCGGCGGCCACGTCCCGCCACTGTGCGAGCGCCCTGCCGAATCGGGTCAGCGCCGCGTCCAACTCCGCCGGTCCGTGGCTGGCCGACACGTACCAGACGCCGCGAGGAGCGACCCAGATGCCGTTGTCGACCAGCGCCTCGGCCAGCCGCTCGTAGCGGCCGAGATCGAGCTGCTGCAGGCTCCGGTAGTCGTGGACGTCGGCCGCGCCGAAGGAGACGTGGAACGCCGCCGGCAGGCCCTCCACCCGCAACGGCAGCCCATGTGCCATGCCGAGTTCGCGGATGCCGGCCATCAACGCCGTGCCGTGTTCGGCGACGGCCAGGTAGGGCGGGTCGTCCCGCAACCACTCGACGCTCGCTTTGACGGCGGCTGTCGCCAGCACCGAGCCGTTGAACGTCCCGGAGTGGTTGACCTCGCCCGTCCCGAACAGCTCCATCAGGTCCGACCGCCCGGCCAGTGCCGATGCCGGCCAGCCGCCGGCCATCGCCTTGGCGTACGTCGCCAGGTCGGGGACGACGCCGTAGCGGGCTGCGGCGCCGCCGAGTCCCAGCCGGAACCCGGTGAGGACCTCGTCGAAGATCAGCACGACGCCGTAGCCCGAGCACAGCTCGCGCACGCGCTCCAGATAACCCGGCCGCGGTTCGATGACACCGGCGTTGATCATGACCGGCTCCATGACGACGGCGGCGATCCGGCCGGCGTCGTGCCGCAGCACCTCGGCCACCCGTTCCGCGTCGTTCCACGGAAGGGTGACGACGTCGTCGAGATGGCTTGCGAGCTGGCCCGTGCTGGCGATCCCCCAGCCGCCGTCGCCGTCCGGCGCCACGAGCACATTGTCGAGCCATCCGTGATAGTGCCCCTCGAAGCGGATCACCCGGGATCGGCCGGTGGCAGCGCGGGCCACCCGCAGCGCCGCCTGCACGGCCTCGGTCCCGGACGCACCGAACCGCACCATGTCCGGCCAACCGAGCGCGGCGCACACGACTTCTGCCGCCTCGACCTCCAGCTCGTGCTGACCGCCGTAGATCAAGCCGTCCCGGCACGCCTCGGTGACAGCGTCGAGCACCCGGGCCGGCGCATGACCGAGGAAGTTCGGACCCTGCCCGATCAGGTAGTCGACGTAGTCCTCCCCATCGACGCCGTACAGCCAAGCGCCCTGGCCGCGATCGAAGAAGACCCTCGGCCCGGGCAGGCGGACGTTGGAGTGCACCCCTCCCGGTGCCGTCAGGCCGGCCCTGCGATGGAGTTCGGTGGACCGCTCGAGACGCCGGACAGGTGGGCGCATGGGCCACGCTCCTTGGTAACGGGGCATGCCGTCACGCCTGGCGCCCCACGGGCTGAGTTTTGTTATATGAAACCGAGGCTCCGACCTGCAAATCACGCTACGATCACCTCCTGTGCTCGTCAAGGGGCCAATCGCGCCGTCCACGCCGCCCGCAGCAGCAGTTCATCGGCCGTTTCACAAAGCGGCCCCTGGCGGATGATCTTGTTTCCGATACAATCTCTGAAACATCGAGTTCAAAACAGGAAACGAGATGATGTGATGGCACGCAGGCAGCCTCGGGGCCCGAACGATCCCGACGACACAGACGAAGAGCAGACCGATCACAGAATCGACATCAACAACGCGCCTGATCCAGCGACCGCCACACCTGAGCAGGCCAAGAAGTACTTGAACCGCTCCGTGGAGCGAGTGGTCTCCATGCTGAACGAACTGCAGGAGGCGACCGCACCGATGTCTTTGGTCGAGATCCATCGGGCCATCGACATGCCCAAGGCGACCGCGTTCCGTTATCTGTGGACGCTGCAGAAGCACCGCTACGTAGAACGCAACGCTGATGGTCATTTCGTGCTCGGGCTCGGCTTCGTCGGTATGCAGTCGCGCGACCTGGACGTGCTCCAGGAGCGCGCGCGCCCGTGGCTGGAGCGCCTGCGCGACGATGTCGGCGAGACCGCCAATCTGGGCGTTCTCGACGGCAATGCCGTGCGATACGTCGAGGTCGCCGAGAGCCCCAGACCCGTGCGCATGGTGAGCGCTCCCGGCAGCCGCGACCCGATCTATTGCACGGCACTGGGCAAGGCGATCGCCGCCCAGCTGCCCGAGGACCGGGTGCGCGAGCTCTTGGAGCAGGTCGAGATGACGTCACGCACGGCCAAGACGATCACCACCGTGGATCAGTTCCTCGACGAGCTGGCCTCTGTACGCGAGCGCGGCTACGCCGTCGACGACGGTGAGAACGAGGTCGACGGCCGCTGTGTCTCCGTGGCTGTTCTCGGCACCAGGCTGCCGGCGGCACTGAGCGTGAGCGCACCAGCCAGCCGCTTCACGCTCAAGGACGTGCCGAAGGTCGCGAAGGCGCTGACGCGGGTCGCCGAACGGCTCCAGCCGTCCGGGCGCGGGTAGGGCGATCGCCCTCCAGCAGGGCAGGCCGCGGAGATGTGTGAGCGACGATGATCGAGAACCAGGCGACACCGCTGGCGCAGTGCCACGCCGAGGTCGGCGAAGGCCCGATCTACGATCCCGTGTCCGAGGCGCTGTACTGGGTCGACATCCCGGCCGGCCGCTTGTGGCGGTGGGTCCGCGCCGAGCACAGCATGGACTACCTCTCCATCGGCGAGCCGCTCGGCAGTGTCGCCCTCATCGAGGGTGGCGGATTCCTGCTGGCCGCCGGACGCGGGGTCCTGGTGCTGCCGAACTGGACCGACCTGCCGCGGCTGTGGCAACCGGTCGAAGAGGATCTCGCCACCCAGTTCAACGACGGCAAGTGCGACCCCAACGGCCGCTTCGTCGCCGGTACCGCCGCGGTCGACCCGAGATTCACCGGCGCGCTGTATCGCGTCGACCACGACGGCAGCACGCACCAGCTGTTCGACGGCATCGGGATGTCCAACGGACTGGACTGGAGCCCGGACGGTGTGTACTTCTACCACGTCGACACGCTGACGCAGACCGTGTGTCGCTACGACTGGGACGCGGTCGCGGGCGAGCCCCGTAACCCGGTGCCCCTCATCGTGGTCCCGTCCGGCGACGGCCTGCCCGACGGCCTGTGCGTCGACAGTGAAGGCTGCTTGTGGCTGGCCGTATGGGGTGCCGGTGAGGTTCGCCGCTACGCGCCGGACGGGCAGCTGCTCGGCGCCGTGAGCGTCCCGACGTCGAACGTGACCAGCTGCACGTTCGGCGGACCTCGTGGAAATCGGCTCTTCATCACGACCGCCGCGCAAGCGGCACCGACACGAGGCCGGGCCGCGGCCCTGGCCGGCGACGTGTTCGTGATCGACACACCGGCCCGCGGACAGCGGCGGCAGCTCTTCCCCCGTTCCGGCATCCCACCAGCACTGCTCGAGACCCGCACCGCCTGGTAATCGATCACGTTGCGTTGCGGTGCTCCCGGTTCAGCCGGAATGCATGCCTGATGAACCGGAAGCACGCCAGGTGGGGTGCGACTGCGCCGACGCGACGCGGTACGGTCTCGACAGCATGGGAGGGTTCGGGCCGGCTCGGACGTGGGATGGTCGCGCATGAAGACGTTGATCGTGGGCATCGGAGCGCTCGGCGGGCTGATCGCAGCACGCCTTGACGCTGCGGGTTCGCCGGCCTGGCTGGCGACGCGTGACGAGGAGTCGGCGGCCCGGCTCGCCTCGACCGGCCTGCATGTCAGTGGTGTCGGCGGCTCCGCGACGGCGTCGACGGTGCGAGTGGCCGCCCTGGCCGCCTACGGCGACGACGGGTTCGACCTCATCGTGCTGGCCACAAAGGCCCGCGATGCCATCGAGGCGGCGCCGCGCCTGGCAGATTTGCTGACGCCCGGTGGCACCGTGCTGCCGATCCAGAACGGCGGCGTGTCCCAGCTGCTCGGCGACCGGCTCGGCACCGATCGGGTGCTCGGCGGCCTCTCCAACCTGGGCGCGACGATGACGCAGCCGGGCGTCTACGAGCAGCGCAACGCCGGCCACCTGCTCATCGGCGAACTGGGCGGCGGCGACAGTGAGCGCGCCCAGCTGATCGGCCAGTGGCTCGGACGCGCGATCGAAGTGCGCGTCACCCCGAACCTGGCTGGAGCCATCTGGTCCAAGCTCGTGGTGAACTGCTCGGTCACCACGATCGGGGCAATGGCCGGCACGACCATGCGCGACTACGTGAGGTCACCCGACGGCCGGCAGCTCTTCGACCGTACCTACGACGAGGCGCTGTCCGTGGCACTGGCCAGCGGCGCCCAGCCAGAACGCATGCTGGTCGATCCGGTTCCGCCGGGGTGGGACGGGCAGAGTGTCGCCGGTGCGGCCCACGACACCTGGCTGGGCCAGGTCCTCGACGCCTACGGTGACATCAAACCGTCGATGCTTCAGGACTTCGAGCGCGGCCGCACCACGGAAATCGACTTCATCAACGGCTATGTCGTCGATCTCGGGCAACGGCTCGGTGTCCCGACGCCGGCCAACGCCGCGATCGTCGAAACCGTCCACACCATCGAACGAGGCGAGGCCGTGCCGGGCTCGGATGCCCTTCAGCGAGTTCTGCGCACAGCATTCCGCTGACCTCTCGCTCCGGCCATGAGAATGGCATGCGCATAGCGCTACGCCGACCACCGCAGCAGGCACGCCCCGATCGACATTCCGCCGCCGAAGCCGGCGAGCAGGACGAGATCCCCGTCCCGCAGCGCACCTGCTCGATGTGCTGCGTCGAGTGTGACGGGGATCGACGCTCCGCCGACGTTTCCGTAGCGCTCCAGCGTGCGATGTGTCGAAGCGCCCTCGAGACCGGCTTTGAGGACCAGGTCGTCGAGCAGATTGCCGTTCGGCTGGTGCGGTATGACGTGGTCGACCGCCCCGGCTCGCACGCCGGCGCGTTGCAACAGCTCCGCCAGAGCCGGCGGCACCTGCTCTCGCACGAACGTCGCCACCGCGCGGCCCTGCATCGTGAAGTAGTGCTGGCCGCTGCCGATGGTGTCGTGCGATGCCGGGAGCCGGCTGCCACCCGCCGGCACCCGGATGAGTTCGTGGACGTCGCCGCGAGTGTAGAGGCCGAACTCGAGGATGCCGGAGCCCTCCGGCACCGCGCCCAGAACCGCGGCTCCGGCCCCGTCGCCGAACAGCACGGCGGTGGTGCGGTCAGCGGGGTTCAGGATCCGCGAGTACACGTCGGCCGCCACCACGAGGGCCCGCTGGTGGGGGCGCCCCGCGAGCATGCCCTGGGCCACGGCCATCGCATAGACGAAGCCACTGCACACCACGTTGATGTCGAAGCACGCCGCGCGGTCCGCGCCGACCGCGTGTTGCACCAGAGCCGCCGTCGGCGGCTGCGGTGAGTCCGGTGTCGACGTCGCGACGACGAGGTAGTCGATCTGGTCCGCGCCGAGTTCAGCGTCGGTCAGCGCCGATCTGGCCGCCCGGGCGGCCAGATCGGAGGTCGCTTCATCTTCGGCGGCGTATCTGCGGGACCGGATCCGGGTCTTCCGCTCGATCCATTCGGCCGTCACGCCGGCCAGGCGTGCGATCTCGGCGTTCCGCACTTCCCGTGCCGGGACGTACGAGCCGGTCCCCAGCACGCCGACCGGCACCTTCCGCGTCGTCACCCGGCCTCCCGCCTGCCCGTCTTGTACCCCGTCGCGACCAGCCTCGCCCCTGCGAGGAGGGCGCCGCAGAGGCCGGTTTCAGGCAGGTGGGGCACACCGCCACCGCCCCCACCAGCCGACTGGCTACCTAAACTGCCGCGCACCACCGATACTGAAACCACGCTTCCATTTCTTGCGCGCTACTTCTCGGATTGCTCAGGAGAGAGTGGTGAACTGCATGCGGGTACTCGTCACAGGTGCGACCGGCAGGGTCGGCACGAACATGATCATGCGACTGATCACCGCCGGTGCGGAGGTCAAGGCCATGGTGCTGCCGGGCGATCCGCACGGATCCAAGCTCGACGCGTTTCCCGACGTCGAGGTCGTCGAGGCCGACCTCACAGACCAGACAGCCGTCGATGTGGCGTGCCGCGACGTGACCCACGTCGTGCACCTCGCCGCACAGCTCATGCGAGGCGACACCCCCGTCGACCGGTTCTACGACATCAACGCCTTCGGCACGCTGCGACTTCTCGAGGGTGTCGTACGGGCCGGCGGCATCGAGCGCTTCGTACTGGCCAGCTCCGACGGCACCTACCGCCCGGGCCGGCCGCCGGCGCGGCCGCTACGCGAGAACAGCTGGCAGCAGCCGGCCGACTACTACGGCACCAGCAAGCTGCTCGGCGAGATCATCCTGCGCAACCATGCCGTCCAGTTCGACATCCCGTACGCGATCGTGCGCTTCGCCACCGTCGTGAGCCCGGAAGAGGCCGGGACGATGTTCCGCCTCAGCTTCTGGCGCTCGGTGCTCGAATGGCAGCGACTCGGCAAAGACTCGCACCTGTGGCCGCTCTTCGACGGCCAGCCGGATCTCGTGACACTGCTCGACCACCAGGCTGGCGACGCTGCCCCCGACACGGCCGTCGGCTTGCGCGACCCTGACTACCAGCCCTGGACGATCTCCCTGCTCGACGTCCGCGATGCCGTCGACGGCGTGCATCGAGCCCTCACGGAGCCGGGAGCTGTAGGGCAGGCGTTGAACCTCGCGGCCATGAAACCGACGACGCACGACGAGGGCGCGGCGGTGATCGCCGGCCTGTACGGCGTCCCGAAGCTGATGGTCACCATGCCGATGCGACACCGTCTGGAGGTCAGCATCGACTCCGCCATCGGCCGCCTCGGCTTCTGGCCTGAACATGACTTCCGCAACACCGTCCGCGGTGGCCTGCAGGGCGCCGACGACTACGTCCCCGCGCAGTCCACATCCGGAATCGCCGCAACGTGGCCGCGGGACTCATCTGACGTGCACAATTCCCACGAGCGAGGTGGGCTCGCAGGCACATCCCAGATAAGTCCATAGTTCGATGCGGCAGCCACCCGGTTCCCGCTCTGCACGGTGAATTGGCGGCTCGAATCCCGGCCACCTGAGAATCGGACTGGGCCTTTCACCTACCCGTGCCCGTCACGACGGAGCCGCTGACGGCGATGTCACCGCAGATGACGATGGTGGTCGTGCCGATGGCCGGCGAAACGGGCTGAGCATAGCCGCGCAGCCGCCATGGATAGCTGAATGTCGCCAGACCGTTGACGGAAAGGCGCTGACACCTGATGCCGTCGAGGCAAATATGCGACTCATTGTCGTCGTGAAGTTTCGCGCTGCCCGGGATCACCCTTGACAGGGTTCCTCGCGGAACTAGAGTTTGCGGTGAGAATTGTTTGGTTTTCGTTGTGTCGGCCTGTCCCCGCGCCGTGGGGGGTGAGGTTTTTCACGCAGCTCATCGAGCGCTGACAGTCATGTTGGCCTGCTTCGTCCGCAAGGGTGTCCGTCGCACTCCGCACGATCGCCACCCTTGTCGACGACGAAGGGCGGAGGGCGATGAGCGCGGAGCCGCCGACCTTGCAAGGTCGGCGGCTCCGTTCCCCTGAGAACCACGCCGCAGCTCCGTCGGCGCCGATCGCTGTGATGTATGTGCGGGCGGCCGATTCGTCGAGGCGGTCGTGTCCTCGATAAACCCGGCGATCAGCGACTGCACGACGACGTCATTGACGCTGCCCGCATGTCCGCGGCTTGCCCGAACTCCGCCTCTGGCCGACCGGCGAATCGGCCCAGCGGGTGCCCGCCGCAGCCGAACCTCGATCGTATTGCACTCATACACCGCACCTTCCATCGCCGAACAATCGGCACTCTGTCGCAAATACGATCCGTTTCGAGCCGACCGCGGGTCTCTAGATCTCTACACTCAGGGCAACGTCACAGCCGTTTGTGTCTATACGGCGGAGGACTACCAATATGTTAGTTCGCCGACTGAATTCGACATTCTCACTGCGCATCGACCTACAGACGTGACGTGCCCCACATTCCACTCGGGATAGTCGAGGTGACGCAGTGGCCCACGGCCTGAGACCACCGGCACCGAAACGGCTGGTTTACGAGCGGTCGGCAGTTGGTCAGCCATTCGCAGACACCTCAGTCGAGGAGACGCTTTGCGTTGATTGATCGTCGCGGCGGGAATCACATTCAGCCTGCCACGCCAACGTTGCAGCATCGAAGGGGGCCACTTCAGGCATTTGAGCGCGCCACCCAGAAATCAGGCTTGACGCTCGAAATTGCCTGCGCTACGGTCACCCTAAAGCTGCATTGACTTGTGCTCGGGGCGCTCACTTTCCATATCGTGCCCATCAGTGGTCGGGCGCGCCCGGCGTGTCCGCTGCAGCCATCGACGACGACACCCCTCTCTCGCCAGATGCCTCGAGCCCTACTTGATCACGTGATCCCGAAGACTGGAGACAGCGACATGGCCACCAATCCTGCGCAGCGGAGTCTCGCCATCGTGAAAGCCAGCCTGAAGCACCTGGAATCGCTCCATGAGGCCTATAAA